>CAMLMQ010000209.1 GCA_946481135.1 uncultured Microbacteriaceae bacterium
GGAAGAGCGGCACCTGGATCTCGTGACCCGTCTCGAGCGTCGCGGGCTTCGTGCCCGCGCTCGAGCGGTCGCCCTGCAGACCCGGCTCGGTGTAGGTGACCTCGAGCACGACGGAGGTGGGCAGCTCGACGTAGAGCGCCTCGCCGTCGTGCAGCGCGACCTGCACCTGCTGGTTTTCGAGCATGTAGTTGGCGGCGTCACCGACGGTGTCGGCGGGCACCGTCACCTGGTCGTAGTCGGTCGTGTCCATGAACACGAAGCCGTCGCCGTCGCGGTAAAGGTACTGGAAGTCGCGGCGGTCGACCGTCGCGAAGTCGATCTTGGTGCCCGCGTTGAACGTCTTGTCGACGACCTTGCCGGAGCGCACGTTCTTCAGCTTGGTGCGCACGAAGGCGCCGCCCTTGCCGGGCTTGACGTGCTGGAACTCGACGACGTTCCACAGCTGGCCGTCGAGGTTGAGAACGCTGCCGTTCTTGATGTCGTTGGTGGTAGCCACGGGGGTCGAGCTTAGCCGGGGATCAGGAGGCGGCCCGCACCGCGTCGAGCGCGAGGGCATAGGAGTCGAACCCGAAGCCCGCGATGACGCCCGTCGCGACGCCCGAGATCACACTCGTGTGACGGAACGCCTCCCGCGCGTGCGGGTTCGAGATGTGCACCTCGACGAGCGGGATGCCGGCCTTCGTGACCATCCGGGCGGCGTCGGAGAGGGCGTAGCTGTAGTGCGTGAACGCGCCCGGGTTGACGATGACGGGCGTCTCGGTGTCGACCGCCTCGTGCATCCAGCGGATCATCTCCGCCTCGTCGTCGGTCTGCCGCAGGTCGATCTCGACGGCATCCCCGGCCCGCTCCGTGAGCAGGATCCGCAGGGCGGACAGGTCCTGCGCGCCGTACACGTCGGGCTCGCGGCTGCCGAGCCGCCCGAGGTTGGGTCCGTTGAGCACCAGCACACGCGCCATGGACCCACCGTATCGACCCGGTGGTCGAGGAGCCGCGACAGCGGCGTGTCGAGATCGACGTCCGGGGTCTCGACACGCGCCTGCGGCGCTCCTCGAGCACCGGGATGCGCGATCAGTTCAGGATCGGGATCTGCAGCGGGTAGCGGAAGGCCTCGCCGCGGGAGGCGCGCACGGCGCCGAGGATCGAGAACACGAACTGCAGGACCACCGGCACGACCCAGAGCAGGATCGCGACGGGGATGAGCACGATCGTGAAGAAGCAGATCCAGCCGACGACGAGCGCGACCCAGATCGTCACGTTGAAGTTGAACGAGGTCGCCGCCGCGGTGCGCACGAGTCCCCCGCGGCCGCGCCAGATGAGCCAGACGAGCAGCGGACCCACCCAGCTGAGCCATCCGGCCGTCAGCACGAGGGCGATGATCGGCGAGAGATGCGCGAGCACGGCGAGCGTGCGGTCGTCGCCGGATGCCGGGGCCGTCCCCGATTCGATGCTGGTCATGCGTCTAGTCTGCCTCGGCGACGTTCTGGTACGCGAGGAAGAGCAGCGACTCGTCGGGGCCCTCGAGGGTCGTCGGGCGTCCGATGCCGTCGAGCACGATGAAGCGCAGCATCCCGCCGCGCGCCTTCTTGTCGCGCTGCATGGTCGCGAGCAGCGTGCGCCAGCGCGCGGCCGGGTACGAGACCGGCAGCGACAGAGCGGAGAGGATGCGGCGCGTGCGGTCGACGGCGTCGTCCGAGAGGTTGCGGGTGAGCCGCGACAGTTCGGCGGCGAACACCATGCCGATCGCGACGGCGGCGCCGTGCCGCCACTGGTAGCGCTCGGCGTGCTCGATCGCGTGCCCGAGGGTGTGCCCGTAGTTGAGGATCTCGCGCAGCCCCTGCTCGGTGAAGTCCTCCCCCACGACCCGCGCCTTCACACCGATCGCGAGCTCGACGACCCGCCGGAACTGTGGCGTGCGCGGGTCGGTGACCGCGTCGACATCCGCCTCGATGATGTCCAGGATCTCGGGTTCGGCGATGAACCCGGCCTTCACGATCTCGGCGAAGCCGGCGAGGATCTCGTTCGTCGGCAGGTCGTCGAGCAGCTCGAGGTCGCACAGCACGGCGCGCGGGGCGTGGAAGGCGCCGACGAGGTTCTTGCCCTCGGCGGTGTTGATGCCGGTCTTGCCGCCGACCGCGGCATCCACCATGCCGAGCACCGTGGTCGGGATCTGCACGACGTCGACGCCCCGCAGCCAGGTCGCGGCGACGAAGCCCGCGAGGTCGGTCGTGGCGCCGCCGCCGAGGCCGATGACGGCATCCGTGCGCGTGAAGTCGGTCTGCCCGAGGATGCCCCAGCAGAACGCGGCGACCTCGACGCGCTTGGCACCCTCGGCATCCGGAACCTCGGCGAGGTAGACCTCGTACGCGCCCGAGAGCTGCTCGCGCAGCGCCTCGGCCCGTGCCGCGAGCGGCGGCGCGTGCACGATCAGGAGCTTGGCCGTCTTCGGGCCGAGCACCGCGGGCAGCCGGTCGAGCAGCCCGCGGCCGACGAGCACGTCGTATCCGGGGGTTCCCCGCACCGGAATCGTCGTCACGTCGTCAGCCATGCGGCCACCCCCCGGGCGATGTCGTCGAAGCGTCCCGTCGACGTGTCGACGGTGTGGGATGCGAGCGACTCGTAGATCGGACGCCGCTCGGCGAAGATGCGCTCCCAGTCGGCGATACCGCCCGCGACGAGCGGACGCTTGCCCTCGTCGAGAGCGAGCCGCGCGGCCACGACGGAAGCCGGGGCGTGCAGGAACACCACGGGGAGCCCGACGAGGTCGCGCTGCGTCGCCGGGTCGAGCACCGCGCCGCCGCCGAGCGACACGATCCCGTCTCCCGCGAGCGCCTCGGCGACGACGCCGCGTTCGATCGCGCGGAACGCCGGCTCGCCCTGCTCGCGGAACAGGTCGGCGATCGCCCCGTGCCGGGCGACGATCACCCGGTCGGTGTCGAGGAAGCCGACACCGAGCAGCCGGGCGACGCGCTTGCCGATCTTGGTCTTGCCGGCCGCCATCGGCCCGATGAAGACCGCGCGGGGAGCCACTAGCGATCCGCGCCGTCGGGCGCGGAGGCCGGCGCGGTGCGCAGCGCGTCGGGGATCGCCGCGAGGTACGCGTCGAGGTTGCGCTTCGTCTCGCCGAGCGAGTCGCCGCCGAACTTCTCGAGTACCGCGTTCGCGAGCACGAGCGCGACCATCGCCTCCGCGACGACGCCCGCTGCCGGGACGGCGCAGACGTCGGAGCGCTGGTGGTGGGCCGCCGCGGCCTCACCGGTGGCGACATCCACGGTGCGGAGGGCGTGCGGCACCGTCGCGATCGGCTTCATGCCCGCCCGCACGCGCAGCAGGGTGCCGGTCGACATCCCGCCCTCGATGCCGCCCGCGCGGTCGGAGAGACGCGTGATGCCGTCGGCGCCGATGACGAGCTCGTCGTGGGCGGCCGAGCCGGGGCGGGTCGTCGTGGCGAAGCCGTCGCCGACCTCGACGCCCTTGATCGCCTGGATGCTCATGAGGGCGCCCGCGAGCTGTCCGTCGAGGCGTCGGTCCCAGTGCACGTAGGAGCCGAGCCCGGGCGGCAGGCCGTAGGCGAGCACCTCGACGACCCCGCCGAGGGTGTCGCCGTCGTCGTGCGCGCGGTCGACCCGCGCGACCATCGCCGCCGAGGTTTCGGCGTCGAAGCAGCGCAGCGGATCGGCGTCGAGCGCCGTGACGTCGTCCGGCGTCGGCAGCGCGGCGCCGTCGGGCACCCGCACCTCGGCGATCGACAGCGTGTGGGCGACGAGACGGATGCCGAGCTCGCCGAGGAACGCGCGCGCGACGGCGCCGAGGGCGACCCGGGCGGCGGTCTCGCGCGCACTCGCGCGTTCGAGCACGTTGCGCGACTCCGGGAAGTCGTACTTCTGCATGCCGACGAGGTCGGCGTGACCGGGCCGCGGACGTGTGAGCGCGGCACCGCGGCCCTTCGGGAGCGTCTCCGGATCGACGGGCGACGCGCTCATGACGTCGACCCACCGGGGCCACTCGGTGTTGCCGACGCGCAGTGCGACGGGTCCGCCCATCGTGAGCCCGAAGCGGATGCCGCCCGAGATGTCGAGGGCGTCCTCCTCGAACTTCATCCGGGCGCCGCGGCCGTAGCCGAGCTTGCGGCGCTGCAGGTCGTCCTGGATCTGCTCCCGCGAGATCGGAACGCCCGCGGGCATCCCCTCGAGGATCGCCACGAGTTCGGGCCCGTGTGATTCCCCGGCGGTCAACCAACGCAGCATGGTGACCATCTTTCCAGGTCGGCGGAGCGTTTCAGTTCCGGGTCGACGGCTCAGGCAGCCCGACCGCCCGGCGCATCGCCGCGACGACATCCTCTTCGTCGTCGAGCGCGCCGCCCTCCTCACCGGTCACGAAGATCCGCACCTGCTCGATCGCCTGGTGCAGCAGCATCTCGAGCCCGTTGACGACGAGCGCCTCGCGGGCGGCCCAACGCACCGCGCGCGGCGTCGGCCACGGGTCGTAGGGCACCTCCATGAGGGCACCCCCGAGATCCGCCTCGGGGATGTCATCGGGATCGGCGTCGCCCGGGAGGGTGTTGATGACGAGGTCCGCACGCACGGGGACGTCGGCCCCGTAGAGCCGCCATTCGGTGTGCACGCCGAGCCGGTCGCCGAGCCGCTCGAGCGCCGTGATCCCGTCGAGGCTGCGGCCCGAGACGAGGATGCGCGACGCACCCAGGCGGGAGGCGGCGAGGAACGCGGAGGCGGCCGTGTTGCCGGTACCGATGACGTGCG
>CAMLMQ010000210.1 GCA_946481135.1 uncultured Microbacteriaceae bacterium
TCGAGAGGGTCGTCGGGTTGGCGTGGTTGAGCAGGTGGCTCGTCGCGAGGCCCATGAGCCGGGTGCGGCCCGTGTTGTAGACGATGATGAGGTCCGCCCCGCCGGCGGCGGCCGACTTCGCGATGAGCCCCGAGCTCGACCCGGCGCCGACGATCGGCTTGCCCTGGGCGAGCTGCGCGCGCAGACGCTCCAGGATCTGCGTCCGCGTGAACGGGCGCTGGGGGGTGTCGGTGGTGTCGGTCACGTCGTCTCCTTGTCGGCGGGCAGCAGCGCGAGGAGCGCCATGGCCACCTCGCGTGCGAACTCGGGGTCGTTGATGTGGCGGTCGCTCGTCACGACCGGGATGGTGTCGGGCAGGCCCGCGCGCACCGCCGACTCGAAGGCGGCCGTGGCGTCGGGGTCCCAGAACTCGCCGTCGGCGATGTCGAGCGACGAGAAACCGCCGCGCGGGATGACGACGGTCGCCGGGCCGCGCGTGCGGGAGAGCTTCTCGGCGATGAAGGCGCCGATCTGCGCGTTCTCCTCGACCGAGGCACGGATGAGCGGCACGGTCGGCAGGTGCATGTGGTGCACGCGGCCCGTGAACTTCTCCGGGATCGGGAGGTGCACGTTGATGACGTCGACGGCGCCGGGCACGACGACCTGAGGGATGCCGAGTTCGGCGGCGGCGTCGAGGCGCGTGGGTCCCGACGTGCAGATACCGCCGACGAGATGGTCGGTCACCTCGGAGGTGGTCCAGTCGACGATCGCGTCGAAGCGGCCCTCGCGCGCGAGACGCTCCATCGCGAGTCCGCCGGCGCCGGTGGCGTGGAAGACGACGACCTCGCAGCCCGCGGCTTCGAGCGTCTGGCGCAGCACGTCGCCACCTGCGGTCGTGACGCCGAACATCGTCATGGCGACCGTCGCGCGCTTCGCCGGGAAGTCCATCGGCGGCTGCTCCGCCATCCCGCAGATGGCGCCCGCGGCGTTGACGAGGATGGGGCCGAGGATGCGGTTGACGCCCGCGATGTCGGCCACCGTCGGGAGGATCGCGACGTCGGTCGCGCCGTCGCCGTGCACGAACGTCGTGACGACGAGTTTGGGGAAGCCGAGCGGGAGGTCCTTCACGGCGTTCGCCGCCATCCAGGAGCCGGTGCCGCCGCCGAGGCCGACGACGCCGTGCAGCGTGTCCGCGGCGACGCCCTCGGCGAGCAGGGCGGCCGTCCCGCGCGCGACGCGCGCCATGGCGACCATGCGGTCCTCACCCGGCACGTGCTCCTCGCCGGCTGCCCGCGCGATGTCGGCGCGGGTCACGTCGGCGGGGACGTTTCCGGCCGCCGGGATGGAGAGGTCGAAGAGCACGGCCTCGTGGCCCCGGGCGCGCACGGCGCGGGCGACGAGCTCCGCTTCGGCCCCCTTGGTGTCGAGGGTGGCGAGGACGGCGATCCGCCGCGCGACCGCGCTTCTCCCGCGGACTTCGTCGTCCATGCTGCTCCTTCGTTCAGGAGCAAGCTACGACGGGCCCGCCAGGATTGTCAACATTGTTGTTGAAAACAGGTCAGGCCGAGGCGGGGAGGGGGGCGTGCAGGCCCGCCGCGTGACGCTCCAGCAATCCGACGACCTGAGTCACGTGGTCGCGCATGAGCTCGCCCGCCGCCGCACCGTCGCCCGCGGCGATGGCGCGCGCGATCGCGACGTGCTGGCCGAGCGAGTCGCCTGTGCCGTCGCTCGCGAAGGCCTCGGGGAAGTGGATCGCGAGGTTGTGGTTGCGGATCTCGCGGAGGAAGCGCCGCGCCGTCTCGTGATCGGCCACGTCGGCGATGCGCTCGTGGAAGCGCACACTCAACTCGCGGTAGTCGTCGGTGCGTCCGCTCTCGGTCGCGAAGCGCATCGCCTCGACGAATCCCAGCAATTCCGCCCGTTCCGTCGGTCCAGACACCTCCGCGGCGTGCCGCGCGCACAGGGCCTCGAGCTCGCGACGGATCTCGGCGATCTCGATGCCCTCGGCGATCGTGAGGGCCCGCACGCTCGCCCCGCGGTGCGGCTGACGGTCGACGAGTCCCTCGGTCGCGAGGGTCATGAGGGCGGTGCGCACCGCGGCCCGCGGGGCCGCGTAACGCTCCGCGAGATCGATCTCGACGAGTCGGTCGCCGGGGGCGAAGTGCGCGGAGAGCAGGTCGCCGCGGATCGCGTCGACGAGGCGCGCCTGCGCGGATGCGGCGTTCATGGGATGCAACCTATCGCGCCGACGCGACTCCCGACAGTCTCCGACAGGATTTTCAACAATTTGTTTGACGATGTCGCCGACCCCGACCTATGCTGCTCGAAACGACGCCCGGGCAACCCCTCCCGGGCCACCCGCACCAAGGAGGCTGCGATCCCGTGCCCGTCTACGCCGACCGCCACGCGCTGAAGAACCGACCCGCCTCCGAGTCCTGGGTCGACATCGACGACGTCGAGTTCTTCGTGCTCGGAGGTTCCGACCGCATCGCCGACGGCGAGGAGATCCTCCCGCCCGCGTCCGAGTTGCCCGATCCGGTGACCGACCCCGAGAACAGCCTGCACACGGCGCACGACATCGCGAACGCCCGGCGCCTCATGCCGACCACGCCGAAGGAGCGGATCGTCGTGCTCAACGGACAGGCGGTCTTCGAGTCGGAGCACGGTCGCGTGACGCTCAACAAGATGCAGTGGGTCGACGTGCCCGCTTCCGGCGGCATCATCCGCAACAACCTGAACCCCGGCCCCGAGGGCCACCGCGGCGCGACCGAGGTGGCGCGCATCGCCGGGCACTGGTCGCAGGCGATCCGTACCGCGATCTTCAACTTCGGCCCCTCGCGGCCGTGCGACTACCACTATCACGACGGCGACGAGTACTGGTTCGTGTTCCGCGGCCACTTCACGCTCAAGTACCGGGGAGAGGACGTCGAGTTCAAGCCCGGCATGATCCTCGCCGCCGGCATGGGCGAGGAGCACGGCGTCGTCGACCCGCCCGAGGTCTTCGAAGGCATCGGCTTCGCCACCCAGCTCGAAGGGGAGGGCCGCGACGGCCACCTCTGGCGTCCCGTGCACGGCGACCCCGTGCCCACCCGCGGCTGAGCCGCCCAAGAACTCACCACCACTCACACTGCACCACGAAGAGAGGAATCGAAATGACTTCAATGAGGAAGTCGCGGCGTCTGCGGGGTCTCCTCGCCGGCGCGGCGGCGGTCGCCACGGCGGCCGCGCTCGCGGCCTGCTCGGGTGACCCCGGCACTGGCGACAACGGCGGCGACGCCGAAGCCACCCAGGGCGGCAGCGTCACGATCGTCTCCGCGGGCCCCGTGGCCTCGTGGGACCCTATCGTCGCCGTGCTGCCGACCATCCCGGGCATCGCCACCGACCGCCTGCTCGCGGTCTACGGCGCCCTGTTCTACGTCGACAGCCAGAGCATCGTCACGCCGCTCATGGCCGAGGGGATCGAGACCGACGACTTCCAGTCGTGGACGCTCACGATCAACGACGGCATCGAGTTCACCGACGGCACCCCGTACGACGCCGAAGCGGTGAAGTACAACTGGGAGCGTGCGGCGGGTGAGGGTTCGGCCCTCACCGCGATCGCCGGGCAGATCGAGTCGCTCGAGGCCGACGGTCTCACGCTCGAGATCGAGCTCGCCGAGCCGAACCCGATCTTCGACCGTCAGGTCGCCGAGCAGCTCTCCTACATCGCCTCGCCCACCGCGCTCGAAGAGCAGGGTGCCGACTACACCGACCCCGTCGGCGCCGGCCCCTTCATCCTCGAGACCTGGGACCCGGCGATCGGCGAGGAGATGACGCGCAACCCCGACTACTTCCTCGAGGGCAAGCCCTACCTCGACGAGTTGAACTTCACCGTGATCGCCGACCCGGCGCAGCGTGTGACGACCGTCACCCAGGGCGGCGCCGACATCATGAACAACTACCGGTTCGCCATCCTCGACGTCATCGACGACCCGTGCTGCTCGTCCTACGGCGTGGAGTCCGGCGGTCTGCGCATGTTCATCTTCAACAACGAGGTCGCCCCGTTCGACGACGTCCGCGCCCGTGAGGCCGCGTCGCTCGCGATCGACCCGACCGAGCTGACGCAGACGCTCACCCAGGACCCGGAGGCCACCGGCTGGTCGGGCCTGTTCCCGGAGTCGTCGAACCTGTACGACGCCGAGTACGACCTGGAGTCGAACGACGTCGAGGCGGCGACCGAGCTGGTCGACGAGCTGAAGGCCGAGGGGGTCGACACGAGCATCAAGGTGCTCGTCGCCGCCGTGCCGGAGCTCGTGCGTGCCGCCGAGCTGCTGCAGATCAACCTGCAGGAGATCGGATTCGAGGTGCAGCTCGAGCAGATCGCCCTCGGAGACTGGGCGAACGCCGCGCGCGTCAACCACGACTTCGACATCACCTTCTACCCGGGGATCTACGACCTCAACAACGCGCCGGTCTCGATGACGGCGCTGTTCGAGGGCGGCGAGAACATCGCCCAGTACTCCTCCGACGAGATGGGTGACGCGCTCCAGGCGGCGCGCGAAGCGGTGTCCGCCGAGGAGCTCGCCGCGGCGTTCGGTCCGGTGCAGGAGATCTACAGCGCGGACATCCCGTTCGTGGTCTTCGGCATCGACGAGCGCCTGTTCTTCCACGGCACGGGTGTCGCCGGGTTCGAGGCGATCGGTCGCGGCATGCTGCTGACCGAGAACCTCTACCGCACCGACCTGTCCGAGTGACCCGAGGCCGGGGGAGACGTCCGCGTCTCCCCCG
>CAMLMQ010000211.1 GCA_946481135.1 uncultured Microbacteriaceae bacterium
CCGTCGAGCGCGGGTTGCGGTTGGTCGACTTCTGGTCGATCGAGACGGCGGGGCTGAGTCCCTCGATGAAGTCGACGTCGGGCCTGTCGACCTGTCCGAGGAATTGGCGCGCGTAGGCGCTCAGAGACTCGACGTAGCGGCGCTGACCCTCGGCGAAGATCGTGTCGAAGGCGAGGCTCGACTTGCCCGACCCCGACAGGCCCGTGAAGACGACGAGCGAGTCGCGCGGGATCTCGAGGTCGACGTCCTTGAGGTTGTGGACGCGGGCTCCGCGGACGCTCAGCTTCTGGTTCCCGGGAACGGACGCAATCGACACCCCGGAAGTCTACGAACCGCGTCCGACATCCGCTGGTGGTTGCGCCGAGGGCGGACACCGTCGCGCGTATCAGAGTTGCGCTCAGCGCACGTGACCGGCCGCCTCCATCTGCCTCAGTTCCTTCTTGAGGTCGCCGAGTTCGTCGCGGAGTCGGGCGGCGAGCTCGAACTTGAGCTCCGCGGCCGCTTGGAGCATCTGCCCGTTGAGGTCGGCGATGAGCGTCTCGAGCTCGGCCGCGCCCGACGCGCCGAGGCCCTCGCGCCGGAGGTTCGGCGTCGGGCTGCGGCGCCGGGCGCCGTCGGGGGTCGAGCGGCCGGCGAGCAGCTTCTCGGTGTCGGCGCCCTCGCGGGCGAGCACCTCCGTGATGTCCGCGATGCGCTTGCGGAGCGCGGTGGGCTCGATGCCGTGCTCGGTGTTGTACGCGATCTGCTTCTCGCGTCTCCGCTCGGTCTCCTCGATCGCCTTCGCCATCGAGTCGGTGATGTTGTCGGCGTACATGTGCACCTCGCCGGCGACGTTGCGCGCGGCGCGCCCGATGGTCTGGATGAGCGACGTGCCCGACCGCAGGAACCCCTCCTTGTCGGCGTCGAGGATCGCGACGAGCGACACCTCCGGCAGGTCGAGGCCCTCCCGCAGCAGGTTGATGCCGACGAGCACGTCGTACACACCGGCGCGGAGCTCGGTGAGCAGCTCGACCCGGCGCAGCGTGTCGACGTCGGAGTGCAGGTAGCGCACGTTGACGCCGTGCTCGGCGAGGAACGCCGTGAGCTCCTCGGCCATCTTCTTCGTGAGCGTCGTCACGAGCACGCGCTCGTCGCGCTCGACGCGCAGCCGGATCTGCTCGAGCAGGTCGTCGATCTGCCCCTTGCTCGGCTTCACGACGATCTGCGGGTCGACGAGGCCGGTCGGGCGGATGATCTGCTCGACCACGCCGTCGGCCATGCTCAGCTCGTACTTGCCCGGGGTGGCCGAGAGGTAGACCTTCTGCCCGACGCGGTCGAGGAACTCCTCCCAGCGCAGCGGACGGTTGTCGAGCGCGCTGGGGAGTCGGAAGCCATGTTCGACGAGCGTGCGCTTGCGGCTCGCGTCGCCCTCGTACATCGCCCCGATCTGCGGCACCGTGACGTGCGACTCGTCGATGACGACGAGGAAGTCGTCGGGGAAGTAGTCGAGCAGGGTGTTCGGCGGCTCGCCGGGGGCGCGGCCGTCGATGTGGCGCGAGTAGTTCTCGATGCCGTTGCAGAACCCGATCTGCTCCATCATCTCGATGTCGAACGCGGTGCGCATGCGCAGACGCTGGGCTTCGAGCAGCTTGCCCTGCTTCTCGAACAGCTCCAGCTGCTCGGCGAGCTCGACCTTGATCGACGCGATCGCGCGATGCATGGCCTCGGGGCTCGCCGCGTAGTGGGTCGCCGGGAAGACCGACACGGCATCCATCTGGCGCAGCACGTCGCCCGTGAGCGGATGCAGGGCGTAGAGCGCCTCGATCTCGTCGCCGAACATCTCGATGCGCACGGCGTGCTCCTCGTAGACCGGGATGATCTCGATCGTGTCGCCGCGCACGCGGAACTTGCCGCGGCTGAAGTCGACGTCGTTGCGGTCGTACTGCATGTTGAGGAACCGGCGCACGAGCTTGTCGCGCGGGATGCGGTCGCCGACCTGCAGAGACACCATCGCCCCGAGGTACTCCTCGGCCGCCCCGAGACCGTAGATGCACGACACGGTCGACACCACGACGGTGTCGCGGCGGCTCAGCAGCGAGTTCGTCGTCGAGTGACGCAGCCGCTCGACCTCGGCGTTGATCGAGCTGTCCTTCTCGATGAAGGTGTCGGTCTGCGGCACGTACGCCTCGGGCTGGTAGTAGTCGTAGTACGAGACGAAGTACTCGACGGCGTTGTTCGGCATGAGTTCGCGGAACTCGTTCGCGAGCTGCGCCGCGAGCGTCTTGTTGTGCGCGAGCACGATCGTCGGTCGCTGCACCTGTTCGATCAGCCAGGCGGTCGTCGCCGACTTTCCGGTTCCCGTCGCGCCGAGCAGCACGACATCGGTCTCGCCCGCGTTGATGCGCTGGGCGAGCTCGCGGATCGCCTGCGGTTGATCGCCGCTCGGCGAGTACTCGCTGACGACCTCGAACGGCCGGACGGCGCGGGTGGGCTGCATCCCCCCAGATTAAGCGGCGCCTCCGACACGCGCCCGCAGGTTCTCCCAGAGCGCATCGGTCTGCGCGAGGGTCTCGGCGAGCGTGCCGTCCGCGTCGATCACGACGTCGGCGATGGCGAGCCGTTCGGTGTCCGTCGCCTGGGAGCGCAGGCGATGCAAGGCCTCGTCCCGGGTCATGCCGCGCAACTCGACCATCCGCGACACCCGAGTCTCGGCGGCCGCGTGGACGACGACGACGAGGTCGAACTCGTCGGTGCGCCCGGCTTCGACGAGAAGGGGGATGTCGTAGACGACGATCGCGTGGGGGTCGGCCGCGGCGGCCTCCGCGAAGCGGGCGCGGGAGCGCGCGAGCACGGCGGGATGCGTGATCGCGTTGAGCCGCTGACGCGCCTCCGGATCGCTGAAGACGACCGCTCCGAGCGCGGCGCGATCGAGCGTGCCGTCGTCGGCGATCATCTCGGGTCCGAACTCCTCCGCGATGCGCCGGAGTGCCGGCTCCCCCGGCTCGACGACCTCGCGCGCCACCTGGTCGGCGTCCACGACGACCGCGCCGTGCTCGGCGAGCCGCCGCGCCACCGTCGACTTTCCCGAGGCGATCCCGCCCGTCAGGGCTACGAGGAGCATGGTCGCTATCGTAAGGGGATGCTGGAGCTGCTCACGGGTGCCGGACTCGCGGCTGCCGCCGGGCTCAACGCCTACATCCCGTTGCTCATCGTGGGGCTCTCGAGCCGCTTCCTCGACTGGGTGCAGCTGCCCGCCGGATGGGCCTGGCTCGAGAACGAGTGGGTGCTCGGCATCATCGGCGTGCTGCTCGTCATCGAGGTGGTCGCCGACAAGGTGCCCGTCGTCGACACCGTGAACGACTGGCTGCAGACGATCGTCCGGCCGACCGCCGGCGGCATCCTCTTCGGGTCGGGCACCGCGTCGGAGACGGTCGCCGTGACCGACCCGGCGGAGTTCTTCGCGAGCAACCAGTGGGTGCCGATCGTCATCGGCGTCGTGCTGTCGCTGCTCGTGCACACCGGCAAGTCGCTCGCCCGCCCGGCCGCCAACGCGGTCACCGCGGGCGTCGCCGCGCCCGTGCTGAGCGTCGCGGAGGACGTGTC
The DNA here is from genome assembly GCA_946481135.1 of uncultured Microbacteriaceae bacterium. The sequence goes on from CAMLMQ010000211.1 coordinate 3,583, forward strand.
GTCGGTGCTGCTGAGTCTCGCCGCGATCCTCGTGCCGGTGCTCGTCGTGCTCGGGCTCGTCGGTGTCGCCGTGGGGCTCATCGTGCTCGTGCGCCGACGTCGCCGCCGCACGAGCCCTCGAGTCGACGCCGTCTGACACGGCGAAGGGCCGCCCGGACGGATCCGGACGGCCCTTCGAACGGTGAGCTCAGCTGTTGCCGGCGAGCTTCTCGCGCAGCGCCGCGAGCGACTCGTCGTCGGCGAGCGTGTTGCCCGACGCGCTGTCGCTCGAGAACGAGCTGCCCGACGCCGAACCGCTGCCCGACGGTCCGAGGTCGGCCGCGGCCTCCTCGGCGGCGAGCACGAGCACCTTGTGCTGCTCCCAGCGGGCCTGAGCCGCGGCGTACTCCTGCTCCCAGCTCTCACGCTGGGCGTCGAAGCCCTCGAGCCACTCGCCCGACTCCGCGTCGAAGCCCTCGGGGAACTTGTAGTTGCCCTGCTCGTCGTACTCGGTGACCATGCCGTAGAGCGCGGCGAGGCCCGAGTCGAACTCGGTGTTGTGCGGGTCGACGGCCTCGTTCGCCTGCTTGAGCGAGAGCGAGATGCGGCGACGCTCGAGGTCGATGTCGATGACCTTGACGAAGACCTCGTCGCCGACCGACACGACCTGCTCGGCGAGCTCGACGTGCTTCGCCGAGAGCTCCGAGATGTGCACGAGGCCCTCGATGCCGTCCGCGACGCGCACGAAGGCGCCGAACGGGACGAGCTTCGTGACCTTGCCGGGGGCGATCTGTCCGATCGCGTGGGTGCGGGCGAAGACCTGCCACGGGTCCTCCTGGGTCGCCTTGAGCGACAGCGACACGCGCTCACGCTCCATGTCGACCTCGAGGATCTCGACGGTGACCTCCTGGCCGACCTCGACGACCTCCGACGCGTGCTCGATGTGCTTCCACGACAGCTCGGAGACGTGCACGAGGCCGTCCACGCCGCCGAGGTCGACGAACGCGCCGAAGTTGACGATCGAGGACACGACGCCCTTGCGCACCTGGCCCTTGGCGAGGTTGTTGAGGAAGGTCGAGCGCGACTCCGACTGGGTCTGCTCGAGCAGCGCGCGGCGACTCAGCACGACGTTGTTGCGGTTCTTGTCGAGCTCGAGGATCTTCGCCTCGATCTCC
>CAMLMQ010000212.1 GCA_946481135.1 uncultured Microbacteriaceae bacterium
GCACCGTCGTGATCGGCGAGGGCGAGAAGGACGAGGCGCCGATGCTGTTCAACGGCGAGGTCGTCGGCAACGGTCGGGGGCCGGAGTGCGACATCGCCGTCGACCCGATCGACGGCACGTCGCTCACGGCGGCGGGCCGCAGCAACGCGATCTCGATGATCGCGGCCTCCGACCGCGGCACGATGCTCGACGCCTCGAGCGTGTTCTACATGCAGAAGCTCGTCACGGATGCCGACGGCGTCGGGGTCGTCGACATCCGCAACCCGATCGGCGAGAACATCCGCCGGCTCGCGAAGGCGAAGGGCAAGCCGGTCGACGAGATGCTCATCGGCGTGCTCGACCGGCCGCGGCACCAGCAGCTCATCGACGACATCCGCGCGGCCGGCGCCGGCACCCGGCTGCTGCTCGACGGGGATGTCGCGGGCGGCATCAACGCGGCCCGCTACGAGAGCCGTCTCGACATGTGCGTCGGGATCGGAGGCAGCCCCGAGGGCGTCGCGACGGCGTGCGCGATCAAGGCGCTCGGCGGCTTCATCCAGGGCATCATGCATCCGCAGACCGACGCCGAGCGCGAGAACGCCGCGCGCGCGGGGCTCGACCTGGAGAAGGTGTACGAGGCCGACGACCTCGTGCGCGGCGACAACACGTTCTTCGTCGCGACCGGCGTCACCGACGGCGCACTCGTGCGAGGCGTCGAGCGCAAGGGCCCCGTCATCCGCACCGAGTCGATCGTGCTGCGGGCGCGCTCGGGCACGATCCGACGCGTCACGGCCGATCATCTCGTGCAGAAGTGGCTCGGCGAGGGCGACTGACCTCTCGACGGGCCGGGCGCAAGGCCTCGATCGCCGACCCCGACCCTGACACGCTCGACGGATGAGCGCATCCGCCCGGTCCACCGCTTCCCGCGCGCAGAACACCCCGGTGGTTCGAACGCTCGCCCGTGGCGGGTTCGCCGTCAACGGGCTGCTCAACGTGCTCATCGGGCTGCTCGCGCTCGGCGTCGTGGGCGGCGGCCGTGAGGAGGCCGGACCGAGCGGTGCGCTCGCAGGGGTGGCCGCCGCTCCGGGTGGCCTCGCGCTCATCCTCGTGATCGTCGTCGGTCTCGCGGTGCTGGGCATCTGGCAGCTCGCGTCCGCGGCGCTCGAACGCGACCCCGATCCGCGCCGCCGATGGATGTCGCGGGCGAAGCTCGTCGGCAAGGGCGTCGCGTATCTCACCCTCGCCGCGATCGGCGTGCGGGTCGCCCTGCAGGGGTCGGGCGGGAGCGGAGGCGAAGAGGACCTCACGGCACGCGCCCTGGCGACGCCGGGCGGTGTCGTGCTGATCGTCCTGCTCGGGCTGGGCACGATCGCGGTCGGCGGGTATCTCGTCGTCAAGGGCGCGACGCGGCGCTTCCTCGACGACCTCGACGCCCCGGCCGGGGCGCTCGGCACGGCGACGACCGTGCTCGGCAGCGTGGGCTACGTCGCCCGCGGGATCGCATTCGGCGTGATCGGTGTGCTGTTCGTCGTCGCGGCGGTGTCGTCGGATTCGGCCCGCGCCGGCGGACTGGACGACGCGCTCGCCGCCCTCCGCACGCTGCCGTTCGGTCAGGTGCTGCTCGTCGTCGTCGCCCTCGGCTTCGTGGCGTTCGGGCTGTACTCCGGCGTTCGGGCCCGGTACGCGCGACTCTGACCCCGGTCAGACTTTGCGGATCGCCGCCCGCACGAGCAGCGCCGCCGCGGCCACGAGCGGCGCGACGAGGGCGCCGAGCCCGAACAGCCCCGACGCGAACGCGCCGCCGACGGCGCCCGCGGCGATCGCCGCCCACAGCATCAGGTAGCGCGCCCATCCGCTCCCTCGTTCACCCCAGAGTGCCCCCGTCGCGCCCTGCGCCGCTTTGACGAGCGCACCCGTCATGTAGGTCACTCCGAAGCTCACGGTGTGATCGCGGGCGAAGACGATGTTCACCGCACCCATGGCGGCGGCCAGCGGCAGTGCCACGATCAGCGGGGTCGCCTCCGCGAACGTCGCGGCGACGGCGACGGCGAGGAGCGCGGTCACGACGGTCAACGCGATCGTCTGCGGCCGCTGCGGTGCGAGTCGTTGCGCCGCGCTTCCGACGACGACCCCGCCGACGAAGCCGACGACGAGTGTCGCGGCAACCCACCAGGCGCCGGCGGTCGCCGCGTCGACGGCACCGCGCGTCGTGTTGCCGCTCATGAACGAGACGAAGTACCCGCCGAGCGCGATGAACGCGAGGGCGTCGACCCAGCCGGCCGTCGCCGAGAGGAACAGGGCTTCGGCGAGGTCTCGGCGGGGGAGCGAGGTCACCATATGCCGATCCTCTCGCGATCGAGCGCGAGGAAGTTTGCGGAGTGAGTGCTCACTCATTTAGTCTTCTGCGGTGATGAAGGCGAAAGACGCGTTCGCGGACACGCGCGCGTTCTCCCGGGAGCGTGCACGCCCCCTAGCGCCCGACGACCGGCGTGACGCCATCCTCGACGCGGTCGTGCCGCTCCTGCGCGAGAAGGGCCGCGACGTCTCGACCCGTCAGCTCGCCGAGGCGGCAGGTGTGGCCGAAGGGACCCTGTTCCGCGCGTTCGGCGACAAGGAGTCGCTCATCGCGGCGGCGATCGAGCGCATCTTCGACCACGCCCCGCTCTGGGCGATGCTGCGCGGCATCGACGTGCAGCTTCCGTTCGAGCACAAGCTCCGGCGGGTGGTCTGGTTGCTCCGCGAGCACCTCGGCAGCATCGTCAGCGCGGTCGTCGCGCTCAGCATCACGGAGCGTCCCCGCCACCCCGCTCCCGACGATCGCGAGCTCACCCTCATCCTCCGAGACCTCTTCGCCGACGACATGGACCGGTTCGCCGTGCCGCTCGACACCGTCGCGGACTACGTGCGGATGGTCGCCTTCGCCTCGGCCCTGCCGCACATGCCCGCATTCGAGAACGACGTGCTGTCGGGGCTCATCGCCCGCGGCATCCTCATCCCCACCGAAGGAGAGCCCCACTGATGCTCGGCCGGATCCTCGTGCGCTTCGTGCGGCCCTACTGGCCGTTCCTGCTGCTCGTCGTCGTCTTCCAGGCGGCTCAGTCGGTCGCGACGCTGTGGCTGCCGAGCCTCAACGCCGACATCATCGACGACGGGGTCGCCCGGGGCGACACGGGCCTCATCATCCAGCTCGGTCTCGTCATGCTCGCGGTCACGATCGGGCAGATCATCTGCGCGGTCGTCGCCGTCTACTTCGGCGCGCGGGTCGCGATGGCGTTCGGGCGCGACCTGCGCGGTGCGATCTTCGCCCAGGTGGGGAGTTTCAGCGAGCAGGAGGTCTCCCGGTTCGGGGCGCCGTCGCTCATCACCCGCACGACCAACGACGTGCAGCAGATCCAGATGCTCGTGCTCATGACCTGCACGCTCATCATCTCGACCCCGATCCTCGCGATCGGCGGCGTCGTGTTCGCGATCTCGGAAGACCCCGGCCTGTCGTGGATCATGGTCGTCGCGGTGCCCGTGCTGCTGCTCGCGGTGGGGCTCATCATCGCCCGGATGACCCCGCAGTTCCGGCGGATGCAGGAGCGCATCGACGCCGTGAACCGCGTGCTGCGCGAACAGCTCACCGGCATCCGCGTCGTGCGCGCCTTCGTGCGCGAGTCCGACGAGGTCGCGCGCTTCGGGGTGGCCAACGACCGGCTCACCGAGACGGCGACGAAGGCGGGTCGGCTGTTCGCGCTCATGTTCCCCGTCGTCATGCTCGTGCTCAACGTGTCGAGCGTCGCCGTGCTCTGGTTCGGTTCCTACCGCGTCGAAGACGGCTCGCTGCAGGTCGGGTCGCTCATCGCGTTCCTGTCGTACCTCGTGCAGATCCTCATGGCGGTACTCATGGCGACGATGCTCGCGTTCTTCCTGCCGCGGGCCGCCGTGTCGTCCGACCGCATCGGGGAGGTGCTCGGCACCGAGTCGAGCGTCGTGCCGCCCATCGACGGCGTGACCGAACTGCCCGAACCCGGGCGCCTCGAGCTGCGCGACGTCACGTTCGCCTACCCCGGTGCCGACGCCCCCGTACTGCACGGACTCGACCTCGTCATCGAGCCGGGCACGACGACGGCGATCGTCGGCAGCACGGGCGCCGGCAAGACGACGCTCGTCAACCTCCTGCCGCGCCTCTTCGACGCCTCCTCGGGCGCGGTGCTGCTCGGCGGCGTCGACGTGCGGCGCATCGACCCCGACGCGCTGTGGGGTCGCATCGGACTCGTGCCGCAACGGGCCTATCTGTTCTCGGGCACGGTCGCGTCGAACCTGCGGTACGGCAACCCCGACGCGACCGACGACGACCTCTGGGCGGCGCTCGAGATCGCGCAGGGTCGCGACTTCGTCGAGGCGATGCCGGAGCGACTGGATGCCCCCATCTCCCAGGGCGGGACCAACGTGTCGGGCGGGCAGAGGCAGCGCCTCGCGATCGCCCGGGCGCTCGTGAAGCGACCCGAGATCTACGTGTTCGACGACTCGTTCTCGGCACTCGACACGGCGACGGATGCCCGCCTCCGTGCCGCCCTCACCCGGGCGGTGCCGGACGCGACGAAGGTCATCGTCGCGCAGCGCGTCGCCACGATCGTCGACGCCGACCAGATCGTCGTGCTCGACCACGGGGTCATCGTCGGGCGCGGCACGCACGACGAACTGCTGGAGAGCTCGGCGGAGTACGCCGAGATCGTCGCGAGCCAGCTCGCGGCGGAGGAGG
>CAMLMQ010000213.1 GCA_946481135.1 uncultured Microbacteriaceae bacterium
CCCGCAACTTCGTCGTGCAGGGCACCGCCGCCGAGTGGGCGCTGTGCTGGATGGGATCGCTGCGACGGCGGCTGTGGGAGCTGGGCGAGGGGGCGCTCACCGAGAAGCCGCACCTCGTGTTCTTCCTGCACGACGAGCTCATCGTGCACAGCCCAGCCGCGCTCGCCCACGAGGTCGCCGACGCGATGCGCGAATCGGCGACGGAGGCGGGGCGCCTTCTGTTCGGAGGCGCGCCCGTCGAGTTCGCCCTGTCGGTGTCGGTCGTCGACCGCTACGCCGACGCGAAGTGACGTGATGCCGCGGATGCCGAACGACGACGCGCGAGCTCACGCGATGGCTGCGCGACGTCGCACGGAGCCGGGTGAGCGCGTCACGAGGAATGACACCATCCCGACCACGAGCGGGAGGCCGACCGCGAGCACTGCGAGCTGCTCCCACGGCGGAGCGAACCCGAATCCCGGGGTGCCGAGAGCGATCGCGGCGAGCGGAGTGAGGCTCGCCGCGGTCCCCAGCATCCCGCCCGTGCCGATCAGCACGACCGCTTGCACGAAGGCAATCCGGCGTCGCATCCCGCGACCGGCGCCGATCGCGGCGAGCGTCGCGTCATCCGCGCGGGCCTCGATGCGTGCGAGCCCGAGCGCCGCGAGAGCCGCCGCGAGCGTGATGATCCCGGCGGCGCCGAGCAGAGCCCAGACGACGAGCGGGTCGGTCGTGGTGGGTCCGTTCTCGATGTAGAGCTCGACGTTCGTCGCGCCCATCGCGAGCGGGGCTGCCCGGTACGCCTCGAAGACCTCGGTGTCGGTCGGACGCCGATCGAGCGCGGCGTAGACCGCCATGGGGCGATGGTCGATGCCGAGTTGGTCGGCGGCGGCGGGCGACAGGAACACGCCGTACCAGGGCTGACCTTCAGACGCGGGCAAGAGGTGCGCCACGGGCGTCGCGACGTGAAGGGCATCGGGGGCGCTGCTGCCGAGGATGTCCGAGTCGTACCAGGCGATGCGGAGTCGCCCGTCGGCGCCGAGATAGTGGGGAGAGAGGGCGATCGGGATGTCGTCCGCGAGCGCCGCACGAGTCGCCTCGTCGACCCGCCGACCGAGCAGCAGTTCGAGGTCGGCCACGGAGCCCACCTGCATCTTCGGGTTGGTGAGACCCGCGACGTTGACGACGCCGACGTCTGCGCAGCGGGGGTCCGCGCCGACGAGCTCGTCGTCGGAGCGAAGTTCGTAGGCGAAGGCCTGAACGCGACGCAGGGGGCAGATGCTGTCGGTCGGCGGCTCGAGACGGGGGAGGCCGACGCCGGGCTCGCCGAACGTGGCGTCGGGGTCTTCCGACCACCTGCCGAGCCACTCGTCGGCACCGTCGATAACTCCGGCCTCTCGCACGGGGAGGCTCTCCTCGATCGCACGGCGGGCGGCGGCGGCCTCCGTGGCGTCCGCCCAGTCGACGGTCGATGTCGCCCAGTCGATGGAGGTGGCGAGCGACAGTCGCGCGTGCGTCAGCGGCAGTTGGTAGCGGTAGGACGCGCTCTGGCTCTCCTCGATGGTGTGGATCGAGCTCACGACGATCGCGAAGACGAACGTCGCCGTGAGGCTCGCCGCGATCGCCGGCACAGCACGCGAACGGTTCCGCAGCAGATCACGCGTCGCGATGCGCGCGGTGGGTCCGCCGCCGCGCATGATCCGCGCCACGAGCCGGAGCACTGCCCCGCAACACGCGATCGCGCCGAAGATCACGAGTGCCCCTCCGATGACGACGAGCGCCGTGCCGATGCCGTCGAGCCAGTAAGAGGGCTCGGGGTCGAACGTCTCGTCGCGCGAGGTCATCGCGGCGGCGCGCCATTCGTCGGGCAGCCGCATCATGATCCCGGCGGCGACGGTCACGCCGACACCGACCACGGCGAGCACGACTCCCGCGACGGGCACGCGACGCGGTGGCGGGGCGGGGGAGCGAGCGCCGCGCAGAGCGCGGAGCAGGTCGACTCTGGATGCCGCGCGCGCCGGGACTGCGGCCGAGATCCACCCGACGAGCACGGCGCTCGCCACGATCCCGACGACGATCGGCCAGGGGATGTGGAGGCCGGGATACTGCGAGGTCGGGGCGGCGGAATCGAGTGCCATGAAGAGCACCGCAGCACCCACGCCGAGGGGCAGCGCCAGCAGAGCCGCGATCGCGCCGAGCACCACGCCGCCCAGGGTCACGACGCGGACGAGCGCGCGGCGGTCTGCGCCCGTGACCGCGATGAGCGCGAGGAGCCGTTGCTCCTGCCGGGCGCCCACTGCGAAGGCGGCACCCGCGAGGAGACCCACTTGCAGCACGCCGAATCCGCCGGCGACGGCGGCGACACCGATCACGGCGTTCGCGGATGCCTGCCGCCAGTCGGCCTTTTCCCACGTGTCAGGGAACTGGGCGGCGACCGCACGGGAGAAGGCGACGATTCCCTCGCGGTTGAGGTCGCGCACGGTGTCCCAGTCGAGCGGGGCGTCGAGCACGTACCAACTGACTCCGGCGTCGACGGGATCCGCGGCTTCGGCGACCACGCCCGGTCGCACGAACACCCCCATCTCGTCGGCGCGATGGGTCCCCTTCCGCATCGTGCCGACGACCGTCCACTCACCGCGCGGATCGACGACCTCCATCCGGTCGCCGATCGCGAGGTCGAAGGCCTCGAGCAGCCCGGGTGTCACGAGCACTTCGTCGTCTGTGCGGGGCGCCCGGCCGTCGAGCAACGAGTAGGCGCCGTCGAGCTCCGGGGCCCAGACCTCGCCCATCACGACATCCACGGTGGCCGCCGCCCTCTCGGTACGCACGCTCGCGAGGCCCCGATCGACGCGCACGAGTTCCGTTCCGCGGGGGAGGTGGAGCGACGGATCGGTGACCACATCCGCGTCGGAGTCGGCTTCTCCGCCGCTCCTGGTGCTGTAGGGCTCGAGCGGGTACTGCTCACGCGGTCCCGGCGGCCCGATGACGAAGAGCTGTGCCTCCGAGTGCCCCAGCGTGTAGTCGAGGTGTTCGTCGAGGGTCGGCACTCCGCTCTGCACGACGACCGCGGCCGCGACGATCCCTGCGACGGGGAGCGTGATCATCGTCGCGATGAGTGCGTTCCGCGCCCTCCTCCGGCCGGCCAGCCGCCACGCGATGCGCGTGGTCGCGCCGAGGGAACCCATCAGCCGGTCCGGCGGGTGAGGTCGGCGAGGTCACTGCGTGCCTCGTCGACGAGGCGTCCGTCGCGGAGGAACAGCACGCGGTCGCCCCAGGCGGCCAGACGCGCGTCGTGGGTCACGAGCACGACGCCGGCCCCCGCATCTGCACGCCCGCGGAGCACGCGCACGATCGCCTCGCCGGTCGTGCTGTCGAGCGCGCCCGTCGGCTCGTCGGCGAGGATGAGGCGCCGCTCGCCGACGATCGCCCGCGCGATCGCCACCCGCTGCTGTTGCCCGCCGGACAGGTCGTCGGGGTAGCGGTGCGCGAGGCTGTCGAGTTCGACGACGCGCAGGGCGTCTCGGGCCGCGCGCGCGGCACGGCGCCGCCGCCAGCCGTCGAGTTCCAACGGCAGCGTGACGTTCTCGAGCGCTGTGAGAACCGGGATGAGGTTGAGATCCTGGAACACGTAGCCGACCGTGCGGCGCCTCAGCCGAGCGAGGTCGGTGGCCGTCGACCCCCTCAACGCGCTGCCGGCGACGTGGACGTCGCCGACCGTGGGGCGCTCGAGGCCGCCCGCCATCGCGAGCAGGGTCGACTTGCCGGAGCCGGAGGTACCCATGATCGACACCATCTCGCCGGGCGCGACGGTCAGGTTCACGTAGCTCAGGGCCTGCACGGCGGTGTCGCCCTCGCCGTAGGTGTGTGACACGTCGCGGAGCTCGAGCAGCGGCGCGGTCATCGAGACGCCGCCCCTCGGCGGGAGGTGCCCCGCGGGAGAGCCGCTGCCATCGCGAGGGGCTCGAGCCCGGCCGCCCGAGCTCGGGTGAGTCGTGCCTCGGTGTGGTCGAGCCAGCGGATCTCGGCCTCCGCCTGGAAGATCAAGGCGTCGAGGGCGAGCGACCATGCGAGTTCGCTCGCCGAGGAGGGGTCGTCATCGCGCTTCGTCGCGGTGAGGTCCTGCAGGGTCCGCAGTGTCGCTGAACGCTGCACCTGGATGGCTCGTGCGATGTCGACGCCGGGAAGCGTGATCGCGAGCGCGAGTTTGATGGCGAGTTCGTCCCGGGCGGTTCCCGGTCGTGGAGTCGGGGTTTCGAGCCACTGCCGCACTTCTGAGCGCCCGCGATCGGTGATCGCGACGATCTGATGACCACCGGTGTCCTCTCCGACACGGTCGATACAGCCGTCACGTTCGAGACGGTCGAGGGTCGAGTACACCTGGCCGATGTTGACGGGCCAAGCGCTGCCGGTGCGACGCTCGAATTCCGCACGCAATTGATAGCCGTAGCTCGGGCCCTGGTCGAGCAGCGCGAGAATGCTCTGTCGAATCGTCATGCGGATCCCCACCCTGTCGAGATTGCTCACTCGGTATGCAGATACGCAGTATGCATCCTGCCCTCGCCCGGCGCAAGCGGCCCGGCGGGTGCCGACCGAGCGGGCGCTCTGAAATCACATCCTTGTGATTTCGGGGTTTGGTCGGGCATAATCAGCGCTAGCTATCTCGAAGCATTCATCAGGTCGATGGGGAAGTCGCATCCTGACGAATGGAGAGAGAAGTGGCTGCTGTGC
>CAMLMQ010000214.1 GCA_946481135.1 uncultured Microbacteriaceae bacterium
CCGTCGCGGTAGAGGTCCATCGGCATGAGCCGCGGGCCCTGACGGGTGTCGAGGAGCTGTCCGGCAACGCGGTCCAGCTCGCGGAACGGGTCGAAGTACATCGCCATGTGATCCTCCTGAGTTCAACTTGAGTCTCTATGACTCAACTATTCAGGAGGTTAGCACTCGAGTATCCCGAGTGCCAGATCTCTCTCGATCGCCCTCGGCGAACGGCATCCTTGCGCGCGCGTTGGTTGCTAGCGCTGCCCGCACGACGAGCGCGCGTGCAACTAACGACAGCGGAAAAGGGGGAGGTGCGACCCTCGTCAGTAGCCGACGAAGACGTCGGTGTGGATGCGGCGCACCCCGGCACGACGGAGGGCGCCGCGCAGGTCGGCGACCATCGTCGGCGGGCCGGAGAGGTAGGCGGTGCGCCGGGCGGCGTCGGGAACGGAGGCGAGCAGCGTGTCCCCGGTGAGTCGGTCGGGCCCGATCCAGCTCCAGCCGACGGGGAGTTCGTCGGGTCGGTCCGGGCACGCGATCGCGACCCGGCATCCCGCGGCCCGCAGTTGCTCGACGTAGGCGAGGTCGTCGGGCGACGAGACCGCGTACACGACGACGACATCCCGGCGGGTGCCCGATGCGGCGAGCGCCTCGAGTTGCCCGACGAACGGCGTGATGCCGATGCCCCCGGCGACGAGCAGCAGAGGGCGGGTCGCATCCCGCGGCAGCAGGAAGTCGCCGCCGACGCTCGTCGCCGTCACCTCGGTGCCGGGCTCGAGGTCGAGCAGGGTGCGCTTGAAGCTCGACGCCTTCTCGGGCAGGCGGATGCCGAACCGCAGCACGTCGCCCGGCGCCGACGCGATGCTGAACACCCGCCGCAGCCCCCGCATGTCGGCCTTGCGGTGCGGCAGCGTGAGCTCGAGGTACTGGCCGGGCTCGAAGCGCACGGGGTGCCGCGGCCGGAAGTCGAACTCCCACGACGACGGCGACAGCCGACGACGCTCGACGTATTCGAGGCGGATGCCGCGGCGCTGCCCGGCGAGGAACGCGAGCACGTTGCCGACGAGCAGCGCGAACTCGGGGGAGTTGTGGATCGGGCCGAGCGAGTAGGTGACGTAGTAGAGCGTCGCGACGAGGGCGGCGTACGCGAGTTGCTGCCACCGCCGCGGCGGCAGCGTCAGGGGTTCGGTGAGCATGAACGCCGCGAAGAAGACGAGCGGCGACGACAGCAGCACCGTACGGGCGGCGTCGGCGAGCGACAGCCCGAAGAACGCGTACTGCGCGGTGCCGACGAGCAGCCCGACGCCGAGGTAGACGCCCGCCATCGGCAGCCGCCGCGTGCGGAACAGCACGAGGAACGCGACGACGGCGACGATCGGCAGCAGCACGGGGGTGCCGACCCACCACGCGCCGAAGGTGAGCTGTGTGATCCCGAGCGCGAACGCGGCGAACGCGGCGGGGTTCAGCACGTGTCTCCCGCGCACGGCGAGCAGGTACTTGCTCGCCATCGCGACGAGGGCGGCGAGCGCGAGGATGGCGAGACCGTCGGGGGTCGACCGCGGCGGGAGGATGAAGAACAGCAGCCCCGCGGTGATCGCCGCCGACTCGGAGTGCGGCCGCACCCGGAAGACGAGCGCGAGCAGCCGGTTGCCGAGCAGCGCCGAGGCGACGAGCACGGCGGCGCTCGCGAGCATCCCGACCACGTCGGCGCCGGGGCTGATCGCCCCGAGACCGGTCGCGACGAGGCTCGCGACGAACAGCACGATGAGCGCGAGGAGCACGAGGCGGTACATCGTGAACCGGCCGAGGAGGCCGTCGAGCCAGGCGCTCGCGCGGGCGATCATGCGAACAACTCCCCGGGGAAGTCGGTGGATGTCTCGACGGTGCCGTCGGAGGACATTCTGGCGAACGCGGTCGTCGTGCGGGAGACGAATTCCGGATCCGGGTCGAGGAAGAGCGCCGTCGCGACCCCGTCGGCGGCGAGCGCGGTCGGGGCGATCACCCACGTCGCCAGCACGGCGGCTGTCGGCATCCCGGTGAGGGCGTCGAGCACGTGGTGCAGCCCGTCGCCCCACGCGCGTCGCGTCGTCGCGCTCGCGCAGAACGCCCCGTCGGCGAGGTCGGCCACCCCGACGGCCTTGCGGGGATCGAGCGGATGCTCCAGCGCGATGCGCATCGGAACGCCACGTGTGCGCAGATCACCCGACGCGTCGACGATGTGCTCCTCGACGCCCGCATCGGCGAGCAGGTCGCTCACGAGGTCGACGAGGTAGCCCTTGCCGGCGGCGCCGACATCCACGACGACGGGAGCCGCGACCTCGAGCACGCGTCCGTCCCACGCGAGTGCCTCCTCCCAGGGCGGGGGAACCGGGATCTCGTCGGCGCGGCGCAGCCGGTACGCGGCGTCGTACCCGAGGGCTTCGAGCGAGCGTCCGACGAGCGGCGAGACACGGCCCGCGGTGGCCGTATACAACTCGCGGTAGAAGCCGAGCAGCGGCCCGGCGTCAGAGGAGAGCTCGTGCCGACCCGGGGAGCGGGCGATGCGCGCGACGCGTGAGTCGTCGCGGAACCTCGACCAGTCGCGGTCGAACCGCTCGACCCGATCGGTGACGGCGTTCGCGATCGCCGCCGGAAGAGGGTCGCGTGTGTCGATCCGCCAGTGCGTGCCGATCGCCTCGAAGCGCCAGGCGGTCGGCAGCGGGTCGACGATCAGCTGAGGGCCTCCGCCTTGATCTGCTCGAGGGCGTCGTTGAACCCGCCGCTCGTGAGCGACGAGCCGCCGACGCGCGAGACGGTGAGGCTGTCGATGTCCTGACCGACCACGGCGGCCGCGATGCCGTCGGCGAACTGCGTCTGGAAGCCCTTCGAGGTGGGGTCGGTGGCGAGGGGCATGACGGTGACGTCGGTGACGACGTCGTCGGCGAGCGTGAGTTCGACGGTCACCTGCGAGGGGCCGGCGGGGGAGACGTAGTCGCCGGTCGCCTCGTAGCTTCCGTCGGTGTACGAGGCCGAGGTGTCGGCGCCCGTGTCGACGCTCGCGTCGCCTCCGGATCCGTCGCCGAGTGCGGCGGGCGCGGCGCAGCCGGCGAGAGCGAGGGTGGCGCCGAGTCCGGCGAGGCCGAGGGCGAGGAGGCGGGGCGACGTGGTCGGCATGCGGTCAGCATCCCAGGTTTCGGTGCGCCGAAGCTTCGACGCGCGCTGAGAATCCGCTGGACGTGTCACCTACCGTGGCCGCAGGTAACAAGTTTGTTAACCGTCCACCCAAATGTTGCGCGAGGTTTGTTCGTGCGCTTTACTAACCCGCATGCCCTCTCGCGCGACGCTGCGGACGACCTCGAAGTCGTTGCCCGAGCACGCGCGCGGGCACAACCGGTCGCTCGTCCTGCAGACCCTCTACTCCGACGGGGCGATGAGCCGCGCCGACCTCGCCCGCGCGACGGGACTCACGCGCGTGACGATCTCCGACCTCGTCGCCGAGCTGCTCGCCGACGCCCTCGTGATCGAGAAGGGCACCCGCGACGAAGCCCGCCCGGGAAAGCCTGCGACGCTCGTCGACATCGACCGCGTCGGCTTCCGCATCCTCGGCATCGACCTCTCGGCGCACGATGCGTTCCGCGGGGCTCTGCTCGACCTCGACGGCACCGTGCACGACCGGCTCACCCTGTCGCTCGACGGGGAGACGGGGGATGCCGCGCTCGCCCTCGTCGTCGACCTCGCGCGGCAGCTCATCGCCCGCGCCGACGTGCCGATCCTCGGCGTGGGCGTCGGGTCGCCGGGTGTCGTCGATCTCGCCGGCATCGTGCTCACCGCGCCCAACCTCGGCTGGCATGACCTGCCGCTGCAGCAGCACCTCACCGACGCGCTCGGCCTGCCCGCCCTCGTCGCGAACGACGCCAACGTCGCGGCGCTCGCCGAGCACTCCTTCGGGGATGCCCTCAGCGACACGATGCTCGTGCGCATCGGCACGGGTGTCGGCGCAGGCCTCCTCGTCGGCGGCACCCTGCTCTCGGGCGCCCGGTTCTCCGCGGGCGAGATCGGCCACGTCGTCGTCGGCACCGACGGCGGCGAGGAATGCGCGTGCGGCAAGCACGGCTGCCTGGAGACCTGGCTCGCGACGCCCCGCCTCGAGGCGCGCATCGCGGCGTCCCCCGCGAGCCGCGACGACATCCTCGCCCGTGCGGGCGAGCGTCTCGGCATCGCCCTCGCCCCGGTCGTCGGGGCCCTGGACCTCGCGGAGGTCGTGCTCAGCGGCCCCGCGCACCTGCTCGACGGTCCGCTCACCCGGGCGGCCCTCGACACCCTCCGCTCGCGCACGATGGCTGACTTCCACAGCGATCTGAGCCTGCGGGGGAGCGCCCTCGGAGAGGACATCGTCATGCGCGGCGCCGCCGCCATGGTGCTCTCCGGACGGCTCGGGGTCAGCTGACCCCCGCACCACCCACTGCACCACACAGGGGTGCCCGCGATCCTGCGGCACCGTCGCCCTAGGAAAGGAACACGAAAATGAGGAAACTCGCCCTCGTCGCGGCCGTCGCCGCGAGCGCGATCGTCCTTGCCGGATGCTCGACGAGCACCGGCGGCGATGAGGAAGGCGCGGAGCTCCGCGTCTGGCTCGTCGGCGCGGACACCCCGCAGGACGCCCGCGACTACCTGATCGAGACCTTCGCGGAGGAGAACCCCGGCTCGACCCTCGTCATCGAGGAGCAGCAGTGGACGGGTCTC
>CAMLMQ010000215.1 GCA_946481135.1 uncultured Microbacteriaceae bacterium
TCGTGGTCGCACCGATGTCCTCCTGACGCGACACCATCGCCCCCGTCGCCGCGAAGAGCGAGGCGATGAGCACGAAGCCGACGACGAAGAACACGACGAACCAGACCACGGCGGCACCGAGGCCGACGAGCAGCGCGTCCTGACCGGTCACCGTGAGGCCGATGATCGCCATCGCCGCGATGAGGGCGATCTGGCCGAACGCGAGCACCGACGTGCCGACGACCTTGCCGGTGAAGAGCACGCGGGTGGGCACCGCGGCGAGCAGGATCTCGACGACGCGGGTCTGCTTCTCCTCGACGACCGACTGCGCGATCGTCGGGCCGAACGTCATGCCGGCCGCGAAGAACACGATGCCGAAGCCGAACGCCACGAGATAGGCGAGGCCGCCGGGCACGGCGTCGGGGTCGAGCAGCTCGACGGGCGGCGACTGGCTGAGCAGCAGGATGAGGCCGCGCGGCTCGGCGGTGTCGGCGATGATGCGCACGCCGAGGGGGGTCGAGTCGTCGGGCACGACGGCCGCCTCCACGTCGCCGCTCTCGACGAGGGCGCGGGCCTCGTCGACGCTGTCGACCGGCACCTCCTCGATCTGCTCGCCGATCGCCGTGACGACGCTCGTGTCGGTCACCGCGATGCGGGGGTTCTCGGGCGTCTGCGCCGTGAGAGAGCCGAAGATGATGCCGCCGAGCACGAGCAGCAGCAGGATTCCGGTCGAGATGAGGAACGACTTGCTGCGGAGGCGGGTCGTGATCTCGCGCTCGGCGACGAGCAGCGCGAGCCGGGCCGACGAGGTCTGGAGTGCGGGCGCCTGGGTCACTGGACGACCTCCTTGAAGATCTGGGCGAGGGAGGGATGCTGGCGCGCGAAGCTGAGCACGTCGCCGCGCGCGGTCGCGGCACGGAGGACGTTCTGCACGACGGTCTCGTCGGCGGCCTCGAAGACCGCGTAGCCGCCGTCGAACTCGACGACCTCGACGCCGACCTCGTCGCGCAGCCACGCCGTGTCGGCGCCGGTGAGCAGTTCGTAGCGCAGTCGGGCGTGCTCCTCGCGCAGCGCGGTACGCGATCCGGCGACGCGGATTCGGCCGTCGGCGATGATGACGAGGTCGTCGCAGAGCCGCTCCACGATGTCGAGCTGGTGGCTCGAGAACAGCACGGGGATGCCGGCGGCGGCCCGCTCGGAGAGCACCTCGACGATCGTCTCGACGGCGATCGGGTCGAGGCCCGAGAACGGCTCGTCGAGCACGAGCACCTCGGGGTCGTGCACGAGGGCGGCGGCGATCTGCGCGCGCTGCTGGTTGCCGAGGGAGAGCTTCTCGATCGGCTCGTCGGCGCGCTCACCGAGGCCGAGACGCTCCAGCAGCGCCCGGGCGTTCGCGGTCGCGCGTGCCGTCGGCAGGCCGTGCAGCCGCGCGAGGTAGACGAGCTGCTCCTGCAGCTTCATCTTCGGGTAGAGGCCGCGTTCCTCGGGCATGTAGCCGAAGCGGCGGCGCCCGGCGGTGTCGAGGTCGACGCCGTCGAGGCTCACCGAGCCGGCATCCGCGTCGAGCACCCCGAGGATGATGCGCATCGTCGTCGTCTTGCCGGCGCCGTTGCCGCCGACGAAGCCCGTCATGCGACCGGGTCGCACGTCGAAGCTCACGTCGTCGAGCACTTGGCGCGTGCCGTAGCGCTTGTCGAGCTGGCGGATTTCGAGCACGGGGCCCTCCTCTTGTCCTCGGGCTCCACGCTACGAAGCCGCCGGCGGGTGCGCCTCCCCCGCAGGGCGGGTTCCGTCTCTCCCCCTCGAGGGGGAGGCGTCAGGATCCGGGGACCGCGAAGCCCGACTCGTAGGCACGCACGACGGCCTGGACGCGATCGCGCACGCCGAGTTTCAGCAGGACGTTCGAGACGTGGGTCTTGACGGTCGCCTCGCCCACGACGAGTTCGGCGGCGATCTCGGCGTTCGACAGGCCGCGGGCGACGAGCGACAGCACCCGCGACTCCCGATCGGTGAGCTGCTCGAACTCGGCCGGCAGCCGGGTGGCCGGGGCCGAGACGCCGAACCGCTCGATGACCCGACGCGTGACGGCCGGGGCGAGCAGCGCCGCCCCCTCGGCGAGCACGCGTACCGCCTCGACGAGCTGCTCGGGCGAGGCCGTCTTGAGCAGGAACCCGCTCGCACCCGCCTCGAGTGCGCGGAACAGCGAGTCGTCGTCGTCGAACGTCGTGAGCACGAGCACCGCCGCGCCCACGGAGGCATCCGCGACGAGGCGTCGCGTCGCCTCGAGCCCGTCGAGCCGCGGCATCTGCACGTCCATGCAGACGACGTCGGGCGTGAGCTCGCGGGCGAGTCGGATGCCCTCCTCGCCGTCGCCGGCCTCGCCGACGACCTCGAGGCCGGGCTGACTCGAGAGGATGACGCGCAGGCCCGAGCGCACGAGCTCCTGGTCGTCGACCAGCAGTACCCGGATCACGCGACGCCCATGGGCAGGCGTGCTCGCACGAGGTAGCCGCCGCGGGATCGCGGGCCGACTTCGAGCGAGCCGCCCGACACGCTCACGCGTTCGCGCATCCCGAGCTGCCCGAGTCCGCCCGGCGCACGTCGGGAGCGGCTGGTCCCCGAGTTCGTGATCTCCAGTTCGACGGCGTCCACCAGGTAGCGCAGCCGCACCTCCGCGGTGGCGTCGGGCCCGGCGTGCTTGCGGGCGTTGGTGAGCGCCTCCTGCGCGATGCGGTAGACGTTGAGACCGAGAGCGGGCGGCAGCGGCCGCGGGTCGCCGACGACCTCCAGTTCGGTCGGCAGCCCCGCCTGGCGCGACGCCTCGACGAGTTCCGGCAGCCGCGCCACGCCGAGGGTCGACGACGCATCGAGGGGGGTGCCGGAGTCGGGGTCGCGCAGGGTGCCGAGCAGGCCGCGCAGCTCCTCGACCGCCGAACGGGCGCTCTGCTCGACGTGGCTCAACGCGTCGCGGGCGGCGGCCGGATCGCTCTCCAGCGTCGTCCGGGCCGCGCCCGCCTGCACGCCGATCACCGATACGTGGTGGGCGACCGAGTCGTGCAGCTCGCGCGCGATCCGCAGGCGGTCGAGTTCGACCGCCTGCTCGGTGAGTCGCTCACGCTCCAGTTCGAGCTCCCGGGTGCGCGCCGCGAGGGTCTCGCGTTCGAGAGCGGCCGCGTACGCGCGCTCGCCGTAGTAGTAGGCGCCGGCGAAGTAGAGCAGGTTGGTGAGCACCTGGATCAGAGTGAACGCGACGAACGGCGAGAACGCGCCGCCCGTGCTCGCCTCCGCCTCGAAGGCGTCGAGAGCTCCGAGGTAGATGGCGAAGAAGAGCCAGACCACCATCGCGACGATGATGACGGTGCGGACGACGTGCGCGCGGGTTCGGCTGCGCTCCCACGCCCCGACGGAGTAGAACGCCACGAAGAGCGCGATGTTGCCGATGAGCACCTCGGGCACCATGCCCGTCCCCCCCACGAGGACGGTCGCCGAGACGACGATCGCCACCGCGCTCGGGAAGCGGCGGCGCCAGATCAAGGGGACCGAGACGCCGAGCGCGTACGGGATCGCCGCCCAGCCGGGCGCCGGATCGTCGAAGATGCCGGCCGTGCGGTAGAGCACCGAGCTGAGCAGCGCGCCGACGCCGATCGCGAGCGCGACGACGACATCGGCGCGCAACTCGCGACGCGTCGGCGCGGGGCGCTGATCGGGGACGGTCACGCGACGAGCCTACGAAAGGCACGCGGGTGGCGCCTCCGTCGTCAGGCGGAGACGCCCGTGATGCCCCGCGTCGACTCGATGACGGTGCCCATCTTCTTGGCGAGCGCCTCGTAGAACATCGACAGCGGGAACTCGTCGTCCAGCACCGCGTCGGTCATGCCCTTCGGTGGCCCTTCGAGGATCTCGTCCGGCAGACCGCGCGCCCAGCGTGAGGCGGGGTGAGGGTCGAGCACCCCGCGCACGAGCTCGTAGGCGGCGAGCCAGTGCGCCGTCTTCGGCCGGTCGATGCTGCGCCAGTAGAGCTCGTCGATCGCGTCCGACAGCGCCACCACCGCATCGGGAACCTCGGCCCAGTCGAAGGCGAGCGCGGTGTCGGTCCAGTGCAGCACGTTCCGCTGGTGCAGCCACGCGAAGAGCAGTTGCCCGCCGAGCCCGTCGTAGTTGCGCACCCGGTCGCCCGTGAGCGGGAAGCGGAACAGGCGGTCGAACAGGATGGCGTACTGGGCGAGCTGCGCATGCTCGCGCGTGACGGTATCCGTCTCGCCGTCGCGCACGAGCGTCACGGCCTCGCGGAACGCCGTGAGGTCGCAGCGCAACTCCTCGAGCGAGTAGAGGAAGTAGGGCATGCGCTGCTTGATCATGAACGGGTCGAACGGCAGGTCGCCGCGCATGTGGGTGCGGTCGTGGATGAGGTCCCACAGCACGAAGGTCTCCTCGGCGAGCCGCTGGTCGTCGAGCAGCGCCGCGGCGTCGGCGGGGAGGTCGAGACGCGTGACCTCGGCGGCCGCGCGGGTCACGCGGCGGAAGCGGGCGGCTTCGCGGTCGGCGAAGATCGCGCCCCACGTGAACGGCGGGAGCTCGCGCATCGCGACCGTCTCGGGGAACAGCACCGCCGAGTTGGTGTCGTACCCGGCCGTGAAGTCGAGGAACCGGAT
>CAMLMQ010000216.1 GCA_946481135.1 uncultured Microbacteriaceae bacterium
CGCCACCTGCCCAGCCGGCGGTGTACTGGCCGCGGGCGGTGGTGGTGTCGAGTCGCGGCGGCAGCGTGGTCGAGGCGAGGACCTTCTGCTTCTCGATGCGCAGGCTCTCGGCGTCGAAGGAGATGGGCTCCTCCATCGCCACAAGTGCCATCAGCTGGAGCAGGTGGTTCTGGATGACGTCGCGTGCGGCCCCGATGCCGTCGTAGTAGCCGGCGCGGCCACCGATGCCGATGTCCTCGGCCATCGTGATCTGCACGTGGTCGACGTAGTTGGCGTTCCAGATCGGTTCGTAGAGCATGTTCGCGAACCGCAGCGCGAGGATGTTCTGAACCGTCTCCTTGCCGAGGTAGTGGTCGATGCGGAAGACGCTGTCGGGCGGGAAGACGCTCTCGACGACGTCGTTGAGCTCGCGGGCCGTCGTCAGGTCGGACCCGAACGGCTTCTCGATGACGACGCGTCGCCAACTGCCGTCCGTCTGCTCGGCGAGTCCGGAACGGCGCAGCTGCTCGGTGACGACCGGGAACGACTTCGGCGGGATCGACAGGTAGAACGCGTGGTTGCCCATCGTCCCGCGCTCCCGGTCGAGTTCGGCGAGCGTGTCGGTGAGACGGTCGAACGCCTCGTCCTGGTCGAACTCGCCGACGACGAAACGGATGCCCTGGCGCAACTGAGCCCAGACGGCCTCGTCGAACGGGGTGCGGGCATACTGCTTGACCGCCTCCAGGACCACCTGCTCGAAGTCCTGATCGGTCCAATCCCGGCGGGCGAAGCCGACGAGTCCGAAGCCCGGAGGCAGCAGTCCGCGGTTGGCGAGGTCGTAGACCGCCGGCATGAGCTTCTTGCGCGACAGGTCACCCGTCACGCCGAAGATCACGAGCGTGCTCGGGCCGGCGATTCGATTGAGCCGCCGGTCCGTGGCGACGCGCAGCGGGTTGACGCCGGCGGAGATCGGGACGGTCATCGCGCCGCGAGCCCCCGCAGCCTCTCTCCGTCGCCGCCGACATCGCCGAGGGTGAGCGTCAGCACGGGACGACCGGCTTGCGCGAGCACGCTCGCGTCGCCGGCCGCCTGGGCGGTGATGAGCTGACCGAAGGTGAACGGGCGGTCGGGGATGTCGACATCCTCGCCGGGAGCGTCGGTGAGCTGCAGATAGACGCCGACCGCCGGTCCGCCCTTGTGGTACTGCCCGGTCGAGTACAGGAACCGCGGGCCCCAGCCGAAGGTGACGGGGCGCCCCGTGCGCGCCGCGAGCGCGGCCCGCAGGCGCTCGAGCTCGGGATGCGCGAGGCGGTCGAGGTAGGCCTGCACCGAGACGTAGCCGTCGGCGGGGAGCTCGGCGAGGAGCGCGTCGAGGGCCGCCTGCACGGTCTGCTCGGCGGGCAGCGCGAGCCCCGTCGCGCGCACCCCGATGGTGCCGTCGGTGAACGCCGGGGGAGCGGGCGGGGTGAGGTCGTCGATGAGGGCGCGCGCCGCGACCTTCGCCGACTCGACGTCGGGCTGATCGAACGGGTTGATGCCGAGCAGGCGACCCGCGACCGCGGTGGCGTACTCCCAGGTCAGCAACTGGGCGCCGAGCGAGCCCGCGATCTCCACCTCACCCGGGTTCACCTCGTGCGTCGCGCGCGCATCCTTGACGAGGCGCACGATCTGCAGGTCGGGCAGGTCGGCGGACAGTTCGGGCGCGTCGAGTTCGAGGACGACGGGCAGCACTCCCGTGCCCTCCTTGCCGGTGGACTCCGCGATGAGCTGCTCGGCCCAGTCGGCGAACCCGACGATGTGCGTGCCGTCGGCGACGATGCCGAGCTTGTCCTTGCGCGGCCGCGTGCCGGCGAGGATCGCGCCGAGCACGAGGCCGGGGTTCTGCTCCGAGTCGAGCGCGAGCGTGTACGACGCCGCGTCGGCCTCGTCGAGGAGCTGCGCGATGTCGACGCCCGCGAGACCGGTCGGCACGAGCCCGAAGGCCGTGAGCGCGGAGTAGCGGCCGCCGACGTTCGGGTCGGCGTTGAAGACGCGGTAGCCGTCGGCCCGCGCGGACACGTCGAGCGGCGAACCCGGGTCGGTGACGATCACGATGCGCCCGGTCGGCTCGATGCCACGCGCCGCGAAGGCCGCCGCGAAGGCGCGCTTGTGGCTGTCGGTCTCGACCGTCGAGCCCGACTTCGACGACACCACGACGACGGTGCGCTCGAGCGGACCGTCGAGAGCGGCGGCCACCTGCTCGGGATGGGTCGAGTCGAGCACGACGAGCTCCGACCCGTAGGTCTTCGCGATGACCTCGGGGGCGAGCGACGAGCCGCCCATGCCGCAGAGCACGACGCGATCGACGCCCTTCTCGGCGAGGTCCTCCCGCAGCGCGGCGATGTCGTCGAGGAGGCCGCGCGACACCGCGACCGCCTCGGTCCAGCCCAGCCGGATCGACGACTCCGCCTCCGCGGCGGCACCCCAGAGCGTCGGGTCCTGCGCGGTGATGGCGCCCGCGACGCCGTCGGAGACGAGCTGCGGAACGACCCGCTCGACCGCCTCGGCCGCGGCGCCGGTGGCCGCGATCGTGACGGTCACTTCCCCGCCGCCTCGAGCGCCGCCGTCACGGTGTCGAGGAGCTCGTTCCACGAGACGATGAACTTCTCCACCCCTTCGCGCTCCAGGAGGGTGGTCACATCGTCGTAGTCGACGCCGACGGCGGCGAGATCGTCGAGCACCTTCTGCGCCTCGGCGTAGGAGCCCGTGACCGCGTCACCGTGGAGGGGCGCGTGGTCGAACGTCGCCTCAAGCGTCTTCTCGGGCATCGTGTTGACGACGCCCGAGACGGCCAGCTCGGTCACGTAGAGCGTGTCGGGGAGGGTGGGGTCCTTGACGCCCGTGGACGCCCACAGCGGGCGCTGCAGGTTGGCGCCGGCGTCGAGGAGCGCGCGAGCACGGTCGGTCGCGAACTCGCGTTCGAACAGCTGGTAGGCGAGTTGGGCGTTCGCGACGCCCGCCTTGCTCTTCAGCGCGAGCGCCTCGGGCGTGCCGATCGCCTCCAGACGCTTGTCGATCTCGCTGTCGACCCGCGAGACGAAGAACGACGCGACCGAGTGGATGGTCGAGAGGTCCCGGCCCGCGGCCCGCGCCTTCTCCAGACCGCTCAGGTAGGCGTCGATGACCGCGCGGTGGCGCTCGAGGCTGAAGATGAGGGTCACGTTGACGCTGATCCCGGCCGCGATCACCTCGGTGATCGCCTCGAGACCCTCGACCGTCGCGGGGATCTTGATCATCGCGTTGGGCTTGCCGACCTTCTCCCAGAGCTGCTTTGCCTGGGTGATCGTTCCTGCGGCGTCGTGCGCGAGGCCCGGTTCGACCTCGATGGAGACGCGCCCGTCCCGACCGCCCGTGGCGGCGTAGACGTCGGCGAAGATGTCCGACGCGGCGGCGACGTCATCCGTCGTGATCTCGAAGACGGCGTCGGCGACGCTCGCGCCGGCCGCCGCGAGCGACGCGACCTGCTCGTCGTACGCCTGCCCCTTGGCGAGCGCGCCGGCGAAGATCGTGGGGTTCGTCGTGACGCCGACGACGTTGCGCTCGGCGATGAGCTTCTGCAGCCCCCCGGACGAGATGCGTTCGCGCGAGAGGTCGTCGAGCCAGATGCTGACGCCCAGGTCGGAGAGCTGCTGCGTGGTGGTGGTCATGGTGTGGTGCCTCCTCAGCCCGCCGCAGCGAGCGATTCCTTCGCGGCCGCGACGACCGCCTCGGTGGTGATGCCGAACTCCCGGTACAGGGTCTTGTAGTCGGCGGATGCGCCGAAGTGCTCGATCGAGACGCTCCGGCCGGCGTCGCCCACGTAGGGACGCCAGGTGAGCGCGAGACCGGCCTCGACCGAGACCCGCGCGCGGACGGCGGCGGGGAGCACCGACTCGCGGTACGCCGCATCCTGCTCCTCGAACCACTCCTGGCACGGAACCGAGACGACACGCGCCGCGACGCCGTCGGCTTCGAGGGCGGCCGCCGCCTCGACGGCGAACTGCACCTCCGACCCCGAACCGAGCAGGATGACGTCCGGCGTCGACTTCGACGCCTCGACGAGCACGTAGGCGCCCTTCGCGACGCCCTCGGCGCTCGCGACCGTCGTGCGGTCGAACACCGGCAGGTTCTGTCGGCTGAGCGCGATGCCCGCGGGACCGTTGCGCCGCTCGAGGATCGTGCGCCAGGCGACGGCGACCTCGTTCGCGTCGGCGGGCCGCACGACGTCGAGACCCGGGATGGCGCGCAGCGTCGTGAGCTGCTCGACCGGCTGGTGCGTCGGGCCGTCCTCGCCGAGGGCGACGGAGTCGTGCGTCCAGACGAAGATCGACGGCGCCTTCATGAGCGCCGCGAGTCGCACGGCCGGGCGCATGTAGTCGCTGAAGATGAGGAACGTGCCGCCGAACGGGCGCGTGTTGCCGTGCAACACGATGCCGTTGAGGATCGCCCCCATCGCGTGCTCGCGGATGCCGAAGTGCAGCACGCGGCCGTAGGGGTGGCCCGTCCACTCGTGAGTCGAGTGCTCGACGGGGATGAACGACTTCGCTCCCTCGATCGTCGTGTTGTTCGACTCGGCGAGGTCGGCCGAGCCGCCCCACAGCTCGGGGAT
>CAMLMQ010000217.1 GCA_946481135.1 uncultured Microbacteriaceae bacterium
GGTCTGCCCCTCGAACTGCGGTTCGGGCAGGCGCACCGTCAGCACGGCGGTGAGGCCGGCGAGGATGTCTTCCTTCTCGAGCTTCTCGTTCGCTCCGACCTTGAGCCGCCGGGCGTTCTTCTCGATCTCGGAGCGCACGAACTTCATGAGCCCCTGCTCGAACCCCGACTGATGGGTGCCGCCCTTCGGGGTGGCGATGATGTTGACGTAAGAGCGGAACGTCGTCTCATACCCGGTGCCCCAGCGCAGGGCGAGGTCGACCTCGCACGCGCGCTCGACCTCGGTGGGCACCATGTGGCCGTTCGGCTGCAGCACGGGCACGGTCTCGGTGAAGCCGCCCGTGCCCTGGATGCGCCACGTGTCGGTCACGCCGGCGTCGGGGGCGAGGAACTCGACGTACTCGGCGATGCCGCCGTCGTAGCGGAACGACTCCCGCGTCACCTCGTCGCCGCGGGCGTCGATGACGTCGAGTCCGAGGCCGGGAACCAGGAAGGCGGTCTGCCGCGCGCGGGCGAGGAGGGCATCCATCTCGAACTCGGCGCCCTTGGTGAAGATCTGCCGGTCGGCCCAGTATCGGATGCGCGTGCCGGTGACGCCCTTGGCGACCTTCCCGACCTTGCGCAGTTCACTGCCCGAGACGAACGGGGAGAACGGGGCGTCGGGGCTCGGCTCGCCGGCATCTTGGAAGACGCCCGGCTCGCCCCGGTGGAACGACATCGCCCACGTCGCGCCGTCGCGGTCGACCTCGACGTCGAGGCGTTCCGAGAGGGCGTTCACGACCGACGCGCCGACGCCGTGCAGGCCGCCCGACGCGGCGTACGAGCCTCCGCCGAACTTGCCCCCCGCGTGCAGCTTCGTGAACACCACTTCGACGCCCGACAGTCCCGTCTTCGGCTCGATGTCGACGGGGATGCCGCGCGCCCGGTCACGCACCTCGACGCTGCCGTCGGGGTGGAGCTCGACCTCGATCTGCGAGCCGAAGCCGCCGAGAGCCTCGTCGACGGAGTTGTCGATGATCTCCCACAGGCAGTGCATGAGACCCCGGGAGTCGGTCGAACCGATGTACATGCCCGGTCGCTTCCGCACCGCCTCGAGCCCTTCGAGCACCGAGAGGTGACGGGCGGAGTAGTCGGCGGAGGCCACGGAGAAACTCCTCGAGATCGGGTCGGGACGGCTCCCCGGTCGGAGGCCGTCGTTCAGACTAACCCCGCCGGACGACGCGCCCCGTGCGCCACCCCGCGCGCGGGGAGGACCGCCCCCGGGCTCGGCTATTCCCCAGTGCGCCGAGAGCGAAATGCCACGCCGCTGACACACGGACGACACACCCGCGTGCTTGGATGGAGTCACGGAAAGTCGCTCGAAACCCGAGGAGGAGCCCATGTCGCAGTTCGCACCCGACAACACGGTCGACGAGCTGGAGCGTCCCGCGCAGCTCCTCACGGCGCTCGACCGCTGCGACTACTGCGGTGCGCAGGCCTACGTGAAGGCGACGCTCGCCTCCGGGGAGCTGCTGTTCTGCAACCACCACGCGCAGGAGTTCAAGTCGAAGCTGCAGCCGACCGCGCTCGAGTGGCACGACGAGTCGAGCCGCCTGCTCGAGACGCTCGCCGACTGACCCCCCTCTCTCTCACGTAGGCCCCCGGTTCGCCGGGGGCCTACGTCGTGTTCGGCGTGCTTGGATGGATCGTGCTCAGGCGTCGTGCGGTCGTGGATCTCGACCTCTTCGCGCGGCAGCTCGCCGCCACGCTCGATGCCCGCGCCGACGCCTTCGGGCACGGCCTCGCGCTCGTCGGCCCGGTGGCGCGCGATGCGGGGGTGCAGCGCATCGTCGTCTCCGATGAACGGGATGCCGCCCTCGCCCGCACGGCGGGCTTCGATCACGAGGCGGTCGTCGTCGACCGCTCGGGTGCGGGAGCCGACTGCCGGGCATACGGGCTCGACGGGGTCGGCTCCCCGGTGCTGTCGCTCGTCGGCGAGGTCGTCGCGCTCAAGCGGGTCGAGGGCGGGGCGGGCGTCTCGTACGGCTACACCTACCGCACGCCCGCGGCGACCACGCTCGCGCTCGTCGGCCTCGGGTACGCCGACGGGGTGCCGCGGCTCGCATCGAACCGCGGGCGCGTGCGCGTCGGCGACGCGACGTACCCGCTCGTCGGACGCATCGCGATGGATCAGCTCGTGCTCGACGTCGGTGACGACACGATCGAGCTCGGGGCCGACGCCGTGCTGTTCGGCGACCCGCGGCGCGGCGAGCCGACGGCGCCCGACTGGGCGGCCTGGACCGAACGCGAACCGCTCGCCGTGACGGCGGGGATCGCGGCGCGGGTCGAGCGGATGGCCCGATGAGCGCGCGGATCGAGGTCGACCTCGAGGCCTTCCGGCACAACGTGCGCACGCTGGTCGCGATCGCGGCACCCGCACGCACGATGCTCGCCGTCAAGGCCGACGGCTACGGGCATGGACTCCTGCCGATCGCCCGCGCCGCGCTCGAGGCGGGAGCCGACTCGCTCGCGGTGCTCGACGTGCCGGCCGCGCTCCGGCTGCGTGAGGCGGGGATCGCGGCGCCCGTGTTCGCGTGGCTGCACGGTGCCGACACCGACTTCCGCTCCGCGATCGATGCCGACGTCGACCTCGGCGTCTCGTCGCGGGTCGAGCTCGACCGCATCGCGACCGCAGGCGCCTCCCGGGAGGCCGCCGTGCACCTCAAGATCGACACGGGCCTGCACCGCAACGGTGCGAGCCCCGACGACTGGCCCGGCCTCGTGAGCGCCGCCCTCGCCGCCGACGGCATCCGCATCGCCGGGATGTGGTCGCACCTCGCCGACGCCTCTCCCGCCGATGACGCTGCCGCCCTCGCCGAATTCCGCGTCGCGGTCTCGGTGGCTGCGGGACTCGGGGTCGACCTCGAGGGGCCCGACCGCCCGATCCTGCACGTCGCCGCGAGCTCCGCCGGCATCCGGATGCCCGAGGCACGACTCGACCTCGTGCGGTTCGGGATCGCCGCCTACGGCTCCTCGCCGTTCGAGGACCAGACGGCCGCCGAGCTCGGGATGCGCGCGCCGATGACGATGTACGGCACCGTCATCGGCCGCACCGCGGAGACTGCCACGTTCGATCTCGGTACGGCCGACGGCATCCCGCCGCTCCTCGTCGGCGGCGAGGTGCTCGTCGCGGGACGCCGTGCGCGCGTGCGCGAGGTCGGCATCGACACGACGACGGTCGACGGCCGTGCCGAGCTCGGCGACGAGGTCATCGTGTTCGGGCCCGGCGATCGCGGCGAACCCACCGCCGAGCAGGTGGCGGCGTGGGCCCAGACGATCGGCGACGAAGTGCTCGTGCGGGCCTCGACGCGCATCCCCCGCAGCTACCTCAGGGAGTGAGCCTCAGCCGACGCGACGGATGATGCCGAGGGGCGTCGACTCGTGGCCCTGGCCGATCGGGTTGTCCTTCAGGATGCGCACCGCGAGGGCCTCGTCGGCCTTCGCGATCGTCGAGCCGAGGATGTTGCCGCCGATGTCGTTGATGTCGACGAGCAGCACCTCGACATCCTTCCCGTGCGTCGCGAGCAGCGCCTTGATCTCCCGGCACACCTGGTACGGCTTCGCGGCGGTGAGCACGACCATCTCGTCGTACGGCGGAATCGTCGGGTAGCCCGGGCCGTCGATGCCGCGCGCCTTCTTGCCGGCGATGCGGTAGAAGTCGCCGGTGCGCCGGAACAGCTTCTTCGACACGACCGAGACCGCGGCCGCGAGGAGGATGCGCGGCGTGCCGACCTCCTGGATCGCCATCTCCATCGTCTCGGGGATGCCGAGGCCGATCCCCCACGGCGTGCGCACGACGCGCTTCGAGAGGTAGACAGCGAGGGGGCGGGGCTTCACGTCCTCGACGCGGGTCGCCCGACCCTGGGATCCGGCGACCATCTTCTCGGTCATGAAGAACCAGTCGCCGTCCTGCAGCAGCGGCAGGCCGTACTTCTCGACCACGGGGCCGAGCGGCTCGCCGGGCAGGACGACGTGCGTCTTGATCGGATGCCGCTCGTAGCGCACCCCGTCGACCTCGACCTCGCGGGGCCGGACGCGGTTCTCGTCGTAGGGGACGTCCACGCTTCGCTACCGGGTCCGGGTCACTCGAGGTAGTCGCGCAGCGACTGCGAGCGGCTCGGGTGGCGCAGCTTCGCCATCGTCTTCGACTCGATCTGACGGATGCGCTCACGCGTCACGCCGAACGTGTCGCCGATCTGGTCGAGCGTCTTCGGCATCCCGTCGCCCAGGCCGAAGCGCATGCGGATGACGCCCGCCTCGCGCTCGGAGAGTGAGTCGAGGAGCGACTCGAGCTGCTTCTGCAGCATCGTGAAGCCCACCGCATCGGCGGGCACGACGGCCTCGGTGTCCTCGATGAGGTCGCCGAACTCGCTGTCGCCGTCTTCGCCGAGGGGGGTGTGCAGCGAGATCGGCTCGCGGCCGTACTTCTGCACCTCGATGACCTTCTCGGGGGTCATGTCGAGTTCGCGGCTCAACTCCTCCGGGGTGGGCTCGCGGCCCAGGTCCTGCAGCATCTGGCGCTGCACACGGGCGAGCTTGTTGATGACCTCGACCATGTG
>CAMLMQ010000218.1 GCA_946481135.1 uncultured Microbacteriaceae bacterium
TCGCACCCCGAGCCCGAACTCGGCCGCGCGACCGCCGAGGGCCGCATCGCCGAGTTCGCCCGCCACGGGTGGGATGCCGACGCCGTGCCCGACCCCCAGGACCCCGAGACGTTCCGGCGCTCGAAACTGGATTGGAACGAACCCGACCGCGAGCCGCACCGCTCCCTCCTCGCGCAGTACCGCGAGCTCATCGCCCTGCGGCACCGCGAGGCCGACCTGCACAGTCCGCGGCTCGGCGACCTCCGTGCCGAGGTCGACGCCTCGGCGGGCCGCGTGATGCTCGAGCGCGGAGAGCTGCGCATCCTCGTGAACCTCGGGTCGGCCGAATGGGCTCCCGAGCTCTCCGGACGGGTGCTGTTCGCCACGTCGGATGACGTCGTCCCCGACCCGCTGACCCTGCCCGCCGACTCGGCGGCGGTCGTGCGGAGGCACGGGTAGCATCCGTCCGCGACGCTGACAACCCCTGGGGGATTCTCCGCACCTGTCGCACCATGGATGCACCATGACTCTCACCGCCGAACGCCGGGTGCGCTCCACGACTCGCCCCGCGCGGTCGGGTGCCGCCACTCCAGCGACCCCCGAACCGGCTCGCCCCGTCGTGGCGACCGTGCGGGTGCTCGACGACGTGTACCGGGTTCTCGACGACGGACGCACCGTCGGGTACGTGCAGGTCGCCGGACCCGTCTACGTCTCCCTCCTCGGCGAGGTCTACAACACCTCCGTCGAGGTGGGGCAGTGCCTCGATCTCGACGGCGCCGTCGACCGCCTGCAGCGCGCGCGGTCATGAAGCGCATCGGCTACGCCGGCGGGTCGTTCCTGACGGGCGATCGCATCGCCGACGCCGTGCTCGACTACGCGGCCGTGCTCGCCCGGGCGGCCCAGGCCGACCGGGTGCGGGTGCCGGCTCTCGGCGCCGACGACACGGTGCGCGTGCTCGACCTCGTCGTGGGACCGGCGAGCCAGTTCATCGCCGAGCCGGTCGACCTGCCCGGGGACGAGCTGCAGGACGCCGACCTCGTCGCCGACCTCGAGCTGCGCGGTCGACGGGCCCGTGCCGGTCGCTTCCAGGAGCTCGGGCGTGACGCCGCATCCTGACCTCGCGTCAGCGCAGCGTCGCCTCGTCGATCTCGATGCCGCGGGCGGCGTTCGCCGCGAGACTCATCGTCTCGATGAGATCCTGATCGATCACGGGCGACCCGCCCCCGTCGAACTTGTAGTGCAGATCGCATCCGGGGTGCAGCCAGATCGAGCTGCGGCCGCCGCCGACATCCGACGCGTCGTGCCACGACACGATGAAGGGCTCGTTCCGGCGCAGCTTCGAGGTCGCCACCAGCTTCAGGTGGGCCAGGATGCGATCGTCGATGCGGATCGGCGTGCGCGATGCTCCGTAGAAGAGGGTTCCCACGCTCTCGACCCTAGAGGCCGACGCGCCGGATGACCCCCGACGATCCTCTTCTCGAGCGTCTCGCCGACGACGTGCGGGTGCATGCGGCCGGACGGCGGATGACCGTCGCGGTCGCCGAGTCGCTGACCGGGGGATCGCTCGCCGCGACGCTCTCGAAGACCCGGGATGCCGGGGAGTGGTTCGCCGGTGGCGTCGTGGCGTACACGCGGGAGACGAAGACGCGCGCGCTCGGGGTGCCGCCCGGACCCGTCGTGACCGCGGCCGCTGCGCGGGCGATGGCGCTCGGCGTGCTCGAACTGACCGGCGCCGATGCCGCGGTCGCCGTGACGGGCGTCGGCGGGCCGGGCTCCGAGGAGGGCAGCCCGCCGGGCACCGTGTTCATCTGCGCGGTCGTCGGCGACGCGACCCGCGACTTCGCGCACGTCTTCCCCGGCGAGCCGGCGGAGGTCGTCGCGCTCACGATCGAGCACGCGCTGCGCCACCTCTCCGGCGTGCTCATCACCGACTGAGCTGTCGGCGCCGCCCTGGGCGCGGTCTCCCTGTGAGGTCAACCCCCTGCTGCCCGAACCGACCCCCGCGTAGACCTGAGGCATGAGAGCACTCACCTGGCAGGGAACCAACCGCGTCGCGATCGACGAGGTGCCCGACCCGCGAATCGAGGAGCCCACCGACGCGGTCATCCGGGTCACCTCGACCGCGATCTGCGGCTCCGACCTGCACCTCTACGACGTGCTCACCCCGTTCCTGCACCGCGGCGACGTGCTCGGTCACGAGCCGATGGGCATCGTCGAGGAGGTCGGGTCGGAGGTCACGGCGGTGAAGCCCGGCGACCGCGTCGTCGTGCCCTTCGTGATCGCATGCGGCGAGTGCTTCATGTGCGAGCGCGGGCTGCAGACGCAGTGTGAGACGACCCAGGTGAAGGAGCAGGGTTCGGGCGCGGCCCTCTACGGGTACACCGAGCTGTACGGCTCGGTGCCGGGCGGACAGGCGGAGCGGATGCGCATCCTCCGCGCCGACTACAACCTCACGAAGGTGGGCGCCGACCTCCCCGACGACCGCTACCTGTTCCTCAGCGACATCCTCCCGACCGCGTGGCAGGGCGTCGACTACGCGGGCGTGGATCCGGGTGGCTCGATCGCGATCGTCGGCCTCGGACCGGTGGGGCAGTTCGCCGCCCGCGTCGCGAGATTCCGCGGCTACGAGGTCTTCGCCGTCGACCCGGTGCCGGAGCGTCGGGCGATGGCCGAACGGCACGGCGTCGAGACGAGCGACCTCGACGGCGCCGACGCGTGGCTGCGGCAGCGCACGCGGGGCCGGGGGCCCGACGGTGTCGTCGACGCGGTCGGGATGGAGGCGCACGGCAACCCGGTCGCCGCGTTCGTGCAGAACACGTCGGTGCGCCTGCCCGAGCCGATCGCGAAAGGGCTCATGCAGACGGTCGGCGTCGACCGGCTCGCGGCGATGATGTTCTCGTTCGACGTCGTGCGCCGTGGCGGCACCGTGTCGCTGAGCGGCGTGTACGGCGGAGTCGCGGATCCGTTCCCCATGCTGCGGTTGTTCGACAAGCAGGTCACCATCCGCATGGGGCAGTGCAACGTGCAGCGCTGGCGCGACACCCTCCTGCCGCTCGTCGAGGATCCGGCCGACCCGCTCGGCACGGAAGACCTCGTCACCCACCGGGTCGGCCTCGACGAGGCCCCGGCGATGTACGAGGTGTTCAAGAAGAAGGAAGACGGCTGCATCAAGGTCGTGATCACGCCGTGACGTCGAGCTGACGCGCGGAGGGGGAGCCGGATCGTCCGGCTCCCCCTCCGCAATGGACGCAGCGGCGTTCCGTCAGCCGGCGACCTTCTGAAGCATCTCGCGCAGCTCCTCGCTCGTGTGCGTCTCCTGGTCGAGGTTCGCCTGCAGGAGCTTCACGGCATCCGTCATCCCCATCGCCGTCAACGGGATGATCAGCGACTCGTACGCCGACATCTCGTAGTGCTCGTTGCCGAGCGCGCATGCCAGGACGACCTGGTCGAGGAGGTCGTCGCCCGCTTTCGAGATCAGCGACTCCGCCTGACGCGTGATGCCTGTCGTACTCGGCGACGGCGCCGTCGTGTCCTTCAGGTCGAGCAGCTTGAACACCTCGTGCAGGTTCGCGATCTGCTCCTTCGTCTCGTCGGCGTGGTGCCGGAACATCTTCGCGATCTCCGCCGACCGCGCGGCGCTCGCCAACTCGCCGAGGGCGGCGAGCGAGTGATCCTCCATCGTGAGCGCCGTGCGCAACTGGTAGTGCAGCAGCTCGGTGGGGGTGTCGAGGGTCATCGTGGCCATCGGTGTGTTCCTTTCGATCGGCGGGTGTGCACCGACCGTAGGCACGCGTGCCCGGCGGACTCGAGGGCTTGCCAGCAGGGTCCGCGAGTGCTTCGGGCCTGGCGCGCGGACGCCCGATACGGGATGCTGTCGGCACCCGCTGGCTTCATCCGCACCGCCGATCACCGTCTCCGGTCAACCCGATCGGGGGCGTTCCGCGTCGTAGAAGCGTGAGAACCGCCGTGGCCGAGAGGACCCAGGTCGACCTGGACGCCTTCGTCGCGCGCGAGTACCCGAAGGTCGTCGCCGCGGTGGGACTCATCACGGGCAACCGTCAGGATGCCGCCGACGCCGTGCAGGACGCGCTCGTCGGATACCTCGCGAAGCCCCCGGCGCGGGCGATCACCAACCTCGCCGCGTGGATCACGGTCGTCGCGAGCAACCGGGCGCGCGACCTGCAGCGCTCCCGGGGAGCCGAGTCGCGTGCCTACGCGAAGGTCGGCACCGACGACGAGAGCTACGACGCGGCCCTCGCCGGCCTCGACGTCGACGTGCTCGCGGCGCTCCACGAACTGCCGCGCCAGCAGAAGGAGGTGTGCGTGCTGCACTACCTCCTCGACCAGTCGGTCGACCAGGTCGCGGAGGGTCTCGGAGTCAGCGCCGGCACCGTGAAGACCCAGCTGCACCGCGCCCGCAAGGCGCTCGCGGCGCGACTGAGGAGGGAGGATCACCATGGCTGAGTTCGACGAACTCGACAGCCGCCTGCGCGACGCGCTCGG
>CAMLMQ010000219.1 GCA_946481135.1 uncultured Microbacteriaceae bacterium
ACGACCTGGTCGCCGAGCAGGAACGCCTCGTCGATGTCGTGGGTGACGAAGACGATCGTCGTCTCGGTCTGGTCCTGGATGCGCAGCACCTCCTGCTGCAGCTCGGCGCGCACGATCGGGTCGACGGCGCCGAACGGCTCGTCCATGAGCAGGATGTTGGGTTTCACGGCGAGAGCGCGCGCGACGCCGACGCGCTGCTGTTGCCCGCCCGAGAGCGCGGAGGGGAAGCGTCGCGCGAGCCCGCGGTCGAGGCCGACGACATCCATCAGTTCGAGCGCCCGCTCATGCGCCTGCTGCTTCGGCACCCCGATGAGCCGCGGCACGGTCGCGATGTTGTCGATCACGCGACGGTGCGGAAGCAGACCCGACGACTGCATGACGTAGCCGATGCGGCGGCGGAGGGCGACGGGCGGGACTGTCGCGACGTCCTCGCCGTCGATGAGCACCGTCCCCGAGGTCGGGTCGACCATGCGGTTGATCATGCGCAGCAGGGTCGTCTTGCCGGACCCGCTCGATCCGACGAGCACGGTCACCTGGCGCGCGGGGATCTGCAGCGAGAAATCCTCGACCGCCACCTGGCCGCCGAACGACTTCGTCACATCCCGGAACTCGATCAACGGGCGTCCTTCCGCTCCCAGCCGGAAACCATTCGGAGGTCAGCGGTATTCCGGATTGGCGTTGCCGGAATCAGACTCCCACTCACCGGGGACATTGCCGACCGCCGGGATGCCCCCCGCCGCCTTCAACATCCGGGCGAGATGGAGCAGGTTCCAGGTCGCGAAGGTCATCGTCTTCGCCGTGTAGTCGCTCTCCGGTCCGCCCGAGCCCTCGTCGAGGTACGACGGACCCGGTCCGATGGACCCGATCCACCCCGTCTCCGCGGCCGGCGGGATCGTGTACCCGATGTGCTGCAGGGCGTAGAGCAGGTGCTTGCCGGAGTTCTTCACCCCGTCCTCGTTGCCCGTCGTGATCGTGCCGGCGACCTTGCCGTAGAACACGGCCTGGCCTTTCTCGTTCGTCACGTCGCTCATCGCGTAGAGCCGCTCGATCAGCCGACGGGCCACCGACGAGGGTTCGCCGAGCCAGATCGGCGTGCCGATCACGAGGATGTCGGCATCCCTCACCTTCGGCCACAGTACGTCGGGCCACGCGTCGTGCTGCCAGCCGTGCTCGCGCATGTCGGGGTAGACGCCGTCGGCGACTTCGAGGTCGACGAGGCGCACCGTGTCGACGTGCACCCCCTGCGCCTCGAGGAGACGGATGCTGCGGTCCATGAGTCCCTGGGTGTGGGACTGCTCCGGCGAGCGCTTGAGCGTGCAGTTGACGTAGAGAGCCGTGAGGGCGTCCGTCGCGGGCATCCCCTCACCCAACCGGAAGGTGCGCGGGGAATGCTGAGGGTTGACAGGAGGTTCGACCCCGTATGGCTACTGCAACCGTGAACGGAACCGTCATCGCCGAGGCCGCCGACGACGAGATCATCCACATCGAAGGCAACTCGTACTTCCCGCCGTCGTCGATCAAGGAGGGGTTCCTCACGACCTCCCCGACGCCGTACACGTGTCCGTGGAAGGGCGCGTGCCAGTACTTCACCGTGACGGTCGACGGGCAGGCGCTGCCCGACCGCGCGTGGTCGTACCCCGAGCCCTACGAGTCGGGCATCGCCCGGGTCGGCAAGGACTTCTCGAACTACGTCGCCTTCTGGAAGGAAGTGCAGGTCTCGTAGGTCGCCCCTAGGGTGGCGGGATGCTGACGACGCTCGCGATCGAGGGATACCGCTCGATCCGTGACCTCGTCGTCCCGCTCTCCCGGCTCACGGTCGTCACCGGCGCGAACGGCAGCGGCAAGTCATCCCTCTATCGCGCCCTGCGGCTGCTGTCGGCCGCCGGCCGCGACGGCGCGATCACGGCTCTCGCGCACGAGGGCGGCTTCCCGTCGACGCTGTGGGCGGGCCCCGAGTCCGAGGGCGGCGGTCCCGGCACGGTGCGGCGGCATCCGATCGCCCTCAAGATGGGCTTCGCCTCGGATGCGGACGGATTCGGGTACGCCGTCGACCTCGGGCAGCCCGTGCCGTCGAACTCGATGTTCGACCGCGACCCCGTCATCAAGGCCGAGGCGGTCTGGGCGGGCCCGGTGCTGCGCCCCGCGTCGCTGCTGACCGAACGCCGCGGGCCGGTCGTGCGCGTGCGCGGAGACGACGGGTGGCGCACCCTCGACCGGCCTCTCGCGCCGTGGGAGAGCATGCTCGCGGAGTTCGGAGACCCCGACGCGACCCCGGAACTGCTCGGCATGCGCGCGATGCTGCGCGACTGGCGCTTCTACGACGCGGTGCGCACGGATGCCGCCGCCCCCGCCCGGCAGGCTGCGGTCGGCACTCGCACGCCGATCCTCGCCTCCGACGGATCCGACCTCGCGGCGGCGTTCCGCACCATCCACGAGCAGGGCGACCCCGCGCGACTGTCCGCCGCGATCGACCGCGCCCTGCCGGGGAGCCGCGTGGAGATCGAGGAGCGGGGCGGCAGATTCGCGCTCGCCCTCACCCAGCCGGGGCTGCTGCGGCCCCTCGACGTCGCGGAGCTCTCCGACGGCACCCTGCGCTACCTCGTGTGGGTCGCCGCGCTGCTGAGCACGCGTCCGGCGACGTTCCTCGCGCTCAACGAGCCCGAGACGAGCCTGCATCCCGAAGTCATCCCCGCCCTCGCCGAGCTGCTCGTCGCGGCCTCGGATCAGTCGCAACTGCTCGTCGTCTCCCATGCGGCCTCGCTCGTCGAGGCGCTCGAGCGGGAGGGCGCGAGCGTCCTCCGGCTGGAGAAGGCCGCGGGCGAGACGCGGCTCGCCGGGCAAGGGGTTCTCGACGCCCCGGCCTGGCACTGGCCCTCCCGCTGAGCGGCTACGGGCGACCGTAGACGAGGCGCCGCAGCGCCCACTCGGCGGGGCCGCGCTTGCCGGCCCGCTCGAGCACGGCCGCGAGCACGACCGTCACGAGCCAGGTCGCCGCGGCGATGAGCGCGATCGACCAGCTCGACAGGTGCGTGCCGAGCCCGAGGCCCCACGCGCTCATGAGCGGCGCGAACACGACCGACTGGGCGAGATAGCCCGAGAGCGACCGCTTGCCGAGCGCTTGCAGCGCGCCGCGCACGACGCCCGGTGGCCGCGTGCGCACGCGCGCCGCGATCAGGCCGAACACGGCGACGTACCCGAGCCCGCCGCACAGCCCGGCGAGCGTGTTGAGCCCCATCCACGCCCAGCCGTACTCGTCGGGAAGCAGCAGCCCGGCGTTCTGCAGCGCGACGAGGATGCCGAACCCCCACGCGATCGCGATGCCACCGAGCGCCGTGCGACGCAGCAGCGGGCGATGCTTCTCGGGCTCCTCGAGTACGCCCGCGCGCGCCGCGACGAGGGCGAGGAGGATCGCGATCGGGATGATGAATCCCAGCAGCTGCGCGCCCGTGACGACGACCCAGAGCCCGAGCCGCAACGCGGCGGCGAGGAGGTAGTTCTCCTGGCCCTGCGGGAAGCGCAGGAAGTCGACATCCTGACCCTCGGGCAGGCTGAAGGCTCCGGGCGGCAGCAGGGCGGGCAGCGCGAGACCGGCGCCGAGGGCGGTGAGCCCCCAGATCGCGACGAGGGCCGCGAGGATGCCGGCCGTCAGCTTGAGCGCCGTGTCCCGGCGGTCGAGGAAGATCGCCGCGAGGATGAGGCCCGCGAGCCCGTAGGCGCCGATGACGTCACCCATCCAGAGCAGCAGCGCGTGCACGGCGCCGAAGGCGATCATCCACAGGTGGCGCTTGCGCAGCAGCCGTCGCGCGGTGAGCTGGTCGACGCCCGCCTCCGCCTGCCGTCGGTAGAGCTGCCAGATGCCGTAGCCGAACAGGAATGCGAACATCGGGTACGAACGCGCGTCGATGACGATGAGCGAGAAGGTCTGCCACACGAGGTCGGCGCCGGTGGCACCCGGCGGGTGGGCGCTCGTCATCCCGGACGGTTGGCCCCAGAGGTAGAACGGGGCGTTCGCGAGCACGATGAAGAGCAGCATGACGCCGCGCGCGAGGTCGGGGGCGACGGCGCGTCCGACGGAGAGCGGAGTCGGCGACGGCCGGACGGGAGTCGTCATGACTCCACCGTCGCAAACGACGACGCCCCCCGCCTCCCCCGGAAGGTGGAGACGAGGGGCGTGAGGCGTCAGTTTCTGTCGGTACGCCGGGGCGATTCCGACAGAAACTGACGCCTCAGGAACTCTCAGCCCGCGAAGTCGGCGATCGCCGCGTCGCCCGGGCGCACCTGGATCCACTCGGGCGTGATCTCGGCACGCGCGAACAGGTCCTCCGTGCGGCGGCGCCGGTTGCGCGGCACGAGGGTCACGACGGTGCCCGACTTGCCGGCACGACCCGTGCGGCCCGACCGGTGCAGGTACGACTTGTACTCGTCGGGCGCGTCGGCCTGGATGACGAGGTCGACGTCGTCGACGTGG
>CAMLMQ010000220.1 GCA_946481135.1 uncultured Microbacteriaceae bacterium
GGGCGACCGACTCGGCGATGGCCTGGAACGCGTGGATGATGTCGTAGTTGACCGCGGCCTTCACGATGTTCGCGATGCGCGGTTCCGACCCCACGACCCACACGCGCTTGCCGAGCACGTCGAAGTAGGGGGCGGCTCGATCGAGGTCGGGTGCGGCACCGGCGGCGATGATGTTGAGCTCGCCCGCGGCGGCGACCGTGAAGCGGCCGAGCACGGGGGCGGCGAGGTAGGTCAGGCCGGCCCCGCCAACCACGGCGTCGAGTCGGGATGCCGCGGCGGGGCTGAGCGACGCCATCGCGACGTGCAGGCGGCCGGGGTCTCCCTGGAGGTTCTCCCGCGTGAGGACGGCCTCTGCGGCCTCGTCGTTCGCGAGCATCGAGAACGAGATCGGTGTCGCCAGTGCGTCGGCCGGGGAGTCGGCCGCGAGTGCCCCGGCGGCCACGAGTTCCGCGACGGGTTCGGGTGAGCGGTTCCACACGACCACCTCGTGGCCCGCGTCGACGAGGCGGCGTGCCATCTCCCGCCCCATCGTGCCGAGGCCGAGGAATCCGATGCGCGCCATGTCAGGCCTCCCACACGGTCTTGAGGTTGCAGAATTCGCGGATGCCCGCGGCGGCGAGTTCGCGGCCGAACCCCGAGTTCTTGATGCCACCGAACGGCAGCTCCGGGTAGGAGATCGTCATGCCGTTCACGAACACCGCGCCCGCCTCCAGTTCCCGCGCGAAGCGGTCGCGTTCGTCGGGGTCGGTCGTCCACACGCTCGACGAGAGGCCGAAGTCGGTGACGTTCGCGAGGGCGATCGCCTCGTCGGCATCCCGCACCCGATAGACGGTCGCGACGGGGCCGAACGTCTCCTCGAGGTGCAGTCGCATCGCGGGCGTGACGCCGGCGACGACGGTCGGCGGGTAGTACCAGCCGGGGCCCTCGGGCACCGCCCCGCCCGTGAGGATGTCGGCGCCCTTCTGTCGGGCGTCGTCGACGAGCTCGGCGAGCTCGTCGCGCCCCGAGGCCGTCGCGATCGGACCGACCTGGGTCTGCTCGTCGAGCGGATCGCCCACCCGCAGCGCCGCCATCGCCGCGACGAAGCGCGGGACGAACGCGTCGTAGACGTCGGTGTGGATGAGGAAGCGCTTCGCCGAGATGCACGACTGGCCGTTGTTCACGGTGCGCGCGGTGACCGCGGTCGCGACCGCCGCGTCGAGGTCGGCGCTCGGGAGCACGATGAAGGGGTCGGACCCGCCGAGTTCGAGCACCGACTTCTTCACCTGGGCGGCGGCGATCGACGCGACCGAACGACCCGCGGGCTCCGACCCGGTGAGCGTGACCGCGCGCACCCGTCGGTCTTCGATCACGGCCTTCACCTCCGCCGAGCCGATCAGCAACGTCGTGAACGCCCCGTCGGGGAATCCGCCCCGCGTGAACAGCCCGTCGAGGTAGAGCGCCGACTGCGGCACGTTCGACGCGTGCTTGAGCACGCCCGTGTTGCCCGCCATGAGGGCGGGGGCGGCGAACCGCACGACCTGCCAGAGCGGGTAGTTCCACGGCATGACGGCGAGCACGACCCCCAGGGGCTCGTAGCGCGCGACGGCGCGCGACGCGCCGACGGTCGACGGATGCGCGAGCGGCTCGTCGGCGAGGAAGCCCTCCGCGTGCTCGGCGTAGAACCTCATGCCCGTCGCGCACTTGCGCACCTCGGCCCGGGCGGCGCCGATCGGCTTGCCCATCTCGCGCGTGAGGATCTCGGCGACCTGCTCGACCTCGGCGTCGAGGAGGTCGGCGGTCGCCCGCATCCACGCGCCGCGCTCGGTGAACGTGGTGCCCTTCAGGGTCTCGAACGCCGCCGCGGCGAAGGCGAGACGACGCTCGACCTCCGCGGGGGAGTGCGGCTCGAAGGTCGTCTCGGTCTCGCCCGTGGCGGGGTTGACGGTCGCGATGGCCATGCGGCTCCCTCGGTACTCGGTCAGGCGCTGTACTCGGTCAGGTGAAGATCTCGGGGTGCCGCGCGAGCTCCAGACGCGTGCGGCGGATGTGGGCGGCCTGGATGCGTTCGGCCTCTTCGACGTCGCGTCGGCGGATCGCCGCGACGAGCAGGTGATGGTCGTGGTGCACGTCACGCTCGCCCTCGGAGCGGAAGACCCGGGTGAAGGCGCGGCGGTAGTGCTGAGTGCGATTCCAGAGGCCGAGTACGAGGTCGCCGAGTACCGCGGTCTCGGCGGCGGCGTAACTGCCGAGGTGGAACTCGCGGTCGAGGCGAAGGAACTCCTCGACGTCGGCTGCGGTCTCCATGCGGGCGGCGAGTTCGGCGAGGTGCTCGACGCGGGACTCGGCGAGCAGGGGCACGCTGTAGGAGAGCAGGAGCGGCTCGATGCGCTCCCGGATGCGGTAGAGCTCCTCGCAGTCGGCGAGCGTGAGCTTGGTCACCCATGCCCCGGTGTTGGCGACGAGCGTGAGCAGACCCTCGGCCTCCAGCATCCTCAGCGCTTCACGCACCGGGAGCCGGCTCGCGCGGTGCCGGTCGGCCAGGTCCTCCTGGCGGATGCGGGCGCCCGGGGCGTACTCGCCGGCGAGGATGGCCTCCCGCAGCTCGGCGGCGATGCGCGCCCCCGCGGCGCCGTGCACGGCGAGATCGGTCACGGCGCTCATTCTGCCGGGTGCGCGGGATGCCACAGCCGCACGGGAGCGTCGGACTCGTACGCCTTGCCGTCGGGGAAGCTCACGAGTTCGAACTGCATGCCCCAGGGTGCCCGGAAGTACACCCACCGCTGACCGGCACTCGCACCACGGCTCGCGGTCGGTTCGCCCATCGTCTCGATGCCGTGCGCTCGCAGGTGGGCGATCGCCGCGTCGAGGTCGTCGACGTAGAGCGCGAGGTGGTGGCCGCCGAGGTCGCTGTTGCGCGGAACGGGGGCCTGGCCGTCGGCCGGCTCGTACTGGAAGACCTCGAGGTTGGGCCCGTGCCCGAGCCGGAAGAACCGCAGCTCGCGCATGACCGTGCGCGGGTGCACGCCGAGGTGTTCCCGCATCCAGTCGTCGTCGCGCTCGAAGGGCCCGAGGGAGTACACGAGTTCGGCGCCGAGCACGTCGACGAGGAACCGCTCCGCCTCGTCGAGGTCGGGGACGGTGATGCCGAGGTGCTCGGCTCCGCGCAGCCCCGGCATCCTCGACATGTTGGATACAATAACGACGAGCGAAGACGGAGTCAACGCGGTTCGGGTCCCCGAAGCCTTGCAGATTGGATTCAATCCGGTCTAGCATGCCGCCATGCCGAAGCGACGGAGCCTGCAGACCGGGACGCCCTGGATCGAGTTGTCGACCACGGCCGCCGACTGGAAGGCCGCCGACCCCGCGCTGCTCGCGACGATGCTCGGCCAGCTGCACCTCATCCGCGCCTTCGAGGAGACGGTGCTCGAACTCGCCGCCGAGAGCCTCGTGCACGGCCCCGCGCACTCGAGCATCGGCCAGGAGGGCGGAGCGGTCGGGTCGATCGTCGGACTGCGGTCGACGGATGCCGTCAACGGATCCCATCGCGGCCACCACCAGTTCCTCGCCAAGGCGATCACGCACGTGTCGGGGGGGCGCCTCGACCTCGACGACCTCGTCACCGCCGACATCCGCACCGTCCTGCGGCGCACGCTCGCCGAGATCCTCGGACTCGCGTCCGGGTACTGTCGCGGTCGCGGCGGCTCGATGCACCTGCAGTGGTTCGAGGCGGGCGCCCTCGGCACGAACGCGATCGTCGGCGGCGGCGCCCCCATGGCGACCGGCAACGCGTGGGCGCAGAAGCACTCCGGCACGACCGACCTCACGATCAACTACTTCGGTGACGGCGCGAGCCAGATCGGCTCGGTGCTGGAGTCGATGAACCTCGCGGCGACCTGGAAGCTGCCCGTCGCGTTCTTCATCGAGAACAACGCCTACGGCGTCTCGACCCATGTCTCCGAAGTCACCGCCGACCCCCGGCTCTCGGTGCGCGGGCAGGGGTTCGGCATCCCGGGCTGGCGGGTCGACGGCATGGACCCGCTCGCGGTGCACCTCGCGATGGCGGAGGCGGCCGAGCGGATGCGATCGGGCGAGGGGCCGGTGGTCGTCGAGGCCGAGGTGTACCGCTTCTTCCACCAGAACGGGCCCTACCCGGGCAGCGCCTTCGGCTACCGCACGAAGGACGAGGAGGCCGCGTGGAGGGCCCGCGATCCGCTCGAGCGCGTGGCGACCGAGATGACGAAGCTCGGCCTGATCGACGTCGACCGGCTGGCGGCGTTGCGAGCCTCCGTGCAGGCCGTCATGACCGAGGTCACCGGGGAGCTCGTCGAGACCGACCCCGACAACCCGGGCACGCGCCGCATCCGCCCCGAGCTGTGGCCCGACCCCGGATTCGTCGACGTCGGCATCCGCGGCGACGGCAGCGAGCTCGCCGACCTGCGGGTGGCCGAGCCGA
>CAMLMQ010000221.1 GCA_946481135.1 uncultured Microbacteriaceae bacterium
GGGTTCGACTTCTGCGGCATCGTCGACGATCCGCCCGCGGCGCCGTCGTCGAGTTCGCCGAGGCGCGCGAGGGTCGTCACGTTCTCGCCGACCGTGCCGAACGCATCCGTCAGCTCCACGAGCGCGTCGCCGAGGCGCGTGATCGGCGACCGCCAGACGTGCCACGGTGCGACCGGTTCTGCGAGACCGAGCTCGCGGGCGAGGCGCGCCGCGATGTCGATCGAGTCGGCTCCCGACGCGGTGAACGCGGCGAGGGTTCCCGCCGCGCCGCCGAGCTGCACCGGCAGCGTGCCCGAGCGGCGCACCCCGGTCGCCCCGCATGCGACCGCCCGCACCCAGCCGGCGAGCTTCAGGCCGAGCGTGATCGGCGTCGCCGGTTGGGTGAGCGTGCGGCCGACCATGACGGTGCCCCGGTGCGCCTCCGCGTGGGCGGCGAACGCCTCCGCGGCGGCCGTGGCATCCGCGACGATCAGGTCGCTCGCCTCCTTCGCCATGAGCGCGAGCGCGGTGTCGAGGGCATCCTGGCTGGTCGCCCCGCGGTGCAGCCAATGCGCGGCCTCGTCGTCGAGCCGCGACCGCAGCGTCGCGAGCAGCGGGATGACGGGGTTGCCCCCCGCGCGCGCCTGCACGGCGATCTCGGCGGGGTCGAGGTCGTCGGTGAGCGCCGCG
Source organism: uncultured Microbacteriaceae bacterium (assembly GCA_946481135.1). Next base: position 670 of record CAMLMQ010000221.1, read on the forward strand.
ACGCGGTCGGAGACCCCCGGGGGTGCCGTGACGGTCGCGAGCGCCGCCTCGAACCGCACGATCCCGCGCAGCAGGGCGGCATCCGACGTGACGCCGACCACGGGCGTGCCCGCCCACATCGGGGAGAGCAGCCCGTGGTCGCCGGCGTCAGTTGAAGGCAAGGAAGACGGTCTCCTTCTCGCCCTGCAGACGGATGTCGTGCCGGTAGCCGCCCTCGACCTCCGTCGCGACGAGGGTCGCGCGGCGCTCGGGGCTGAGCCGGCTGAGCAGCGGGTCGGTGTCGAGCTCGGGCTGCCCGGGCAGGTAGATGCGGGTGTGCAGGCGCGCGAGCAGGCCGCGGGCGAACACGACGACGGCGAAGAACGCCGCCTTGCCGTCCTCGGTGGGCGCGGGGCGCAGCGTCGTGAACTGGTAGTAGCCCTCGTCGTCGCTGCCGGAGCGTCCGAAGCCCGAGAAGCCGGTCGCCTTGCGGGCGATCGCGCCCGACTCCGCCGGGACCTTGCCCGCGGCATCCGTCTGCCAGATCTCGACCACGGCATCCGGCACCGGGGCGCCGTTGCCGTCGTACACGTAGCCCGAGAGCACGATCGAGCCAGCCGAGCCGTGCGGCACGATCGCCTCGGAGTTCGGGTACTCCATGCCGATGGCGTAGTACGGGCCGACGGTCTGGTCGGCGGTGGGGTAGAGCTTCTCAGCCATCAGTGCTCCTCCTCCGGACCGTCGAGGCTCTCGAACCACGTGCGATTGCTGCCGTTCAGCACGATGTCCCAACGGTAGCCGAGCGCCCAGTCGGGAACGCTCACGTCGTGGTCGTAGTCGGCGATGAGGCTCTTCTGGCCCTTCTCGCTCGTGATGCTCTGGAAGATCGGGTCGAGCGGCATGAGCGGGTCGCCCGGGAAGTACATCTGCGTCACCATCCGCTCGGTGAACTGCGAACCGAACACCGAGAAGTGGATGTGCGCGGGCCGCCAGGCGTTCTGGTGGTTGGGCCACGGGTACGGGCCCGGCTTGATCGTGACGAACGTGTACTCGCCGTTCTCGTTCGTCAGCGTGCGGCCGACGCCGTTGAAGTTCGGGTCGAGCGGCGCGGGGTGGCGCTCCTTCTTCTGCCGGTAGCGACCGCCGGCGTTCGCCTGCCAGATCTCGACGAGCTGGTTCGCGGCCGGGCGCCCGTCGGTGTCGACGACGCGGCCGGTGACGATCATCCGCTCGCCCTGCGGCTCGCCGTTCACCATCTGGGTGAGGTCGTACTCGGTCCAGTGCACGTCGCGGTGTCCGAACGCGGGGCTGTGCAGCTCGATCGTCTCCGGGTCGACGAGCTCCAGATCGGCGGACGGATGCCGCAGGATGCTCGACCGGTACGGCGGGTAGTCGATGAGGGTGCGGTGCGCGCCCCAGTTCGGGTCGGAGGCCGTCGGCCGGTTCTTCGCGATGTCGGCGATCTCGGCCGAGATCTCCGCCTGCGTCGGGTGCCCGGGCGGGTAGCTCGCCCCCTTCGGGATGTCGTTCTGCATGTCACTCCTGTGTGCTCGTCGCTTCCGCGATTCTCGCCCCGGGAGGCCGTTCGGCGAGCGCGACGTTCCACTCAGTGGGAGCAGGAGGCGCGTTCTCCGGATTGCCCGACTTCGTCGCCGCCCGGGCGGGCGGGACGACGAAGTCGGGCAAACGACGTCAGCTGCCGGCGGCGTCCAGCCTCTGCTCGATCGCGGCGAGTGCGCGACGCAGCATCGGCACGAGCCGCACCTCGTCGGCGGCGGTCGCATGCGCGACGATGCCGATCGCCGCGGGCGGCAGTCCTGCGCGGGGCCGCAGCGGCATCGCGATCGACACGTTGCCGAGCGTCATCTCCTGTCGCGTGAAGGCGTAGCCCTGCGCCGCCTCCCGCGCGATCACCGCGCGCAGCTCGCCGGCATCCGTCACGGTGTGCCGCGTCTCGGCCAGCAGCGGCTCGCGCAGGTACGCGTCGAGCCAGGCGGGATCGCGGGTGAGCAGGAGGGCGCGGCCCACGCCCGTCGCATGCAGCGGATGCCGTACCCCCACCTCGGAGAGGGTCGGGATGGCGCGCTTGCCGTTCGCCTTCGCGACGTAGAGCACCTCGGATCCGGTGAGCACGCCGAGGTGCACGTTCTCGCCGGTGCGGTCGTAGAGCTCCACGAGTTCCGGCAGGGCGGCCTCGCGCAGCCGCCGAAGCACGGCCGAGCGCTCGCCGAGCTCCCAGAGGCCGAGACCCATGCTCACGGTGCCGTCGGGATGCCGCTCGACGGCGCCGAGGCGGGTCAGCTCGTGCACGAGCCGGTGCGTCGTCGACACCGGGAGGTTCGCGGCGCGCGCGAGCTCCGGCACGGGCGTCGACTCGCCCTCCGCCGGGAGCGCGCGCAGCAGCCGGGATGCCCGCTCCAGTAGCGACACCCCCGGCTCGCCCGACCGACCCGCCATCCGCTACACCAGCAGCTGGTGCTTCGCGAGGTCGCGGTAGAGCGGCGTCGACTGCACGAGCTCGGAGTGGGTGCCGACGCCGACCACCTCGCCGTGGTCGAGCACGACGATGACGTCGGAGTCGACGACGGTGCTGAGCCGGTGCGCGATGACGAGCAGCGTGCGCCCCGTCGCGACGGCGTCGATCGCCTCGCGCAGCAGCTGCTCGTTGAGGCCGTCGAGGCTGCTGGTCGACTCGTCGAGCAGCAGGATGGGCGGGGCCGCGAGCAGGGCCCGCGCGATCGCGAGGCGCTGCCGTTCGCCGCCGGAGAGCATGATGCCGTCCTCGCCGACCGCGGCATCCAGCCCCGCCGGGTCGCGGTCGAGCACGCCGCCGAGGTTCACGTCACGCAGCACCTGCACGCACTGCGCGTCGGTCGCATCAGGGGCCGAGAGCTTCAGGTTGTCGCGCAGGCTGCCGGCGAGCACCGGCGCGTCCTGCTCGACGTAGCCGATCTGGGCCCGCAGCTCGTCGCGGGGGAGGCCGCGCACATCCTGGCCGTTGAGGCGCACGACGCCGGCGTCGGGGTCGTAGAACCGCTCGATGAGGGCGAAGATCGTCGACTTGCCCGCGCCCGACGGTCCGACGAGCGCGACCCGCGTGCCGCGCGGCACCTCGAAGCTCACGCCCTTGAGCACCTCGCGGGTGACGAGCGGCGGGGTGCCGGCAGACGAATCCGTCACAAGTGCGACGGATTCGTCGGCCGACACCTCCGAAATCGGCGGATTAGTCGAGTCGGCACCCTCTGCGAGCGCCTCGGGCGGCACGACGTACGTGAAGCGCACGTCGTCGAAGCGGATCGCCGCCGACGTCTCGACCGGCGCGGCGGGCTCGATCGCGGCATCCCCGTCGGTCTCGCCCGGCAGCGCGGTGATCTCCTGGATGCGGCCGAGCGCGCCGAGGGCCTGGTTGACCGAGTTGACCGCTCCGAACACCGACGCGAGCGGGCCGATGATCAGGAACAGGAACAGGATGAACGACACGAGCGACGCGATCGTGATGTCACCGGCCGCGACCCGGAAGCCGCCGACGCCGATGACGACGAGCAGCGCGACCTGCAGGGCGATGCCGGCGATCGGCACGACCATCGCCGAGATGCGGGCGACCTTGAACCCGGCGCGCTTCGCCGCCTCCGCCTCGACGAGGATGTCCTCGGTCTCGCGTTCGGTCGCGTTGGAGGCCCGCACGGTGCGGATCGCGCTGATCGCGCGTTCGACGGCGGCGGCGAGGTTGCCGACGCG
>CAMLMQ010000222.1 GCA_946481135.1 uncultured Microbacteriaceae bacterium
CCGTCGGCGGCTGCCTCGCCCAGAAGGACAAGTCGGTCATCCTCGACAAGGCGCCCTGGGTCGACGTCGTCTTCGGTACCCACAACATGGGGTCGCTGCCCACCCTGCTCGAGCGCGCCCGCCACAACGAGACGGCGCAGATCGAGATCCTCGAATCCCTCGAGGTGTTCCCCTCGACGCTTCCGACCCGGCGCGACTCGACCCACAGCGGTTGGGTGTCGATCTCAGTCGGCTGCAACAACACGTGCACCTTCTGCATCGTGCCGTCGCTGCGCGGCAAGGAGAAGGACCGACGCCCCGGCGACATCCTCTCCGAGATCCGGATGCTCGTCGACGACGGCGCCATCGAGGTCACCCTGCTCGGCCAGAACGTCAACTCCTACGGCGTCGAGTTCGGCGACCGGTTCGCCTTCGGCAAGCTCCTGCGCGCCACGGGCGACATCCCCGGGCTCGAGCGCGTGCGGTTCACGAGCCCGCATCCCGCCGCCTTCACCGACGACGTCATCGACGCGATGGCCGAGACACCCAACGTCATGCCGCAGCTGCACATGCCGCTGCAGTCGGGCTCCGACCGCATCCTCAAGGCGATGCGCCGCTCCTACCGCTCCGAGAAGTTCCTCGGGATCCTCGACCGGGTGCGGGAGCGCATGCCGCACGCCGCGATCTCGACCGACATCATCGTCGGCTTCCCGGGCGAGACCGAGGAGGACTTCGCCGAGACCCTGCGGGTCGTCGAGCAGGCGCGCTTCGCGAGTGCGTTCACCTTCCAGTACTCGATCCGCCCCGGGACCCCCGCGGCGACGCTGCCCGACCAGCTGCCCAAGGAGGTCGTGCAGGAGCGCTACGACCGCCTGATCGAGCTGCAGGAGCGCATCTCCGCCGAGGAGAACGCCGCCCTGCTCGGCCGCACCGTCGAGGTGCTGGTCGCCACCGGCGAGGGCCGCCGCGACATGGAGCGCGGCCGGATGTCGGGCCGTGCGGAAGACAACCGTCTCGTGCACTTCGACGTGCCGGAGGGCAGTGAGACCCCGCGCCCCGGCGACGTGGTGAGCGTCGTCGTCACCCGCACCGCCCCGCACTACCTGATCGCGGCGCCCGCGGGGCCTTCGCTCCCCGTGCGCCGCACCCGGGCGGGCGACGCATGGGATCGCGCCGAGGCGGAGTCGTGCGCCGTGCCGAGCGCCCCGGTCGACCCCGCGGGTCGGGTGAGCCTCGGCCTGCCCACGATCGGCGCGCCGCGGCGCTGACGCCGTGATCGTCGCGATCGTCGGCCCGACCGGCACGGGCAAGTCGGCGCTGTCGCTCGATCTCGCCGAGCGCGTGAGCGCCGAGGGCCGCGGCGCCGAGATCGTGAACGCCGACGCGATGCAGCTCTACCGCGGCATGGACATCGGCACCGCGAAGCTCCCCGCCGCGGAACGTCGAGGCATCCCGCACCACCTCCTCGACGTGCTCGACCCCCGCGACGAGGCGAGCGTCGCGGCGTACCAGATCGACGCCCGCCGGGTCGTCGACGAGATCCTCGGCCGGGACGCCGTGCCGATCCTCGTCGGGGGGTCGGGGCTCTACGTGTCGAGCGTGCTCTACGACTTCCGGTTCCCCGACACCGACCCGACGGTGCGGGCGCGCCTGGAGGCCGAGCTCGACGCGCACGGGCCCGGAATGCTGCATCGGCGCCTGAGAGAGGTCGACCCGGTCGCGGCCGACGCGATCGGTCCCGCCAACGGGCGCCGGCTCGTGCGCGCGCTCGAGGTCGTCGAACTCACGGGGGAGCCCTTCGGTGCGGGCCTGGGGGCCGAACAGCGACCGTGGCGTCGGCACGTCACGATCGGGCTCCGGCTCGACCGTGCGGCGCTCGTCGCGCGGCTCGACGCCCGCGTCGCGGGGATGTGGCGCGACGGCCTGGTCGACGAGGTGTCGGGACTCCTCCCGCACGGCCTCGGAACGACCGCGAGTCGCGCGATCGGTTACGCGCAGGCCGCCGCCCAACTTCGCGGCGACCTCGACGAGTCCACGGCGATCGCCGAGGCGGCGCTGCTCACGCGCAAGTATGCGCGGCGGCAGGTGAGCTGGTTCGGCCGATTCGCCGACACCGTGTGGCTCGACGCCGACGACCCCGCGCGCGTCGCGCAGGCCGCCGCGGCGGTCGCGACCGCATCCGGCTAGCCTCGATCTCGTGAGCATCGCGATCGACTTCACCAAGGGGCACGGCACGGGCAACGACTTCGTGCTGTTCACCGACCCTGACGGTCGCATCGACCTCGACGCCGACGACCTCGCCGCCCTCGCCGACCGCCACTTCGGCGTCGGAGCCGATGGGGTCATCCGCGCGGTGCGCTCCGCGAACCTCCCCGAGGGGGCGGCCGCCCTCGCCGAGGATGCCGACGCGGAGTGGTTCATGGACTACCACAACGCCGACGGCAGCCCCGCCGAGATGTGCGGCAACGGCATCCGGGTCTACGGCGCCTATCTGCTCGCCGAGGGACTGCTCGACCTGGCCGTCGGCGCGACCGTCCCGATCGGCACGCGCGGCGGTGTGCGGCAGCTCACCCGCACCGCCGACGGATTCGAGGTCGACCTCGGCCCGTTCGCGTTCGCGGGGGAGGCGACCGTGGATGCCGACGGTCTCGATGTCGCCCGGCCCGGTCTCGCCGTCGGGGTGGGCAACCCGCACGTCGTGGTCGCCCTCGCCGACGCGAGCGAACTGGATGCCCTCGACCTGGGTTCCGCCCCCGTCGTGACACCCGCACCCCCGAACGGCGTCAACGTCGAGTTCGTCGTTCCGGCCGATCCGCTCGTGAGCGGCGGCGTCGGCGGCATCCGCATGCGGGTGCACGAGCGCGGCTCGGGCGAGACGCTCTCGTGCGGCACCGGTGCCGCGGCGGCCGCGCTCGCGACGCGCCACTGGGCGGGGGAGGGGGCGCCGGACGCATGGAGCGTCGAGGTGCCGGGCGGCACGGTGGGCGTGCGGGTTGCGCCGACCGCGAACGGCGATCACGTGCTGCTGAGCGGCCCGGCCGAACTGGTATTCTCGGGAACTATGAAGCTCTGAGTCAGTCCACGGTCTCGTCGATGACGTCGATCGGTTGCGGCAGCGTGATCACGCCGGTGTGGCCCGAACGACGCCGGCAGCGCAGCACCCGGTAGCCCTTGTTGGTCGCCGCGCGCAGGACCGCGTACTCCCTCGGAAGCTCCGCCTGCAGCCAGCGCTGCAGCGAGTCGGACCCCAGGTTCCTCTGCACGACGAGCCAGGCGTCCGATCCGGGTTCGAGGCGCGGCAGCCAGTGCAGCAGCATGGCGTGCAGTTCGTTCTTGCCCACCCGGATCGGCGGATTCGACCAGATCGTGGTGAACAACGCATCCGCCGGAACCTCCTCGGGTCGGCAGGCGTGGATGTTCGTCAGCCCGAGCGCGGCCGCATTGCGCCGCACGAGCTCGAGCGACCGCTCGTTCACGTCGACCGCCCAGACCGTGGCGCGGGGCGACTCGAGCGCGAGCGTGATCGCGATCGGCCCCCACCCGCATCCGAGGTCGAGCACGTTGCCCCCCGGGGGCGGCGCCGGGACGTTCGACAGCAGCACCGCGGTGCCGGTGTCGAGGCGGTCGGGACTGAAGACGCCGTTCGCGGTGGTCAGCTCCAGATCGCGACCCGCGAGCCGCACCGAGATGGTGCGGGGGACCAGCTCGCCGCCGGGCGTCGCCGAGAAGTAGTGGTCCCCGGACGCCGACATGCGTAGAACCTACCGAAAACAGCACGCCATCAGAACCGGAAACTAGGGTGAGACGACCATGACCGATACCGACCGCATCATCGACCGCGTGCTCGCGACCGACTCCGCGACCGCCGCGGAGGTCCGTCGCTTCGGGGTCGGACGGGCCGAAGCCCTGCAGGACGTCGAGACGAGCGCGTCCGATCGTGACGGCGAGCAGTTCGACCGCGAGGAACGTGCGGCGCTACGACGCGTGCCCGGTCTCAGCACCGAGCTCGAGGACGTCACCGAGGTCGAGTACCGCCAGTTGCGGCTCGAGAACGTCGTGCTCATCGGCGTCTACGACCGCGACACGGAGGATGCCGAGAACTCGCTGCGTGAGCTCGCCGCCCTCGCCGAGACGGCCGGCGCCGTCGTGCTCGACGGGCTGCTGCAGCGGCGCCCGCATCCCGACGCGTCGACCTATCTCGGTCGCGGCAAGGTGCAGGAGCTCGCCGACGTCGTCGCGAGCCTCGGCGCCGACACCGTGATCGCCGACACCGAACTCGCTCCGAGTCAGCGGCGCGCGCTGGAGGATCGGGTGAAGGTCAAGGTGATCGACCGCACCGCGGTCATCCTCGACATCTTCAGCCAGCACGCCAAGAGCCGCGAGGGCAAGGCGCAGGTCG
>CAMLMQ010000223.1 GCA_946481135.1 uncultured Microbacteriaceae bacterium
CTCGTCGACTGGATCGTGCGCGACGAGTCGCTGCACCTCAAGTTCGGCATCAACCTGATCCTCACGGTGCTCGACGAGAACCCCGACCTGCAGACGCCGGAGTTCGCCGCCGAGATCAAGCAGATGATCCTCGACGCCGTCGAGATGGAGGAGCAGTACAACCGCGACCTCCTGCCGAACGGCATCCTCGGCCTCAACGCCAACTACATCAACCAGTACGTCAAGTACCTCGCCGACCGGCGGCTCGAGGAGCTCGGCTTCGAGCCCGAGTACAAGGTCACGAACCCGGCGAAGTGGATGGCGGCGGCGAACGACACGCTGCAGCTCGTCAACTTCTTCGAGTCGACGAACACCTCGTACGAGGCGAACGCGTCGGCGTCGACGGGCGCACGGAAAAGCTGACCGCGCGGCCCCGCTCCGCCGGCCCTGACCGCCGGAGCCGGCCCGTCGCTCAGCGCGGGGCGAGTCGCACGACGGGGATGACCCGTCCGGCTCGCTCCGCGTAGCGGCCGAACCACTCCGACGCGTCGAGGAACCGCTGCCAGCCGCCCTCGCGCGCGGCGCCGTCGAGCACGGTCGCGCGCACGGGCACCGTCTCGATGCCGCCGCGCTGGTCGGGCACCTCGAGCTCGACATCGGGATGCGCGAGCACGTTGTGGTACCACGCGGGGTGGTCGGGGGCGCCGGCCTTCGACCCGGCGACGAGCCAGGCGTCGCCGTCGCGGAGGGCCATGAGCGGATGCACGCGCGGCTCACCCGAGCGGGCCCCGGTCGTGTGCAGCAGCACGAGGTCGCTGCCGTAGTCGGCGACGGCGCCTCCGTTGGCGCGGAACTCGGCGATGATCCGGTCGTTGTAGGCGTTCACCTCTTCATCCCATCACGCCCGGTGTCCCGGTTCCCGGGGGCGGCCGTCCTCAGGTGGCGTGCAGGGCCTTGCGGATGCGCGGCACCGACACGGGGCCCGCCGCCCCCAGGTGCTGCGCGAAGAGCGACAGCCGCAACTCCTCGAGCATCCAGCGCACCTCGACGAGGCGCGGGTCGGTGCCGGCGGTGAGCGGCAGCGTGCCGCCCACCTGCTCGTAGAGCGCGATCGCCTGCTCGACCTCGGTCTGCCACGCGCGGTCGCGCCCGGGGTTCTCGGGCAGCTTCTGGATGCGGTGCAGCAGCCCGGCGAGGTACACCGGCACGCGGCGCAGCCGGGTGGCGCCCGTGATACCGACGAATCCCGGATGCACGAGCGCGCCGAGCTGGGCCCGAGCGTCGCCGAGGGGGCCGAGGAAAGCGAGCGACGACGCGGCCGAGATCGCGCGGTCGGCCTCCCGCGCCGCCGTCAGCACGCGGGCCGTCGTCGCGACGGTCGCGAACATCCCGTCGACGAGTCCGCCTGAGACGTCGGTCCGGAGCGCGTCGAACGCCGCGCGGTCGCGGGGAGCACGGTCGCCGGTCAGGTCGCTGAGCGTCGCGAGGAGGGCGTCGTCGAGCAGCGCGGTGACCGAGGGGTACGGGCTCGCGGCGAGGGCGAGCTTCTCGGCATCGGTGAGGTGGTCGCGCACGTAGCCGGCGGGACTCGGCAGGGCGAGGGCGAGCAGCCGACGCACACCCCCGCGGTGTGCCGTCTGCGCCTCGGGCTCGGTCGCGAAGACCCGGACGCCGGCGGTGCGCCCCTCATCGACGAGCGCGGGGAAGCCGCGCACGCCGCCCGACTCGACGAACGGCGGCAGCGCGTCGACGTCCCACGCGGTCAGTCCGGTGCGCTCGAGCTCCGTCCCGGGGCGGGCGACGACGGCGGCGACGCGCGCGCGCGCCTTCTCGGCGAACCGCAGCCGCAGTGCCGACAGATCCTTCGACGTGCCCACGCGCTTGCCCCGCGCGTCGACGGCCGCGAACGTGATGCGGAGGTTCGCGGGCACCCGGTCGAGCTCGAAGTCACCCGGGTCGACCGGCGTGTGCGTCGCCGCGCGAATGGCCCGTCCGAGTTCGGCCCGCAGCGGCTGCGCCGGGTCGAGGGTCGGCAGCAGGCGGCGCGCCCAATCACCGGCCGGCACGACGTTCTTGCGGATCGCCTTCGGCAGGGCGCGTAGCAGCGCCGTCACGAGCTCCTCGCGCATGCCCGGCACGAGCCATTCGAACGGCGCGGCGTCGACCGATGCGAGGCGTTCGAGCGGCACCTCGACGGTCACCCCGTCGTCGTCGGCGCCCGGCTCGAAGCGGTAGCGCACCGCGAAGCCGTGCAGCCGGTCGGGGAACGCGTCGGGGTCGAGGCTCTCGTCGTCCTCGTCGAGCAGGTCGGCGCGCGTCATCGTGAGCAGGTCGGGCGTCGCGCGCCGCGCATCCTTCCACCATCGCTCGAACGACCGCACGTCGCTGATCTCGCGCGGCACGCGGGCGTCGTAGAACTCGACGACCGCCTCGTCGTCGCTCAGGATGTCGCGGCGGCGCGTGCGTTCCTCGAGCAGCCCGAGCTCACGCCGCAGCTCGCGGTTGCGACGGTCGAAGTCGTAGAGCGTGTTGCCGCGCACGGGATACGGCCAGTCGCCGTCGACGAGCGCGTGGCGCACGAAGAGTTCGCGCGCCTCCTCCGGGTCGACGCGCGACAGCTGGATGCGCCGGCGCGCGACGATCGGCAGCCCGAACAGGGTCACCCGCTCCCACGCCGCGGCGGAGCCCTGCTTCTTCGACCAGTGCGGCTCGGAGTACGAGCGCTTCGCGAGCTCGCCGGCGAGCTTCTCGGCCCAGGCGGGGTCGATCGCGGCGACCGTGCGCGCGAACAGGCGCGAGGTCTCGACGAGCTCGGCGGCCATCACGAACTCGGAGGTCTTCTTCGCGAGCGCCGACCCGGGGAAGATCATGAACCGTTGCCCGCGCGCACCCTGGTAGTCGCGCTTCTCGCGGTCGCGCATCCCGAGTCGGCTGAGCAGCCCCGCGAGGAGCGAACGATGGATGCCGTCCGCATCCGTCGACGGTGGTCCCGGTACCAGTCCGAGCGGCTTCGCCGACCGGATGAGCTGGCGGTAGAGGTCCTGCCATTCCCGGATGCGCAGGTAATTGAGGTACTCGGCCTTGCACATCCGGCGGAACGCGCTGCTGCTGCGCGCGCTCTGCTCCTTCTCGAGGTGGTTCCAGAGGTTCAGCAGGGTGACGAAGTCGCTCGTCGGGTCGACGAACCGGGCATGCAGCTGGTCGGCCTGCGGGCGCTTCTCGACGGGACGCTCGCGGGGGTCTTGGATGCTCAGTCCCGCGACGATCACGGCGACCTCGCGCACGACCCCGTGGCGCTTCGCCTCGACGAGCATGCGTCCGAAGCGCACGTCGACGGGGAGCTGCGCGAGCATCCGTCCGATCGGCGAGAGCCGCGCGCCTTGGTTTCGAGACGCGTCGCCCTGCGGGCGGGGCTCTTCGACCCGAGCGGTCGCACCGAGTTCGGCGAGGAGGTCGAGGCCGTCGCGCACGCCGCGCTTGTCGGGCGGCTGCAGGAACGGGAACGCCTGGATGTCGCCGAGCCCGAGCGCCATCATCTGCAGGATGACAGCCGCGAGGTCGGTGCGCAGTATCTCGGGGTCGGTGAACGCCGGGCGCCGCGCGAAGTCGTCCTCGGCGTAGAGGCGGATCGCGATCCCGTCGCTCGTGCGTCCCGCGCGGCCGGCGCGCTGGTTGGCCGACGCCTGGGAGATCGCCTCGATCGGCAGCCGCTGCACCTTCGCGCGCGGGCTGTAGCGGGAGATGCGGGCCGTGCCGGCATCCACGACGTACTTGATGCCCGGCACCGTCAGCGAGGTCTCGGCGACGTTGGTCGCGAGCACGACGCGACGGCGGATGCCGGGCGGGCGCGTGGTGTCGAACACCCGGTGCTGCTCGGCGGCCGAGAGCCGGCCGTACAGCGGCACGATCTCGGTCGCCGGGCGGGAGGAGAGCGCATCCTGCGCGTCGCGGATCTCGGCCTCGCCCGAGAGGAAGACGAGCACGTCGCCGTCGGGTTCGCGCGCGAGCTCGTCGAGCGCGGCCGAGATGCCCTGGAGGTAGTCGAGGTCTTCGACCGGCTCGCCGTCGTCGTCCTCCATCCGTTCCGAGACGAGCGGTCGGTAGCGGATCTCGACCGGGTAGGTACGTCCCGACACCTCGACGATCGGGGCGGGCGAGCCGTCGGGGCCGGCGAAGTGCCGGGCGAACGACTCGGGGTCGATCGTCGCCGACGTCACGATCACCTTGAGGTCGGGCCGGCGGGGGAGCAGCTGGGCGAGGTAGCCGAGCAGGAAGTCGATCGTGAGGGAGCGCTCGTGCGCCTCGTCGATGATGATCGTGTCGTAGCGCTTCAGGTCGCGGTCGCGCTGCAGCTCGGCGAGCAGGATGCCGTCGGTCATGAGCTTCACG
>CAMLMQ010000224.1 GCA_946481135.1 uncultured Microbacteriaceae bacterium
CGACGGAGCGCGACGGCTCGATGCCCGAGCAGGTGGAGGATCATCTGCTCGAGCCGTCGTACCTCGACGGATGGATCGCGAAGTGGGGCACGTCGGCCGATCCGCTGCTGTGGTCGTACGCGATGTTCCTGCGTCTCGGGTCGGCTCTCGATGAGACGGGTGAGGGGGAGCGATGATCCGCCACCGCCCGTTCGGATCCGGTCACCCGTACTCGGTCGACACCGAGCAGCGCGACCCGGTCGACCCGATCGCCGAGGAGCCGCTGCGGCTCGGCGTGCGTTCGTCACCGGGAGTCGAGAGCGTACGGCTGGAGTGGGCGCGCGACGGCGTCGCCCAGGAGGCGCGCGACCTCACCCGGGTCGCCCGCACCTCGCGCGGACAGCTCGTCGATGGCGGCCACCTCGCGTCGGCCCAGGCCCGTCTCGCCCGTGCGTCGGGCGGCTGGGCCGCCGAACTCGACGGGCTGCGCGCGGGCGAGGCCCTGCGCTACCGCTTCGTCGCACCGGGGCAGACGACCCGCTGGTTCGAGACGACCGTGAACGCGTGGAGCGAGGGGGCCCCGGGTCTCGTCGAGACCGGACGCCCGCGCGTCGTCGTGGGCACCCCGGCGTCGTTCGGCGACGGGTCGACCGTGCGCCGCATCCGCTTCGCCCTGCCGCTCGCCGCGGGGGAGCGGGTCGCGGGCTTCGGGGAGCGCTACGACCGCCTCGATCAGCGGGGTACCGAACTCGACTCGGTCGTGTTCGAGCAGTACAAGAGTCAGGGCGCCGAGCGGAAGACCTACCTGCCGATGCCGTTCGCGCACGTCGTGGGCGGCACGGGCTGGGGCTTCCACGTGCGCACCTCCCGCCGCGCCTGGTTCGACGTCGGCGCCTCGACACCCGACCGGCTGTGGATCGAGACCGAGACCGACGCCGACGGACACGTCGAGATCGCCTTCTTCGACGGCACGCCGCGCGAGGTGCTCGCCGCGTTCCTCGGCGAGGTGGGGGCGGCCGAGGAGTTGCCCGACTGGGTGTTCCGGCTGTGGGCGAGCGGCAACGAGTGGAACACGCAGGCCGCCGTGATGCGCGAGATGGACGCTCATCGCGCCCACGGCATCCCCGTCGGCAACCTCGTGATCGAGGCGTGGAGCGACGAGTCGACGTTCACCCAGTGGCGCGACTCGCGGTCGGCGGTGCGCGACGGTGCGGAGCCGAAGCGGCTCGCCGACTTCGAGTTCCCCGCCGAGGGGGCGTGGCCCGACCCGAAGGGGATGGTCGACGAACTGCACGCCCGCGACATCCGGCTGCACCTGTGGCAGATCCCGCTGCTCAAGATGCGTCCGCATCCGACCGGCCAACTCGCCGAGGATGCCGCGGCTGCGATCCGCGACGACGTGCTGATCCGCGAACCCGGCCCCGACGGTCGTCTGCGGCCGTACCGCAACCGCGGGTGGTGGTTCCCGCTCGGCCTCATGCCCGACCTGACCGACGAGCGCGCCGCCCGCTGGTGGACCGAGAAGCGGCGCTACCTCGTCGACGAGCTCGGCGTCGACGGATTCAAGACCGACGGCGGTGAGCACGCCTGGGGTCGCGAGCTCGTCTACCTCGACGGGCGCCGCGGCGACGAGAAGAACAACACGTTCCCCGTGCACTACGCGAAGGCCTACGGCGACCTGCTGCGTCGGGCGGGCAAGGCTCCCGTCACGTTCAGCCGCGCCGGGTTCACCGGGTCGCAGGCGCACGGCGCGTTCTGGGCGGGCGACGAGAACTCCACGTGGGAGGCGTTCCGCTGGTCGCTGTTCGCGGGCCTCAACGCCGCGGCGTCGGGAATCGTCTACTGGGGCTGGGACCTCGCGGGCTTCTCGGGCGACATCCCGACGCCCGAGCTCTACCTCCGCTCGGCCGCGGCGGCGACGTTCGTGCCGATCATGCAGTACCACTCGGAGTTCAACCACCACCGCACCCCGTCACGCGACCGCACGCCGTGGAACATCGCCGAGCGCACGGGCGACGAGCGCGTCGTGCCGGTGTTCCGCCGGTTCGCCGAACTGCGCGAGCGTCTCGTGCCCTACCTCGCGGCGGAGGCGTCGCGCGCGGTCGCCGCACGGGAACCGCTCATGCGACCCCTGTTCTTCGACGCGCCCGACGAGCCGGCGGTGTGGGAGCACCCGCTGCAGTGGATGCTCGGCGACGCGCTGCTCGTCGCGCCGGTGGTGGCGGAGGGCGCGACGACGCACCGTGCCTATCTGCCGCCGGGGGAGTGGGTGGATGCCTTCACCGGTTCCCGCGTGGACGGGGGAGCGGTCGTGGAACGGCACGTGCCGATCGACGAGCTGCCGGTCTACGTGCGCGCCGACCGCTGGGAGGCGCTGCGTGCCGTCTTCGGGGTGGGTCCGTCGGTCGGGTAGCCCGCGAAGCGGGCCCCCGGTGGTCGAGTAGCCCGCGAAGCGGGCCCCCGGTGGTCGAGTAGCCCGCGAAGCGGGCGTGTCGAGACCCCGTCCGGCAGACCTCGGGGTGTGATGTCTCATGACATGTGAGACGGTTCTGTCTCATTCGGGGTGAGACGGTCTTCTGTTTCGGGGTAGTCCGTTTCCGGCAAAGCTTCCGGGAGCGATGCGGTGGTGGACCCGTATCGAGGTGCCGTTGCTGGTGAAGAACTCGAGCTCGCTCTCTCTGAGCAGGACGTGGATGTGTCTTCTGGCGTGCTCTCGTCCGAGGAGGTAGCGGGCGCCGGAGACCGCGACGGTGCCGGTGGTGTCCGCGATGCGCTCGATCAATCGTCCGGGGACTGGTGGCATGGTCGGCGGGGTGGCGCGTGGGGTGGCCAGCCATGCCTCGAGAGGTGTCATGTGGTCCGAGAGGGCTTGGTGGGGACGCAGCGTATTGAAGGCCTCGTCGAACTCGTCCACGAGCGCTTGGAGCTCTGAGATGGACGCGACGGGTGGGCGGGCGCGCAGGAACCGTTGCAGCGTTTGATGGGATCGCTCGTTCTTGCCCTGCATCGTGGGGCGGTAAGGCCGCCCGGTGATCGGGGTGACCCCGAACCGGTCGAGCATCTCGACCATCGCTGACACGCTCCCACGCCGGATCGGGTTCAACGCCATCCCGTTGTCGGATAGAACCCGGACCGGGATTCCGTATCGTCGCATACCTTTCGTCAACGCTTCGACTGCGCCTGCGCTGGTCTCCGATTCGGTCACCACGGAGGAGATCGCGAGCCGGGAGTGGTCGTCGGTGACCTGGAAGATCACCACCGTCGTCCCGTCAGCGAGAGCCCAGCCTGTCGCGTCGATCTGCCAGCATCCGTTCGGGCTCGGGTCCACGAACCGGCGAAACGAAGCCCGCGGTCGCTTCCTCGGCTGCGCTTGAATAACCCCGGCAGCCGTGAAGATGCGCGCGACGGTCGCTCGAGACGGCAGTCCCTGCACCCCCTCACGTTGCAATCGAGCCAAGACCGAGACAGGTCCCGCGTCCCACCCATCCGCGACGAGCCGACGCCGCACCCCCAGCAGCAGCATGACCATCTCCGGCGAGGTCTGCCGCGGGTTACCGCGCGGCCGACGCGACCGCGCAGCCAGTTCGCCCCCCTCGCCGAGCCGAACACGAAGCCGGTGAAACGACGCCGGCGAGATCCCATGCTCCAGACAGAACAGACGCACAGCTCCCCGCGGCGCATCCGAAGGCCATCCTGCGATCAGCAGACGAACATGCAACGAAATCGGCTCAGATCTCACCGCCGAATGTCTCAGATGTCATGAGACATAAACGTCTCAACCCCACTGAGACATCACATCCGGCAGACCTCGGGGTGTGGTTTCGACACGCGCCCTGCGGGCGCTACTCAACCCACGGGTTTCGACACGCGCCCTGCGGGCGCTACTCAACCCACGGGTTTCGACACGCGCCCTGCGGGCGCTGCTCAACCACCGGTTTCAGCGACCCTAGGCTGGCGGGATGCGCCCCACCTCGATCGCCCAGCCGATCTCGGCGGGCATCGTCGCCGGCGTCACGGGTTTTGCGAGCGGCTTCCCGCTGCTCATCGCGGGGCTGCACAACGTCGGCGCGACCGACGAGCAGGCCGCGTCCGGGCTGCTCATGCTCTGCCTCGTGCCCGGGCTCATCACGATCCTGCTGAGCGTGTTCACGCGCATCCCGATCTCGGTCGTCTGGTCGACGCCGGCCGCGGCGCTCATCCTCGCATCGGCGGGAACCGACGATTACGCGAGCGCGGTCGGGGCGTTCCTGCTGTGCGGTCTGCTGCTGCTCGTCACGGGGCTGTGGCCGTGGCTCGCGCGCACGGTCACGCGCATCCCGAAGCCGATCGCGAGCG
>CAMLMQ010000225.1 GCA_946481135.1 uncultured Microbacteriaceae bacterium
CGCAGATCTTGTCCGGATGACCCTCGGTCACGGACTCGGAAGTGAACAGACGCAGAGACAGCGGAGGCTCCGGGAGATCAGGGGGCGAGCAAATCGAGGATGCGGTGGGCGACGGCCTCCTTGGAGCCCGAAGCCTCGGTCACTCTATCGCCACCCCCGGTCACGACCACGACCGCGTTGTCATCGGTGCCGAAACCCTGCGACCAGCCGACCCTGTTGAGGACGAGGTAGTCGACGCCCTTGCGTGCCGCCTTCGCGCGGCCCAGCTCGAGCAGCTCGGCACCCTCGGCGGTCTCGGCCGCGAAGCCGATGATCGTCTGTCCGTCGCGCCGTGACGCCGTGAGCTCGCGCAGGATGTCGGGGTTGCGCACGAGACGCAGGTCGAGCACGTCGCCCTGCGTCTCCTTCTTGATCTTGCCCGGCGCCACCGTCTCGGGGCGGTAGTCGGCGACCGCAGCCGCCATCACGACGACGTCGGCGGTCGCGGCCTCCTCGTGTGCGGCGTCCCGCAGCTCAGCGGTCGTCGAGACGTGCCGCACCGTGAACGGCGCCGCCCCCTCGTGCAACACCCCGTCATCGATGTTCGCGACGACGAGCACGACGTCGGCACCCCGCGCGGCCGCCGCCGAGGCGATCGCGACCCCCTGCTTGCCGCTCGAGCGGTTGCCGAGGAAGCGCACCGGGTCGAGCGGCTCGCGCGTACCGCCCGCGGTCACGAGGATGCGGCGTCCGGCGAGATCGCGCGGGCCGACGACCGCGAGGGCTGCGGCGACGATGTCGTCGGGCTCCGACATGCGTCCCGGGCCCGAATCGGAGCCGGTGAGCTGCCCCGACGCGGGCCCGACGATGTGCACGCCGCGCTCGCGGAGGGTCGCGACGTTGGCCACCGTCGCGGGATGCCGCCACATCTCGGTGTGCATCGCGGGCGCGATCACGAGCGGCGCGGTGCTCGCGAGGATCGTGTTGCCGAGCAGGTCGTCGGTGATCCCGGCGGCGAGCTTGGCGATCGTGTTCGCCGTGGCGGGGGCGACGACGATGAGGTCGGCGCGCTGCCCGATCGCGACGTGACGCACCTCGGCCACCCCGTCGTAGACGTCGGTGTGCACGAGGTTGCGACTGATCGCCTCGAGCGTGGGGCGACCCACGAAGCGGAGCGCGTTCTCGGTCGCGACGACGTGCACGTCGTGCCCCGCGAGCACGAGCGCACGCACGACGCCGACGGCCTTGTACGCCGCGATGCCGCCGGTGATGCCGACGACGACGTTCACTGCCGAGCCGGCTGGATTACTCGGCGAGCGGCTTGAGGACGAGCTTGTCCTCGTTGATCTCGTGCAGCGCCACCGAGAGGGGCTTGTCGTCGATCGTCGAGTCGACGAGCGGACCGACGTTGTCGAAGAGCGAGCCTTCGTGCAGGTCGGCGTAGTAGTCGTTGATCTGACGCGCGCGCTTCGACGCGAAGATGACGAGCTGGTACTTCGAGTCGACCTTCGAGAGCAGTTCGTCGATGGGCGGGTCGATGATGCCGCTGGTGCGGTCGGCCATGGGGTTCTCCCTAAATCCGTGAGTGCCCGGTTGCCGGCACATCCAACAATTCTACGACCTCGCGAGCCGCTTGGCCGACGTCGAGGTTCACGACCTTCACATCGAACTCGTCCTGGGCCGCGAGTTCGACCTTCGCGGTCTCCAGCCGACGCGCCTGTTCCTCGGCGCTCTCGGTGCCCCGGCCGATGAGACGGCGCACGAGCTCCTCCCAGCTCGGCGGCAGGAGGAACACGAGAAGCGCCTCCGGCATCCTCTCCTTGACCGCCCGCGCGCCCTGGAGGTCGATCTCCAGCAGCACGCTCTTGCCCTCCGCGAGGGCCCGGTCGATGGGCGGCCGCGGCGTGCCGTAGCGCGACCGGTTGTGCACGGTCGCGTACTCGAGGAACTCGCCGCGGGCGATCATCTCGTCGAACTGCGCGTCGGTGACGAAGTAGTAGTGCTCGCCCTCGACCTCCCCGGGGCGCGGCGGTCGGGTCGTCGCCGACACGCTGAGCAGCACCTCGGGGTACTGCTCGCGGATGTGCCGCGACACCGTGCCCTTGCCGACCGCCGTCGGGCCGGCGAGCACGACGAGGCGGCTGCGCGTCGGCGGCTCCTCGGCCCCGCGGGCCTCTCGCCACGCGAGGTAGTCGCGCAGCTCGGCGCGCTGCCGCACCCCGAGTCCACCGACGCGCTTCGCCTCGGCGATGCGCAGGTCTCGCATGACGCGGGCCGCGCGGGTGGGGCCGACGCCCGGGAGACTCTTCAACAGCTCGCTGACCCGCAGCGTCGCCTCGGGAGCCGTCGGCTCGCCCGCCCACGCGCTCTCGGCGACGTCGAGGGCGCTGCGCTCCCCGCTCGCGACCTGCCGCTTCACCTCGGCGCGGGCGCGTCGCGCGGCGACCGCGGCCCGCGACCCCGCGATGCGGTCGACCTCGGGAGGCTTCACGGCGCGTGCTCCCGCAACTCGTCCTGGGTGCGTTCGATCGCATCCGCGATGCCCGCGGGCCCGGCCGAGAGCAGCGAGCGGGAGTAGCTCGCCATCACCTGCGCCGACGCCGCCCCGAACACGCGCGGCAGGTCGGCCGCTGTCGAGCCTTGCGCGCCGTAGCCGGGCGCGAGGATCGGCACGTCGCTGAGCGCTTCCGGGGTGATCTCGGTGTCGGCGAGGTCGACGGTCGCGCCGAGCACGACGCCGCCGGTGCCGCCGAGGGCCCGGATGTCGTCGACGAGCGCCGCGGCCACCGTGCGGCCGTCGGCGCGGCGGGCCTGCTGCGTCGCGGCCGCCTCGGGATTCGACGCGGCCGTGACGACGATGACGCCCTTGCCCCACTCCGCGGCACGCTGCAGCACGCCGGCGAGCGACCCGAGCCCTTGATACGCGTACGCGGTCATCGCGTCCGCTTCGAGGGGCGACCCCGGCGCGAGCCAGGCGTCGCCGTAGGCGTCGACGGTCGAACCGATGTCGCCGCGCTTGCCGTCGGCGATCACGAGCAGCCCTGCGTCGCGCGCCGCCGCGATCGTCGCCTCGAGCGCCGCGAACCCCGCGGAGCCGAAGCGCTCGAAGAACGCGACCTGGGGCTTCACGATCGCCGCGCGGCCGGCGGCCGCCTCGACCACCCGCAGCCCGAACTCGCGGGCGCCGTCACCGGTCGCGGGCAGCCCCCACTGCTCCAACAGGGGCAGGTGCGGATCGATGCCGACGCACAGCCGGCCCCGCTCGCGCAGGAGCGGCAGCACGCGGGAGGCGAAGGTCATCGGGCCGCGCGATCCCTCGCGTAGTCCTGCAGTGATCGCACCCGCATCCGGCCGTGCGCCACCTCGAACGAGGCGACCGCGGCGCCGAGCTGCGCGATCGTCGTGAACAACGGCTTGTCGGCCGCGACCGTCGCCGTGCGGATCTCGAAGCCGTCGGCGCGTGCGCTGCGACCCGACGGCGTGTTGATCACGACGTCGATCCGCCCGTCGTTGATCAACTCGACGATCGAGGGGTCGCCCTCGACCGCGTCCTGGCCCATGAAGTACTTGCGCACCGTCGTGGCCGGGATGCCGTTGCGGGCGAGCACCTCGGCGGTGCCCTCGGTCGCGACGATGTCGAACCCGAGCTGGGTGAGCCGCAGGATCGGCAGCACGATCGCGCGCTTGTCGCGGTCAGCGACCGAGACGAAGACCGTTCCGGAGTCGGGCAGTCCGCCGTAGGCGGCATCCTGGCTCTTCGCGAACGCGCGCGGGAAGTCGGCGTCGATGCCCATGACCTCGCCGGTCGAGCGCATCTCGGGGCCGAGCACCGAGTCGACGATCTGACCTTCGCGCGTGCGGAAGCGCTTGAACGGCAGCACCGCCTCCTTGACCGAGATCGGGGAGTCGAGCGGCACGTACTCGCCGTCGACCGCGGGCAGCTGCCCGCCGGCGACGAGTTCGCGGATGCTCGAGCCCGCCATGACGAGCGAGGCCGCCTTCGCGAGCGGGATGCCGAGCGCCTTCGAGACGAACGGCACGGTGCGCGAGGCCCGCGGGTTCGCTTCGAGCACGTAGAGCACGCCCGCGCCGATCGCGAACTGCACGTTGAGGAGCCCGCGGACGCCGATGCCCTCGGCGATCTTGCGGGTCGCCTCGACGACCCGCGTCTGCACGTCGCGCCCGAGCGTCACGGGCGGGAGGGTGCACGCCGAGTCGCCGGAGTGCACGCCCGCCTCCTCGATGTGCTCCATGATGCCGCCGACGTAGAGCTCGGTGCCGTCGTAGAGGGCGTCGATGTCGATCTCGAGCG
>CAMLMQ010000226.1 GCA_946481135.1 uncultured Microbacteriaceae bacterium
CCGCCGAGCGACGACATCTGCTACGCCACCCAGAACCGTCAGGTCGCCATCAAGAAGGTCGCGCCCGCGGCCGACCTCGTGATCGTCGTCGGGTCGGCCAACTCGTCGAACTCGGTGCGGCTCGTCGAGGTCGCCCTCGAGCACGGCGCCAAGGCGGCGCACCGGGTCGACTACGCGAGCGAGATCCGGCAGGAGTGGCTCGACGGTGTCGAGACGGTCGGCGTCACGAGCGGCGCGAGCGTGCCCGAGGTGCTCGTGCGCGAAGTGCTCGACGACCTCGCGGATGCCGGCTACCGCGACGTCGAAGAGGTGAAGACGGCGGAGGAGGACCTCATGTTCTCCCTCCCCAAGGAACTGCGCCGGGATGCCGAGGGCAACCCCGACGAGCGCGGACTCGGCGGTCGCACCCGCCGCCTCGACTGGCAGAGCTGAGCGCACCGGTGCGCGTCCGCGTCCTCCCGCGCGAGACGGCCGCCGCCGTGATCACCGGCGCCGTCTCGGCGATGGGCTGGGCGGTCGCCGCGGCGACGATCCTGCTGACCATTCCGGTGCTCGTCGAGACCCTCGTGCTGCGCGACCGGGCCGACGTGATCCCCGTCGCCGTGCTGCTGCTCGGAGTCGTCCTCGGCGGCATCGTCGCGGTGGCGCTGCGACCGCGACGATGGGTCGCGTTCCTCAACCTGTCGGTCGCGGGGCTGGCGACGCTGGGCTATCAGGTGATCCTGCTCACCGGCGATCCGGGCATCGTGGAGGCGTCGCCCTACGTCGTGAACCGGCCGGCGCTCGCTCTCGTGCTCGTCGGCATCCCGGCGACGCGCGCCCTCGTCGGCATCGGCTGGGCGTTGCTCGGGTTCCTCACGGCGATGCTCGTGGGGTTCACCGCGGCGAACCTCGTCGAGCAACCCTTCCGCCCGGGCTACGGGCCCCTCATGGTGCTCGTTCTCGCGAGCGTCGCCTATCTCACGCTCGCCGCCGTGCAATTGCGCCTGCGGCGACGGGTGCCGAACTTCGACGAACTCGAGCGGGAGACCCAGGCGCTCGCTCACGGCGAGGATCTCGCGCGCCGCACCACCGCCGTCGTCCACGACACGCTGCTCAACGACCTCGCCGTCGTCATGAACGCCCCCGACCGTCTCGAGGCGCACGTGCGGGAGCGGCTGCTCACCGACCTCGAGACGTTGCGCGGGGCCGACTGGATCTCGGCGAGCGCCGACACGTCGGCGCCCGGCGAGGACGAGGCCGAGTTGCGCAATGCATTCACCCGCCTCGCGAGCGAGTTCCAGTGGCGGGGGCTCAGCCTGCACTTCACGGGAGACCAGCGGGCGAACTACCGGATGCGCGCCGACGTCTCCGACGCCCTCGTCGCCGCGACGCGGGCGAGTCTGGAGAACGTGCTGCGGCATTCGGGGGTGACGCGCGCCGAAGTCGAGATCATCGCGTCGGCCGGCGCGGTGACCGTCATGATCACCGACCAGGGCGCCGGGTTCGACCCCGCGGAGGTGGGCGGGGACCGGATCGGGTTGCGGGCCTCGGTGATCGAGCGCATGGCCGCCGTCGGCGGGGATGCGAAGATCTGGTCGGCGCCCGGCAGCGGCACGTCGATCGTCATCACGGCGCCCGTGCTCGAGGAGGCGCGGTCGTGAGCGTGTTCGTCGTCGATCGGCGCTTCTGGAGGCTGTCGGCTCAGGATGCCGACCCGCTCAGCTGGTTCACGGGCTCGTTCGTGCCGCTCGTCTTCGCGGGTCTCAATCTCGCCTACGGGCTGACCTTCGCGATCGTGACGTGGGAGGCGAGCCGGCATCCGCTTCTGCAGATCGCCGGCGTGCTGCTGTGCGTCGCCGCCTGCCTGCTCGTGCACCTGCTCACCCGCCCGATGCGACGGCGGATCGGGTGGGGCGGCGCGGCGGCGGCGGTCGGCATCGCGGTCGTCGCGTTCGGGGTCTCGGCCGTCGGGTATGCCGGCGCCCACCTCGCGATCGAACTGTGGTGGGCGCCCTTCGCCCTCGCGCTGACGATCGGCAGCCTCGGACCCTACCTGCCGGCGCGGGCTCTCGTCGTGCTCGGCGTGGGCGCCGCCCTCGTCGCGGTGCCGTTCGCCTGGGTCGTCGTGCGCGAGCATCCGCTGCCCTGGGGCCCAGTCTCGACGGCGCTCATCATCGCGTCGCCGATCGTCAGTGGCGTCGTCGCCCTCGCGGCGTTCTCGCTCGCCGTGGTGTCGCGCACCGTCCCGCTCATCGAGCGCCGCACCCAGGCGATGCTCTCCTTCGACGCCCCGCGCGGGGAGCGCGCCGTCGAGGCCGAGCGGGAGCGTCTCGCCCTGCTCATCTCGCGCGCGGCGCCTTTCATCGAGCAGATCGCCCGCGACGGCGACGTGACGGCGGCCGACCGCACCCTCGCGGGGCAGCTCGCTCGGCGGCTGCGCGACGACCTCGTCACCCAGTCGAACCTGTCGTGGCTCGACTCCGTCGCGACGGAGCGGCTCGTCGTCGTCGACCCCGACCGGCGGGCGAACCGGATGCGCGCCGCCCAACGCACCGCCCTGCGCGCCCTCATCCGCGCGATCCTCGACACCCCGGGGACGGATGCCGGGTCGCTGCTCGTCGAGCTGCGCGGGCATCCGGATGGGTCGACCGTCGTCGGGGTGAGCCTCGACTTCGAACTGCCCGAGGGCCGCCGCATCATGCACCTCGCGCCGTACTACCTCGCGTTGCGCGGCAGCGTCGACGACCTCGAGTGGAGCGACGACCGCTTCCTGCGGGTGACCTTCAACCTCCCGCCCGAGCAGGACGCGCCTGCGGGTTGAGTGGCGCCGCGCGGAGCGCGACGCGTCTCGAAACCGCGCACGGGCGACGGGGGTTTCGATACGCGTGCCGCGTTGCGGCGCGCTACGCACCCCGCGCGGTGTGGTGCGGGGTGGGCTACTTCGAGCTGATCGAGTGGCCGGCGCTGCCGAGCTGGCGCGTCGCCTCGGCCACGCGGGCGGCCATCGCCGTCTCGGCGATCTTGCCCCAGGCGCGCGGGTCGTAGATCTTCTTGTTGCCGACCGACCCGTCGACCTTGAGCACGCCGTCGTAGTTGGTGAACATCGTGCCCGCGATCGAGCGCGTGAACGCGTACTGGGTGTCGGTGTCGATGTTCATCTTGACGACGCCGTACGAGACGGCGTCGGCGATCTCCTGGTCGGTCGAGCCCGAGCCGCCGTGGAAGACGAGGTCGAGCGGCTTGGGGCCCGTCCCGTACTTCGCGGCGAGCCCGTCCTGGATCTCCTTGAGCAGCTCGGGGCGCAGCTTCACGTTGCCCGGCGCGTAGACGCCGTGCACGTTGCCGAACGTGAGCGCCGCCATGTAGCGACCCTGCTCGCCGAGGCCGAGGGCCTCGACGGTCGCGATCGCGTCGTCGAGGGTCGTGTACAGGTGCTCGTTGATCTCGTGGGCGACGCCATCCTCCTCGCCGCCGACGACGCCGATCTCGACCTCGAGGATCGCGTTGATCGCCTTCATGCGCGGAAGCAGGTCTTTCGCGATCTCCAGGTTCTCGGGCAGCGGCACGGCCGAGCCGTCCCACATGTGCGACTGGAAGATCGGGTTGCCGCCCGCCTTCACCTGGGCTTCGGACGCCGCGATGAGCGGCTCGACGAAGCCGGGCAGCGCATCCTTCGGGCAGTGGTCGGTGTGCAGGGCGACCGTGATGGGGTAGTTCTTGGCGACCTCGGTCGCGAACGCCGCGAAGGCGAGCGCTCCGGAGGCGCGCGCCTTGACGCTCTGACCGGCGAAGTAGTCGGCACCGCCCGTCGTGACCTGGATGATGCCGTCGGACCCGGCCTCGGTGAGGCCCTGCAGCACCGCGTTGATCGTCTGCGACGACGACACGTTGATCGCGGGGAACGCGAAGCCCGTCTTCTTGGCGGTGTCGAGCATCTCGGCGTACTGGTCGGGGGTAGCGATAGGCATGGGTCGAGCCTAGCGAGGCTCGCTAGGCTGGCTCCACGCCCTTCCGCCACGGGGCCCCACACCGACTCCCACGATCGACGAGGACACACCCGCATGGCGGACGACGACGGCATCCTGTTCACCCACCCCGACCGCAACCTCGGCATGGAGCTCGTGCGGGCGACCGAGGCCGCCGCCATCCGGGCCTTCCCCTTCATCGGGCGCGGCGACAAGAACGGCGCCGACGGCGCGGCCGTGGATGCGATGCGCAAGTTCCTCGGCACCGTCGACTTCGCGGGCACCGTCGTGATCGGCGAGGGCGAGAAGGACGAGGCGCCGATGCTGTTCAACGG
>CAMLMQ010000227.1 GCA_946481135.1 uncultured Microbacteriaceae bacterium
CACCTGGCCCTCGTGGTTCGGGATGACGCCGCGGCGCGCGTCGAACGGGATGCCGGGAAGCGGCGAGCCGAAGTACCCGACCGCGCGGTAGAGCGCCTGCACGGCCACCTCGCGGATCTCGCCCGTGCCCCGTACGCCGCCCTCGCCATCCGGCTCGGTGCGCTCGTAGCGGAACGCGGCGACCCGTCCGTCCTCACCCGCGACGACCTCGAGCGGCTTCGCATAGAAGTGCAGGTGCAGGCGCCGCGACGCGGTGCCGGTCTCCTCCGCGCGCCACTTCGTGAACACCCGGTCGATGACGAGGATCTGCTTGTTCGATTCGATCGCGGCGCGCGCGGCGTCGTCGTAGTCGAAGTCCTCGTCGTACACGACCATGTCGACATCCCGCAGCTCGCCGAGTTCGCGCAGCTCGAGCGGGCTGAACTTCACCTGCGTCGGGCCCCGCCGGCCGAAGACGTGCACGTCGGTCACGGGTGACGCCTTGAGTCCCTCGTAGACGTTCGCCGGGATCTCGGTCGGCAGCAGGTCGTCGGCGTGCTTGGCGAGGATGCGCGCCACGTCGAGCGCGACGTTGCCGTTGCCGATGACGGCCACCGACTCGGCGTCGAGCGGCCACTCGCGCGGATAGTCGGGGTGCCCGTCGTACCACGAGACGAAGTCGGCGGCGCCGTACGAGCCGGGCAGGTCGATGCCGGGGATATCGAGGTCGGCATCCCGCACCGCCCCGGTCGCGAAGATCACGGCGTGGTAGTGCTGCTTGAGGTCGTCGAGGGTGATGTCGCGCCCGTAGAGCACGTTGCCGAAGATGCGGATGTCGCCGCGGTCGAGCACCTCACGCAGGGCCGTGATGATGCCCTTGATGCGCGGGTGATCGGGCGCGACGCCGTACCGCACGAGACCGTACGGCGCGGGGAGCCCTTCGAAGAGGTCGATCGAGACGTCGAACGAGCGTTCGTGCTTCAGCAGGATGTCCGCGGCGTAGATGCCGGCGGGGCCGGCTCCGACGATGGCCAGGCGAAGCTTGGTCAACGGGGGTTCCTTCACTGTGGGGATTCGTTCGGCGGGCCTCAGCCGGATCGCTCGACGATGGCCTGAGCGAACCGGGTGAGCGCCTTCTTGACCGGCCCGTCCGGGAGCGGCTGGAGGGCCTCCACCGCACGGTCGGCCCAGCGGTGAGCCTCGGCGAGTGTATCGTCCGTCACCTGATGGCGACGCAGGTCGGCGACCGCCGCCGCGAAGTCGGGATGCACGACGTCGTCGGTCGACGCCTCGATGTCGCGTTCGAGCCGCGCGAGCAGTTCAGCCGCCGAGGCGTCGGACTCGGCGCGACGGCGCAGGTAGAGCAGCGGGAGGGTCGGCACGCCGGCGCGCAGATCGGTTCCGGGCGCCTTGCCGGTCTCCTCGACGCGGGCCGAGAGGTCGATGACGTCGTCGACGAGCTGGAACGCGACGCCGATGCGCTCGCCGAACTGCTGCACCGGCTCGCGGTACTCCTCGGGGGCGTCGGAGAAGATCACGCCGACGAGCCCGGCGAGCGAGATGAGCGAACCCGTCTTGTCGGAGAGCACCGACAGGTAGTGCTCGATCGGGTCGTCGCCGGGCTGCGGCCCGATCGTCTCGTGCAGCTGCCCGAGGCAGAGCCGCTCGAACGTGTCGGCATGGATGGCGAGCGCGCGCTCGCCGAGGCTCGCGATCAGCTTCGCCGCGCGCGCGAACAGCAGGTCGCCGGTGAGGATCGCGACCGAGTTGCCCCACACCGTCTGCGCGCTCGGCACCCCGCGACGCAGCTCCGCCTCGTCCATGACGTCGTCGTGGTACAGCGAGGCGAGATGGGTGATCTCCACCGCCTGGGCCGCGGTGAGCACATCCTCGTTCGATCCCGAGCCGAGCTGAGCGGTGAGCAGGGTCAGCACGGGACGCACGCGCTTGCCGCCGGCATCCAGCAGATAGCGGGTCGTGACGTCGGCGATCTCGTCGGCGTAGCGCACCTGCTCGACGAGGCGACGCTCGACGACCTCCAGGCCCGCCTCGATGTCGGCCGCGAACTGACGTTCCTCGCTCGACGCGAACAGCTTCTCGCCGAGCCCGAGCGACGCGCTGAGGGTCTTGCTGCGGCGGGCGAGAGGGGCGGGGCTCACGAGGTGCTCGGCGTGCGTCGAGCCCGCCCGGTGCGTCGTGCGGTCGCGGCCCGGATGGCGAGGTCTTCGGGTTTGCGTCCGCGGTGCAGCGCGACGACACCCGTCGTGAGGTTGCGGTAGGCGACGCGCGTGAACCCGACGCCGCGGATCCACTGGCTGAGCGTCTGCTGGTCGGGCCAGTCACGGATCGACTCGACCAGATAGCGGTAGGCCTCCGGGTTGGAGGACGTGATGCCCGCGACGAGCGGCGCGACCACTCGGAGGTAGGCGTAGTAGCCCGCGCGCAGGATCGCCCGCGGCGGCTTCGAGAACTCGCATACGACGACGCGGCCGCCGGGCTTGAGCACGCGGTACATCTCGGCGAGTGCGACCTTCGGCTCCTGCACGTTGCGCAGCCCGAACGAGATCGTGACGGCGTCGAACTCGTCGTCGCCGAAGGGCAGCTTCATCGCGTCGGCCTCGCGGAACTCCAGCGTCGGATGCTTGCGCTGCGCCTCGGCGATCATCGCGGGCGAGAAGTCGACGCCGACGACCGTGGCCCCCGATTTGGCCAGCGGAACGGTCGAGGTTCCCGTGCCGCAGGCGATGTCGAGGATGCGCTCGCCGGGCTTCGGATCGACCGCGCGGGTGGTCGCGATCCGCCACAGCATGTCGTTGCCGACGCTCAGCACGGCGTTCGTGCGGTCGTACCCCGGCGCGACGTTGTCGAACATGCCGGACACCTCATCCGGGTCCTTGTTCAGGTCGGCCGCGCTCACCTGATCCATCCTACGCAGGGCGGCCCTCCGGGTCCGGCGCGGGGCCGTGCGGAGACCTAGGCTGGGAGGGTGACGGAGCTGACCGTCGAAACGCGCCGGATCGACCCGGTCCCTTCGCTCATCCCCTACGCCGACCCCGGTCGTCCGCTGCTGTTCCTGCGGCGCGGCGACGGGATCGCGGGCCTCGGCGAGGCTCTGCGCCTGGAGTTCACCGGACCCACGCGTCTCGCGGATGCCGCGGCCGCGTGGCGCGAGGTCGCGGCGGCGGCCCGCGTCGACGACGAGGTGCGGGTGCGCGGCTCGGGACTCGTCGCGTTCGGCGCGTTCGCCTTCGACGACACCTCGACGCGGTCGAGCGTGCTCATCGTGCCCCGCGTGATCGTCGGACGCCGTGACGGAGTCGGCTGGATCACCCGCGTGAACGGCGCCGACGACCCCGTCACCGCCTCCCCGCTGGGGGCGGAGTACCGACTCACGCTGCACCCGGGTGCCCTCGACGCCGACGGCTACCGCGAGGCGGTGCGCACGGCCGTCGCGCGCATCCTCGCCGGCGGCCCGGACCGCCTGCAGAAGGTCGTGCTCGCCCGCGACCTGGTCGGGCGCGTGCCGCAGGGCGCCGACCTGCGCCGCGTGCTGCTCGAGCTCGCGCTCGGCTACCCCGACACGTGGACCTTCGCGGTCGACGGCCACCTCGGGTCGAGCCCCGAGACCCTCGTGCGCGTCACCGCGGGCGACGTCACCGCGCGGGTGCTCGCCGGCAGCCACGCGCGGGGCGCCGACGCCGAGGCGGATGCCGCGGCCGCCGCGGAGCTCGCGACCTCGGCGAAGGATCTCGACGAGCACCGGTTCGCGGTCGAGAGCGTGCTGCGGGCGCTACGGCCGCACGGGCCGGGCATCACGGCCGACGAGTTGCCGTTCACCCTCAAGCTGCCGAACCTGTGGCACCTCGCGAGCGACGTGCACGGGCGCCTCTCCGACGGATCGGGATCGCTCGACCTCGTGGCGGCGCTGCACCCGACGGCCGCCGTCGCGGGCACGCCGACGCGCACGGCCCTGCAGGTGATCCGCGAGCTCGAGCCCTTCGACCGCGGCCGCTACGCCGGCCCGGTGGGCTGGGTGGACGCCTCGGGCGACGGCAAGTGGGCGATCTCGCTGCGTTCCGCCGAGCTCGCGACCGACGGCACGCTCACGGCCTACGCGGGCGCGGGGATCGTCGCCGACTCCGACGCCGATCGCGAACTCGCCGAGACGAAGCTCAAGTTCCGCCCCATCGTCGAGGCCTTCGGCTGACCCCCGTGGGTTGAGTAGCGCCGCGCAGCGACGCGTATCGAAACCCGGTATGTCGAA
>CAMLMQ010000228.1 GCA_946481135.1 uncultured Microbacteriaceae bacterium
CGACGAGGATGCGCGACAGGTCGGCGAGGTCGAGCTCGCCCCCGGCATCCAGCACTCTGCGCGCGCCGGCCAGCCGGTCGGCCCACGCCCGCTGCACGAACGCCGCGGAGGTCTTCTCGGTGAACAGCTCCCGGCTGCGGGTGCGCAGGTCGTGGTGCCCGGGTCCGTCGAAGAGGTCGTGCACCCAGTCGCCCAGGATCTGCGCCCACAGGTGCCCGACGCCGCCCTCGGAGAGCAGCGTGAGGTGCTCGGGATCGTTGAGCAGCTGGCGCGCGATGCGCGGGTCGGAGGTGATCCAGCCGAGTCCCGGCACCCGCATGATCGGGCGGGCGAACTGGCCGAGCCAGTTGAGCACGGGCAGGGCGGGCCGCGCGGCGGCGAGCAGCCGGTGCTCGTGGGCGGCGGCCCCGTTTCCGATCCCGTCACGCCACAGCGACAGGCGACGTTCGCGCGGGGGAGCGGAGAGATCCTCCGCGACGGGGGGCATGCTCCGAGTGTCGCGCATCGGAGGCCCGCGCGGCATCAGGCGGGTCGGGTCGCCCTCACCACGACGTCGCGCAGGGGGACCGGTCGTCCCGAGCGGTCGGTCAGCATCCGGTTCTCCTCGCGCGCGACCTCCACCGTGAGACCCGCGGCCGTGAGCGCGTCGGCGGTCGCCTCGGCGGTCACGACCGATGCCGGATGATGGCCGTGGCCGTGGCCGTGGCCGTGGCCGTGGCCGTGGCCGTGGCCGACGACGAGCAGCGTTCCTCCGCGTGCGACCCAGTCGGCCAGGCGGACGTAGAAGTCGAGCTGCGGCATCGTCGGGTGCGCGTAGAACGTCGTGACGAGGTCGTACGTCGCGTCAGGTCGCCAGACCGACAGGTCGGCTTGAGTCCACTCGACCTCGACGCCGGAGTCCGCGGCGTGCTGTGCGGCACGTGCGAGTGCTTCGGCGGAGATATCGGCGCCGGTGACGGTCCATCCCCGCGCGGCGAGCCAGATCGCCTCGGCGCCTTCGCCGCAGCCGGCGTCGAGAGCGCGATCCGGCGCCAGCCCGGTGACCTCGGCGAGGTGCGGGTTCGGGAGAGGCGCCGACTCCGACCCCGTGTTCTGCCAGTGGGCGCTCCAGTACGCGGCGTCGAAGTCGCTCACGCTGCGTTCCCGGAACCCGCCCGGGCGAGCGCCCGGACCACGTCGTCGTGAGCAGACCGCAGCGAGACCGTGACGGATGCCGCATCCGTCTGACGCACCCATTCGTCGAGCGTGAGCTGCAGGGTGAGTCCGAACGTCTCGGCGATCACGCGGGCGTCGAGGGCGCTGCCGGTGCCCCCCTCGAGGATGGCGTCGGCGATGCGGTCGACGAAGAGGGCGGCGCGCTCGCGCGCGGCGGCGAGCAGCGTGGGCTCGACGCGGGTGAGTCGCCGAACGCGGAGGAATCGGCCGTGGCCCTCGGGGTCGGAGTCGAATGCGTCGATGATCGTCGCCCAGCTGCGGCGGAGCACTTGCCGCGGGTCCTCGGCGACGCGCACGGCGGCGAGCACCTCGTATTCGAACCCTCCATCGTCGACGAGTACCGCGGCCTCCTTGCCCGCGCAGTGGCGGAAGAACGTCGTGCGCGAGATGCCGGCGGCCGCGGCGATGTCGTCGATCGTCGTCGCTCCGACCCCGTCGCGTTCGAAGAGGTCGAGCGCGGCGTTCGCGATGGTGCGGGTCAGTTCGCGGCGTCGACGTTCGCGCAGGGGAGTCGCGGTAGGGAGGGTCACGAGCACTTTTCTAGCACACTGTGCTAAAAAGACACGCAGTGCCAGAGTGGTACTCAGTACCGAAATCGAAACGAGGAGATGTGTCTCTCGACGACGCGCCGGCGGTCGACGCCGCGCCCCACACCCCTGCCCAGACCCCGATCCGCACCCGACTCGTGCTCGCCCTGCTGCTCGCGTCGACCTTTGCGGTCGTCATCAACGAGACCGCGATGGGCGTCGCGATCCCGTCGATCATGGGCGACCTCGCTGTCTCCGCGGTCGCCGCCCAATGGCTCACGACGTCGGTGATGCTGACGCTCGCCGTCGTCATCCCCGTCACCGGCGTGCTGCTGCAGCGCTACACCCTGCGCCGCAACTACTTCACTGCGATGGGGCTGTTCGCCGTCGGCACGCTGCTGGCCGTGCTCGCACCCACCTTCGAAGTGCTCCTCGCCGCGCGGGTCGTTCAGGCGGTCGGCACGGCGATCATGCTGCCGCTGCTGTTCACGTCGGCCATGACGCTTGTCGAGCCCGAGCGCCGCGGCCGGGTGATGGGCCTCGTGGCACTCGTGACAGCCTTCGCGCCCGCGCTCGGACCGGCCATCTCCGGCGTGCTCCTCACGGCGCTCGGGTGGCGCGGTGTCTTCGCTGTCGTGCTGCCCGTCGCGCTCGTCGTGATCGGCGCCGCCTTCGTCTGGCTACGCAACGCCACGCCGACCGCTGCAGCGCGTTTCGACGGACTCTCGGTCGTGCTCTCGGCGCTCGGGTTCTCGGGTCTCATCTACGGCCTCGTCGGATTCGGCGACACCGAGGCCGGAGGCATCCCGCCGGCGATCCCGTTCGCAGTCGGCGTGGTCGCCCTCGGCGGCTTCGTCGCCCGCCAACGAGCGTTGCGGCGCACCGACCGCGTGCTGTTGGAGCTCACGGTGTTCCGCACTGCGAGGTTCACCCTCGCGACTCTCGCGATCGTGATCTCGGCCATGGCGCTCTTCGGGTCTCTCATCCTGCTGCCTCTCTACCTGCAGGAGGTGCTCCGTCAGCCTGCCTACATCGCGGGGCTCGCGCTGCTCCCCGGCGGCATCCTCTCGGCATTGGCCGCGCCGCTCGCCGGTATCGCCTACGACAAGGTCGGGCCGCGGGTGCTCGTCGTCCCGGGAGCGATCGTCCTGACCGCCTCGATGTTCGCGCTGTCGACGGTCGGCGCCACGACTCCCGTTCCC
Organism: uncultured Microbacteriaceae bacterium; assembly: GCA_946481135.1. The sequence goes on from CAMLMQ010000228.1 coordinate 2,945, forward strand.
GTCGTCATCGCGATGCACGCGGGTCTGAGTCTCGGTACCTCGGTCATGCTCACGCCGCTCATGACGACGGCGCTCGGCGCGGTCGCCCCCGAGCTCTACTCGCACGCGAGCGCGCTCGTGAACACCCTCCAGCAGGTCGCCGGGGCTGCCGGGATCGCGGTGTTCGTCGCGCTCTTCAGCCTCGGCGCGGCCGGGACCGCGGGTGCCGCGGGCGGGGTGCAGTCGGCGTTCGTCGTCGGCTCGGTGATCTGCGCCGCGGCCATCCCGCTCGGCCTGTTCCTCGGGAGGGCCCGCGGCTAGAGTCACCGCATGAGCGACCCTCGCGGGCTCAGCCCCGCGCGATTCCACGAGCTGCTCGGGCCCTCCGACTGGCGTGTCACGTCGCGCGGGGCCGAGGCGCTCTACCGCGGCGACGCGCTCGCCCAGCTCGCCGAACTCGTGCCCGAGGTGGTCGCCGCGGCCGAGGCGCACGGGGTGGATCCGGATGTCGACCTCCGCCCGACGGCGATCGCGGTGCGGGTCGGGTTCGACGGCATGACGCTCCCCGCGGGCGTCGTCGACTTCGCCACGACGGTCTCGGCCGCGGCGGTGCGGCTGCGCCCCGACCCCGGCGCCATCCAGACGGTCGACGTCTTCGTCGCGCAGCACGAGGATGCCGACACCCGGCCGTTCTGGGCGGCCGTGCTCGGCTACGTCGAGCAGGGCGACACGGATGCCGTCGACCCTCTGCGCCGCGGACCCGGCATCGCCGTCAACCCGATCGGCAACGGCAAACGGGGGAGGGGGCGCACCCACCTCGACGTGCATCTGCCGACCGAGGCGGCCCGTGCCCGGGTCGACGCCGCGCTCGCCGCGGGTGGTCGCCTCGTCGACGACTCGCACGCCCCCGCCTGGTGGACGCTCGCCTCACCCGACAACCATGGAGTCGACATCGCCTCGTGGGTCGACACCTGGGACGGGTCGTGAGTTCTCGCGGGGTTCAGCCGTCGAATTCGACGCTGAGCTTGCGCAGCAGGGCGCTCAACCGCTCTTGGTCGGCCCGGGAGAGGCTCGCGAGCAGCTCCGACTCCTCGGCGACGAGCTCCGAGATCGCGACATCCACCCGCTCGCGGCCGGCATCCGTCATCACGACGAGCACCCCGCGCCCGTCGTGCGGATCGGTGCGCCGCTCCACCAGCTGCCGCTCGACGAGCCGGTCGATGCGGTTCGTCATCGTGCCGCTCGACACGAGGGTCTGCTGCAGCAGCGCCTTCGGGCTCAGCTGATACGGCTTGCCCGCGCGGCG
>CAMLMQ010000229.1 GCA_946481135.1 uncultured Microbacteriaceae bacterium
GATGCCGACGCGCACGCCGGGCCCGAAGACGAGCGTGAACAGGGCGTAGGCGAAGAGTCCGGCGACGATCGACGGGATGCCGGTCATGACGTCGACGAAGAAGGTGATCGCCCGCGCGAGGTTGCCGCGGCCGTACTCCACGAGGTAGATCGAGGTGAGGAGTCCGATCGGGATCGAGATGAGCGCGGCGGCGCCCGTCATGAGCAGCGTGCCGGTGATCGCGTGCACCGCGCCGCCGCCGTCACCCACGACGTTGCGCATCGAGTACGTGAAGAACGTCACGTCGAACCGCGCGAGGCCGTTGGTAACGACCGTGAAGACGAGGGAGATGAGCGGCAGGAGCGCGATGACGAAGGCGAGGATGACGAGTGTCGTGACGAGTCGGTTCGTGGCCGGGCGGGGCCCCTCGACGAGGCGCGCCAGCACGTAGATGGCGACCGCATACGCGACAAACCCGAAGAAGACCGTCCCGACGATGTTGAAGTCGGAGCCGGGCTCGCCGACCCACATGAGGGTGAAGACGACGGCGGAGACGAGCAGGGAGGCGAGCAGCACGAGCCACGGCGCCGCCTTCGGCAGACGCCCGCTCGCATACGCGTTGACGGTGGGCTTCGCGCCCGCGGTGACGGTCATCAGTTGGCTCCGGAGAAGGCCTTGCGGCGGTTGACGACGATGCGGGCGAGGGCGTTCACGATGAGGGTGATCGCGAAGAGCATGAGGCCGGTCGCGATGAGCACGTTGACGTTCGTGCCGTAGGCCTCGGGGAAGCTCAGCGCGATGTTCGCCGCGATCGTCGACGGGTTGGTCGGGCTGATGAGGTTGATCGTCACGACCCCTGTCGCCGAGAGCACCATCGCCACGGCCATCGTCTCGCCGAGGGCGCGACCGAGGCCGAGCATCGCGGCCGAGATCATGCCGGCGCGGGCGAACGGGAACACGGCCATCCGCACCATCTCCCACCGCGTCGCGCCGAGCGCGAGCGCCGCCTCCTCATGCAGCACGGGCGTCTGCAGGAAGACCTCGCGGCAGATGGCGGTGATGATGGGCAGCACCATCACGGCGAGGACGATACCCGCGGTGAGGATCGTGCGACCGGTGCCCGAGGCGGGGCCGGCGAAGAGGGGGATGAACGACAGGTTCTCGGCGAGCCAGGTGTAGGCGGGCTGGATCGCCGGGGCGAGCACGTTGCCGCCCCACAGGCCGAAGACGACCGACGGCACCGCTGCGAGCAGGTCGATCACGTAGCCGAGGCCCTGGGCGAGCCTGCGGGGGGCGTAGTGCGAGATGAAGAGGGCGATGCCGATCGCGACGGGCACGGCCATGAGCAGCGCGAGGGCGGCGGCCCAGAGCGTGCCGAAGATGAGGGGACCGGCGTACGCCCAGATCGACTGACCGTTGAGGATCGAGATGTCATCGGGCGAGGTCGTGAACGCGGGGATGCTCTGCAGCAGCAGGAAGCCGGCGACGAGTGCGAGCGCCGCGAGGATGAGGGAGCCGGCGAGGAGCGCGCTGCCCGAGAAGATCCGGTCACCCGGACGCTGCACGGGGCGGGCCGGAGTCGTGGGGGCGGTCATGGTCGAGCGTGCCTCTCGAAGCGGTGGGGTGTCGACGGGGTCCGGAAGTGAGTCTGCCCGGGGCCGACGGTCACGGCAATGACCGACGACCCCGGGCAGGTGGGGCGTGTCAGCTGATCGCGTCGATCGCGGCCATGGCGTTGTCGCGGAGCGAGTCCGAGATCGGCGCCGAGCCGGCGGCGTCGGCCGCAGCGGCCTGGCCCTCTTCGCTCACGATGTAGGAGAGGTACGCCTTGACCAGGTCGACCGGGGCGCCCTCGGCGTACTCGACGCACGCGACGAGGTAGCTGATGAGGACGACGGGGTAGACACCCGATTCGGTGCTGTCGCGCTCGAGCTCGACCGCGAAGTCGAACTCGCCGCGGCCCTCGACGAACGGCGAGGCGTCGACGATGGCGGCAGCGGCCTCGGGCGAGTACGGCACGTACTCGTCGCCGACCTTGACCGCGACGGTGCCGAGGTCGCCGGCGCGCGACGCGTCGGCGTAGCCGATCGTGCCCGTGCCGTTGGTGACCGCGTCCACGACGCCGGAGGTCTGCGGGGCAGCCTCTCCGCCGTACTCGGTCGGCCAGGTCTCGATCGGGCCCACGGTCCACACGTCGGGCGCGTTCACCGCGAGGTAGTCGGTGAAGTTCGCCGTCGTACCCGAGTCGTCGGCGCGGTGCACGGCCGTGATCTGCAGGTCGGGCAGCTCGACGCCGTCGTTCTGCTCGGCGATGGCCGGGTCGTTCCAGTTGGTGATCTGGCCCGCGAAGATGCCGGCGATGGTCGCGGCGTCCATGTTGAGCGAGTCGATGCCCTCGAGGTTGAAGATGACCGCGATCGGCGAGATGTACGCCGGGATCTCGATGATGCCGGTGCCGGGGACGCACGAACCGAACTCGTCGGCGGCGATCTCCTCGTCGTTGAACGCGCGGTCGGTGCCGGCGAACTGGCTGCCGCCCGCGACGAACGTGTCGCGGCCGCCGCCCGAGCCCACCGGGTCGTACTCGACGGTCACTCCGGGGTTGGCGGTCTGGAAGCCGGCGACCCAGGCCTCCTGGGCCGACTGCTGCGACGACGCGCCCGCGCCGACGAGCGTGCCGGTCAGGTCGCTGGTGTTGTCGTCGCCGCCGGTGCCGCCTTCGTTCGCGGCGCACGAGGCCAGGGCGAGAGCCCCGACCAGGGCGATGGCGGCGATGCCGCCAGAGCGCTTGATGTTCACTGTGTTCCCTTCGGGAATGGATTGTCGTTATCGGACAGGGATCCGTGCGGACCCGTCGTCGACCGTAGGAACGTCGCGTGACCACCCTTCGGGCGAATGGTGAACGGAAGGTTAACGACCATGGAACGGCGGTCGTGCGGAACCCCGAGCCGCGGGCGGGCTCAGACGGCGGGGCCGTGGACCTCGACGGCGACGATGCCCGACTCAGGATGATCGACCGGAACGTGCAGCACGGCGTACTCGCCGGTTGCGAGTGCGCCGGCACGACGCAGGCGGGCGCTGTCGGCCGTGCCCGTGCCGTCCGCGACGGCGTCGATGATCTGCGGCAGCACCGGACCGTGACTGCACAGCACGGCCGTCTCCGCGGCCCGCAGCCGCTCGGCGACGACATCCCGCACCGCGCCGCCCCGTGAGTCGTAGGCATCCTGACTGATCGCCTCGGTCTGCCCGACGGAGAGACCGGTGAGGCGCGCGGTCGGGGCGATGGTCGTCGTGCAGCGCACCGCCGTCGACGAGACGAGGATCGTGGGGCGGAAGGCGGCGACCGCGGGGGCGACGCTCAGCGCCTGCTTCTCGCCGCGCGGCAGCAGCGGACGTGTCGCATCGGGACCGGCCCAGTCGTGCGGCGCGGTCGCCTTGCCGTGGCGCAGCGCGATGATCGCGAACGTGCGGGCGCGCCCCTGGTCGTAGAGTTCGGCGAACCGCTCGACGATGTCGACATCGTGCGGGTAGCTCAGTCGAGCCCGCGCCTTCTTGAGACTCAGCCAGGTGAGCTGCTCGATCTCGTCGTTGGCGACGAACGTCGAGTTGGCGACGGCAAGCGGCGACACCTGCGCCGCCCAGTAGTACACCTTCTTGTCGCGACCGTTCGGCAGCGCGTACTCGACGACGCCGAGCGGCACCCCCAGTCCGACGACGAGTCCCGTCTCCTCGGCGATCTCACGCACCGCGGTCTCGGGCAGCGTCTCGCCCGGGTCGAGCTTGCCCTTCGGCAGCGACGTGTCGCGATGCTGCGTGCGGTGCACCACGAGGATGCGCAGCTTGCCCTTCGCGGTGACCTTCCAGCAGACCGCTCCCGCGGCCAGCACCGGGTCGCCCGGGATGCTCGCGGCCGTCATCGCACTCCGGCGCGTTTGCGGGCCCCGATCTGCCTCATGAGTTCATTCTGGAGGTCGACGAGCGCTTCTCCCGCATCGTCGCGGTCGTGGCGGGTCCACTCGCCGTCGCTTCCGAGCCACCACGACGACGTGCCGTCCGACATCGCGAGGTCGAAGAGAGCGTCGAGTTCGTCGATGTGGGCGGGGCTCGTGAGTCGTACGAGCGCCTCGACGCGACGGTCGAGGTTGCGGTGCATCATGTCGGCGCTGCCGATGAACAGCAGCGGGTCGCCGCCGTTCTCGAAGCGGAAGATGCGCGAGTGCTCGAGGTAGCGCCCGAGGATGCTGCGCAC
>CAMLMQ010000230.1 GCA_946481135.1 uncultured Microbacteriaceae bacterium
TTTTCCGGGATCTCGCCCTCGGTCCAGGTCTTCATCCCCGCGCGCTCCCATTCCTCGTTCGCCGCGGCTTCGAAACGGTCCGTGACCACCTTGCCGAGCTTCGCCTTCAGGGCTTTCGCATCCTTTCCGAAGGCCAGCTCGCGCTCATCGTCGTCGCGTCCGTCCTCATCGTTCTCCTCGTCGGCGTGTACTGGGCGGGACGCAGCCTCTTCCACATGCCCACCGCGAAGGGCGTCGACTCGGTCATCGGCGAGATCGGCGGCGAGCGCGTGCTCGGGGTGTTCGCGCATCCCGACGACGAGCAGACCGTCAACGGGCTGTTCTGGCGCGCGGCGACCCACGACGACGCGTACACGGCGATGATCACGGCGACGCGCGGCGAGGCCGGCGAGCAGTCGCCGGTCGTCGGTCGGCAGGAGGATCTCGGCGACATCCGTGAGGCCGAGGCGCTCATGAACAGCTTCAACCTCGGCGTCGACCGTCACGTCGTGTGGGACTACCCCGACGGCGGCGTTCCCGAGGCCGACGAGCAGGAGCTCGTCGATCGGGTCGCCGACGAGCTGCGTCTCGTGCGGCCGGATGTCGTCGTCGCGTTCTGGCCCGAGTCGGGGGCGACCGGCCACGCCGACCACATGGAGATGGGCGCGGTCACCGAGGCGGCGATCGCGCAGGTCGCCGAGGAGGAGGGCGCCTACCGGGGCCCGCGCTGGATCGTCTACACGATCAGCCCGACCACGGCGCTGACGATGTTCGGCGGCGAGCAGGGCGCCTTCGTCGCCGCCAACCAGCCCGACCCCGACTACGCGATGTCGGCCGAAGTGCAGAAGAAGCACGAGGGCTGGGCGATCCACGCGTCGCAGGAGAACTACATGCAGGAGTCGTACATCCTGCCGACCTGGCTCATCTACCTGCTCTGGGACCAGGAGTTCTACCACGTGCGCGACCTGACGACCGATCCCCTCTAGACCTCGCGCGCGACGATCAACTCCACGAGGTCCTCCCACTCGACCTCGGCGCGACCGTCGAGCACGTGCGCGAGCGTTGTGTCCCCGACCTCGTCCCACACCGCCACGCGCGCGAGCCGCACTCCCCCGCTCGCCGCGAGCGCATCCCGCATCGCGTCGTAGAGCGCGCGCTGCTTCCAGCGCGGGGATCCGGATGCGCCGAAGACGCCCGGCGGGTCGGCGAGGCCGAACATGCCCTCGGTCGACGGGCTCGTCCAGTAGCCGCCACGCTTCGCCTTGCGCAGGGCCGCATCCTCCCGCTCCTCGCAGTACGTGCGGTACTCGGCGGTCCAGGGCAGCGCTTCGGCCCACGACAGAGCGAGCGTCACCCGCCGGTAGCGGTTGAAGTGCTGCTCCTCGTCGAGTTCGACGATCAGCCCGCCTGCGAGCACGATGTCCCAGACGCCCGGACGCAGCGGCACGGGCACGTGCGGGGGCCCGCCGAGTTCGCGGTAGAGGTCGAGCACCCGCTCGGCGGCCTCGGGCGGGAGCGCGTCCAGTCGGGGCGCGGGCGGGCGTTCGGCGGCGGGCCGACGCCCGAGGTCGGCGAGGAGGCTCGCGAGTCGCGCCTGCCGCTGCCGCTGATTCGCCACGCGAGAGACTCTGCCCGAGCCCTCGCTCGAACGCCAGCCGGTCAGATGCCGGCGGCGTGCGGTCGTCCGAACCGGGTGACGACGCCGGGCGAGAAGAGCACCGAGTCGGGGGCGCGGTCCACGATGCCCGGCAGTCCGGCCGCCGCGACGAGTGCGTCGTCGAGCTCGAGCAGTTCCGCCGCGTGCATCGACCAGGGCGCGTGGGAGTTCGGCACGAAGAGCGTGCGACCGCGCGGGTTCGTGAACATCCCCCAGCGTGCCGTGAGGAAGTCGGCGAGCGGGTCGCCGACCGTCGCCGAACCGACCCGCGTGACGATCCGACTCGACGCCCCGCCGCGGTGGCGCCGCGACCGATACGCGACGACCTCCTCCGAGCGCGTCATCGCCGTCGACGCCCACCGGTACGGCAGCCCGAAGGCGGCCCGTGCCGCGAGCACCGCGAGCAGCCGCGACGCCTCGAGCGACCGGAACACGACCCCGCGCCGGCCCGCCGCGTCGACCGCGTAGAGCCGCACGTTCACCTCGACGAACGAGCCGAAGTACGGAACCGCCGGACTGCCGAAGAGGGTGGCGCGGTCGAGCCGGAACGGAATCAACCCCACCCACGACGACCCGTCGTACTCATCGGGCCGCAGCCCGGGTGGCAGCAGCGGCGCGACCCGCGGCGCCTCGACCCGCCAGTGGAGAAACGTGAGGTCGCTCCAGCGCTGACTCGCGATCGCGCCGCCGGAGAAGCCGGGAGCGGTCCGCGTGATCGGCTCCGGCATCCGCGGCATCACGTGGGGGTCTCCCCCGGCGCGGGGTCGCCGCTCTGCCGGCGTCGCAGCAGCACCCAGACGGGCGCCGAGACGAGTGCCGCACCAACGGCGACGCCGAGGAACGCGATGAGCGGCGGCGCCAGCATCCCGACCTGCGCACTGAAGAGGATGCCGACGGTGTCGCCCCACACGGACGGTGCGAGAAAGCCCACCGCCGTGGCGCCGAGCAGGGTGAGACCCCAGCGCGGCGCCATCCCCGCCTTCGCGAGGCCGCGGGCAGCGTGGATGAGCGCCGCGGTGATGCCCGCGAGCGCGCCGACGACGGCCGACCACGGGAACGACACCGTCACCGCCCCCGACGCGGTCGCCGCGATGCCTGCGAGGAAGCCGAAGCCGAGCGAACGAGGCAGCGGACGCGGCACGGCCTTGAGTCGATCCACGAGCATCCAGCCGAGCGCACCCGCGAGTGGCCCGACGGCGGCCGCGAGCAGGATGCGGGGCACGTAGGCGTCGAGTGCCGCCTCGAGGCTCGCGAGCCACAGGGCGAACGCGAACCAGAAGCCGAGCACCCCCGCGATCGCCTCCGAGCCGCCGACCGGACGCGGCGCGACCGCCGACGGCGGCGCCCACGCGAGCAGCACGAACGCGCCGGCCGAGACGAAGAGGGGCAGTGCGCCACCGAAGTCGACGATCGAGCATCCGCTGAACCGGCACGGTTCGGTCGCCGCGAGGGGCAGCAGCGTCGCCGCTGGGAAGACGACGACGCCCCACGTGAGCATCAGCACCCAACGGGCGAGGCGATCGGCGCCCGACCCGATCGCGGCCGCCTCCAGCAGCACGAGCACCGGGAGGGCGAACGCCGAGAGAGCGAGGAGGTAGTCGAGCCGCGCGAGACCGCTCACGGCTCCCGCGACACTCGTGACGAGCGTCGTCACCGCGGCGGCACCGAGGGCGGGCCAGATCATGCGCCCCGCGAGCACCGGGCGCACGAGCTGCGCGACCGCGAGGGTGGCGAGCGCGCCGGCCGCGAAGGAGATCGCGACGAACAGCGTGCTCATGAGGGAAATGTACGGGGCGCCGCCTCCGAAGAGACGGCGCCCCGCGTGGACATCCCGAAGGAGTCGCTGACTTACTTGGCGTCGAGGACGTAGCCCTCTTCGCCGTGGACGACCGTGTCGATGCCGGCCAGCTCGTCCTCGTTCTTCACGCGGAAGCCGAGCGTCTTCTCGATCACGAAGCCGATCACGAAGGCGACGACGAAGGAGTAGATCATCACACCGATCGCGGCGATCGCCTGCAGCGCGAGCTGGTTGAGCGACCCGCTGAACAGGAGGCCGGTCTCCTTGGCGAAGAAGCCGAGGTAGAGCGTGCCCACGAGGCCGGCGACGAGGTGGATGCCCACGACGTCGAGCGAGTCGTCGAAGCCGAGCTTGAACTTCAGCTCGATCGCGAGGGCCGAGATGACGCCCGCGACGAGGCCGAGCACGATGCCCCAGCCCGGGTCGAGGAACGCACACGCGGGGGTGATCGCGACGAGACCGGTCACGGCACCCGACGCGGCGCCCACCGAGGTGGCCTTGCCGTCCTTGAGCTTCTCGACGACGAGCCATCCGATGATGGCGGCGGCGGTCGCGCCGAGCGTGTTCACGACGATCGTGCCGAGGAAGGTGCCGTCCGGCGTGAGCGAGCCGTAGACGCCGTCGCCGTAGGCCCACGCGGCCTCCGCCCCGCCGTTGAACCCGAACCAGCCGAACCACAGGATGGCGGCGCCGAGCAGCACGAAGGGCGGGTTGTGCGGCTGGTGCGCACCCTTCGCGAAGCCGATGCGCTTGCCGAGCACGAG
>CAMLMQ010000231.1 GCA_946481135.1 uncultured Microbacteriaceae bacterium
ACCGCGGTGTCGTTCGCCACGGCTCAAGGATAGAGGTCAGTCGCCATGCCCACCGGTCGGGTCAAGTTCTACGACGAGGACAAGGGATTCGGGTTCATCGCCTCCGACGATGGCACCGAGGTGTTCCTGCACGCCTCGGCGCTGCCGGCGGGTGCGACCGTGAAGTCGGGAACCCGCCTCGAGTTCGGCATCGCCGACGGCAAGAAGGGCGCCCAGGCCCTGTCGGCACGTGTGCTCGACACCCCCGTGACGCTCACCCAGCGCAACCGTCGCTCCGCCGACGACATGGCGATCGTCGTCGAGGATCTCGTGAAGCTGCTCGACAGCATCGGCACGGGGCTGCGGCACGGTCGCTACCCCGACCGGGCGCACGGCGCGAAGATCGCCGCCGTGCTGCGGCGCGTCGCCGACGATCTCGACGCGTGAGCGACCTCGAGTCGGTCGCCCGCGCGGCGCTCACCGGCGTCACCCCGATCGAGACCGTCGGTCCGTTGCTCGGCACGGTCGACGAGGGCGAGGGCGTCACGACGCTGCGTTTCGCGGCCGACGTCGCGGGCTATCCCGGGTGGAGTTGGTCGGTGAGCCTCGCGCAGCTGCCCGGCGAGACGCCGACGGTGCTCGAGACGGAGCTGCGCCCCGACGACGGCGCCCTGCTCGCGCCCGACTGGGTGCCGTGGGCGGAGCGGCTGGAGGAGTACCGGGCCGCACAGGCGGCCGCGGCGGCCGAGGCGGGCGACGGTGAGGATGCCGACGACCCCGACTCCGACGACGACCCCGACTCCGATGACGACCTCGTCGACGACGAGCACGATGACCTCGGCGACGACCCCGACGACGGCATCGACTTCGAGAGCGGCGACGACGCCGACGACGAACTAGTCGGTGTGTCGCTTGGCGGTGACGACGAGCAGGACGAGCCCGAGTCCGAGTCCGACGACGACCGTCCAGAGCAACCAGACGAGGCCTGACTCCTCCAGCTGCGGCAGCAGGAGCAGCAGCACGCCGAGCGCGACGACCCAGAGCACGAGCCCGACGAGCACGACCTTGCGGTCGTCGGTTCGCAGCGGCGCCGGGTCGGGCCGCCGTTCGGAGTCGCGGATGAAGAGGCGCATCAGGCCGACGCCGTGATCGGGGCGTTCTCCAGCACCCAGTCGAGGCTCGCGATCAGGGCGCGCACGTCATCCGGCTCGATCGCGGTGAACGTCGCCACCCGCAGCTGGTTGCGCCCGAGCTTGCGGTACGGCTCGGTGTCGACGATCCCGTTGTCGCGCAGCACCCGCGCGATCGCGGCCGCGTCGATGCTCGGGTCGAAGTCGATCGTCGCAACCACCTGCGAACGGTCGGCCGCGTTCTCGACGAACGGCGTCGCGACGTCCGACGCGAGCGACCAGTCGTAGAGCAGCCCCGACGACTCGCGGGTGCGGGCGTCGGCCCACGTGAGGCCGCCGTTGTCGCGGATCCAATCGAGCTGGCTCTCGAGCAGCAGCAGCGTCGCGAGCGCGGGAGTGTTGAGCGTCTGGTCGAGGCGGCTGTTGTCGACCGCGTTCTTCAGGCTGAGGATCTCGGGGATGTAGCGGTCCGAGGCCGCGATCCGTTCGATGCGCTCGATCGCCGCGGGGGAGACGAGGGCGAACCAGAGTCCGCCGTCGCTCGCGAGGTTCTTCTGCGGCGCGAAGTAGTAGACATCCGCTTCCGACGCGTCGAAGAGCACGCCGCCCGCCGCCGACGTCGCGTCGATGACGGTGAGGGCCCCGGCATCCCCATGCACCCGCGTCACGGGGGCCATGACACCCGTCGACGTCTCGTTGTGCGTCCAGGCGTAGACGTCGACACCGTCGACGACCTCCGGTTCGGCGCGTTGCCCTCCGGGCACCTGGATGACGTGCGGCTTCTCGAGGTGGGGTGCGGCCGCCGCGGCGGCGAACTTCGCGCCGAATTCGCCGAACGCGAGGTTCTCGCTGCGGCGTTCGATCAGCGAGTACGCCGCCATGTCCCAGAACGCGGTCGAGCCGCCATTGCCGAGCAGTACCTCGTACCCCTCGGGGGCCGAGAAGAGGTCGGCGAGGCCCGAGCGCACACGCCCGACAAGCTGCTTGACCGGCGCCTGGCGGTGCGAGGTGCCGAGCAGGTCGGCGTGCGCGCGCAGGTGCTCCACCTGCTCGGGCCGCACCTTCGAGGGCCCGCAGCCGAACCGTCCGTCCGAGGGCAGCAGCTCGCGGGGGATCTCGACGCTCGGCATGCCCCCGATCTTACGGGCGGCCGAAAGGTAGGCTGGACGTTCTGGGAGGCCACCGCCATGACCGATCTCGTCGACACGACGGAGATGTACCTGCGCACCATCCTCGATCTCGAGGAGGAGGGCATCGTGCCGCTGCGCGCGCGCATCTCCGAGCGCCTCGGGCACTCCGGCCCGACCGTGTCGCAGACCGTGGGTCGCATGGAGCGCGACGGTCTCGTGCGCGTCGAGGGCGACCGCCACCTCGAGTTCACCCCGGAGGGCCGCACCCGCGCGCTGCACGTCATGCGCAAGCACCGGCTCGCCGAGCGCCTGCTGCACGACGTCATCGGGCTCGACTGGAGCCTCGTGCACGACGAGGCGTGTCGGTGGGAGCACGTCATGAGCGAGCAGGTCGAGCGTCGGCTGCTCGAGGTGCTCGGCAACCCGACGGAGTCGCCCTACGGCAACCCGATCCCCGCGTTGGAGGAGCTCGGCGGCCCCGCGTCTCGTCCCTTCCTGGAGGGCGTCGTCAACATCGTCGAGCGCGTGCGCGGCGAGGAGCAGCCCGTCGCGGTCACCGTGCGTCGGCTCGGCGAACCCGTGCAGTTCGAGCCCGAACTGCTCGAGCAGCTGCGCGCCGCGGGCGTCGTGCCGGGCGCCCCGGCGACGATCTCCGCGTCGTCGGGCTACGTGCTCGTGCAGGTCGACGGGTTCGGTGACGGGCTCGAGTTGCCCCCCGAGGTCGCCGTTCACGTCTACGTCGCCACGTAGGCACCCCTCCCCAGCTCGGGTGCTGGGCGTTCGCCCCGAACGTTGGGGTAGACAGGGCGTGCTCTCAGGAAGCGGTTCGTACAGTCGGCAGGTCCTCTCGGCCAGCCAGTCCGGCGAGGGGCCGCTCGGCAGGGCGTCGCGTCACCCATCCTCTGCCGCGCGACGTGACACACGACAGGGATGGGGCCGCTCGAGAGGCGGTGCGTCGCAGGAGTCTCTCGTGTTCTCTAACCCCACCCCCGCTTCGTCTGCCCCAGAATCCACCCCCGAATCCTTCCGCCGTCCCCGCCCCCGCGTGCTGCCCCTGCTCGTGATGGGCGTCGCGGTGCCGGCGATCTTCGCGACCGTCGCGCTGCCGGCGTACGCGTACCGCTCGACTGAGGCGGCATCCGGCGTCTCCGCGTTGGAGGCCTACAAGGCGGCCGAGGCGCAGAGCCTCGAGGTGCTCCCCGCCGACGCCCCCGCGGCCGTCACCGCCGGCGACGCGTACACGACGACGTCGGCCGCCGAGCTCGCCCGCGCGGCGCAGGCCGCCGCGTTCCGTGCCTACGGCGGACCGAGCGTGCGGTCGCTGCTCGCCAACCCCCCGTACCCGGGCTACGACCCCAACACTGTCGTGTCGATCGCGATGCAGTATCTCGGCGCGCCCTACGTCTTCGGGGGCTCGAGCCCCGCGGGCTTCGACTGCTCGGGCTTCACGCAGTTCGTCTTCGCGCATGTCGGCATCTCGCTGCCGCACTCGTCGCGCGCGCAGGGCAACATGACGGCGATCGCGCGCGAGGCGGTCATGCCGGGCGACCTCATCATCACTGACGGTGGCGGCCACGTGGGTATCTACATCGGCAACGGCCAGATGATCCACGCCTCGACCCCCGCGACGGGCGTCAAGATCAGCGCACCGTGGGGCAACTGGTGGGCGGTGCGCGCCGGCATCTGACCGGGCGCTGCGCAATCGTCACCGTGGCGTAACCTCTCCGTCCGGTTTCCGGCGTTACGCTGGAGGCCTCGAATCCCTCGAGGATCCAGGAGCGTCGCATGCGGAGCACGGGCAGCATCCCCACCAAGGATGCGCGCGCGCTGTTCCGGATACGGCTCAGCATCCGGCCGGTCGTGC
>CAMLMQ010000232.1 GCA_946481135.1 uncultured Microbacteriaceae bacterium
TGTTGCACTTTCTCGCGGATCACTCCGGGTGGGTGTTACCCACCGCCCTGCCCTGCGGTGCCCGGACGTTCCTCGGCATCCCTCACAGGATGACGCGACCGTCTGGCCGGCCCGTTTGCCCCTCCAGGCTACGCGGTTTCGGGGCGGGCGAAAGAGAGTTTCTTGTCCATCGACTCGTTGGCGAGCCGATCGGCCCGGGAGTTCTCCAGGCGCGGGACCCATTCGAAGACGAACGGAACACCGACGAGCAGGTCGCGGGCCTTCGAGGCGAGCACGGCCATGTCGGGATGCTTGATCTTCCAGCGGCCGCTCATCTGCTCGACGACGAGCTTGGAGTCCATCCGCACCCGCAGCTCGGCGTGCGGGTCGATCGCGAGGGCCCGCTCGACGCCGGCGAGCATCCCGGTGTACTCGGCGACGTTGTTCGTGGCCACGCCGACGTAGACGCCGAGCTCGGCGAGCAGCTCGCCCGTGGCCTCGTCGACGACGACGGCGCCACCCGCCGCGATGCCGGGATTGCCGCGCGAGCCGCCGTCGGCCTCGATGAGCAGCCGCCGCGTCACAGGCCGGACTCCGCGGTGCGCACGAGGATCGCATTGGAGTCGGGGCACAGCAACACGGCGTCGGGCGCGGCGGCGCGGACCGCCGTCATGTCGGTGGCGCTCAGGGTGACCCCGCTCGCGCTCGTGACGCCCGCCCGCAGGTGGGAGGCGCCGACACCGTAGCGCTCGCGCTGCTTCTCGTAGAGCGCGAGGAGGTCGCTCGGCACCTTGCCCGCCACGGTCGCCCGGTTGGCGGCCGCGTGCACGCGTTCCGCCTCGATCGCGGCGAGAGCCTCGTCGCGCGCCGCGGTCGCCGACTCCAGCTCCGCGGCGAGGGCCGACAGTTCGGCATCCGTCGCGGCGAGTTCACCCTCGCGCTCTTCGAGCGTCTCCATGACCGCGAGCTGGATGTCCTCCAGGTCGCCGCGGCGCTTCGCGAGCGCCGCGAGCTCCTGCTCGAGCGCCTGCACGTCCTTCACCGACGAGCTCGAGGCGAGGCGCTCGGAGTCGCGGGCGATCCGAGCCTGCACGACCTCGACATCCGACTCGGTGCGGGTGAGCTCCAGACGCGCGTCCTCCACCGCGCCGAACTGCTCGGCCCGGGTGCGCTCGAGGGCGCCGCGGCGGGTCGACAGTTCGTCGACGACGGTACGCTCCGGCAGCTTCTCGGCGCGGCGCGCGAGCTGCTGGAGCTTGGTGTCGAAGGCCTGCAGCTCCAGCAGCAGAGCCTGATCCTCGGGGGCGGCCGTGAGTGCCATGTCGTCCTTTCACGCGATCCGTCGGAACGCGGTTATTGCATGACCGTGAAGGCCCAGGGGTCGGTGCGCAGGTCGCTCACCGTCACGTCGACGCCGGGAAGCGAATCGCGCAGCTGGGTCGCCGCGACGTCGAGCCAGAGCCACTCGCTCGCCCAGTGCGAGACGTCGACGAGGGCGGGCCCGCGCGAGACGCGCGCGTTCTCCCGTGCCTCCGACGCCGGATGGTGGCGCAGGTCGCTCGTGACGTAGACGTCGGCTGCCAGCACGTCGGGGTGGGCGAGGTAGGCGTCCCCCGCCCCCGCGCAGAGGGCGACCCGGCGCACCGAGCGGTCGTACTCGCCCGCGACGCGGATGCCCTGTGCCGTCGGCGGAAGGATGTCGGCGAGGTGCCGGGCGAGCCGACCGAGCGGCACCGGTTCGGCGAGCACGCCGACGCGGCCGATGCCCGTCGCGGTGTCGCCCGACGCGGGCACGAGCGGAACGATGTCGCGCAGCCCGAGCCGCTCGGCGAGCACGGCGGAGGTGCCCGAGGTCACGACGTCGGCGTTGGTGTGCGCCGCGAGCAGTGCGCACCCGGCGCGGATGAGCCGGGCGAGCACGGCGCCCTTGTACCGCGTCTCGGCGACCGTCGTCACGCCGCGCAGCAGCAGCGGATGGTGGGCGATGAGCAGGTCGGCGCGCTCCGCGATCGCCTCGTCGACGGTGTCGAGCACGGCGTCGACGGCGAGATGGATGCGCTGCACGGGAGCCGTCGGATCCCCCGACAACAGGCCCACGGCATCCCACGGCTCGGCGCCCGTCTCGGGCCAGAGCCGCTCGACGGCGTCGAGCACGTCGGCGAGGGTCGGGGTCACCGCCTCAGTCTACGGACGCCGCCTCCTGCCGGCGGATGGCCGGCACGGCGGTCGCGAGCGGGAGCAAGATGCCGAGCGCGAGCGCGACGAGCACACCGAGGTCGGTCTCGACGATCGGGTCGGCGCTCGGCAGGCCGAGCAACGGCCAGAGGTAGCCCTGCCAGTCGAGCCCCGGCAACGCGGCGGAGGTGAGACCGAATCCGAGAGCCGTGATCACGACGAGCCCGACGAGGTTCACCCATCGCACCGCCGGGTAGATCCCGCCGGGTCGCAGCAGCGAGGGCGCGTGGAAACGCCGGCGGCGGATCATCGTCTCGGTCGCGAAGAGACCCGCCCACGCCGCGACCGGCACGGCGAGCGTCGTCGCCACGTCGCGGAGCAGGACACGCGCATCGCCGACGAGCAGCGACAGGACGACCGCGACGCCGACGAGCAGCACGGAGGCGAGGCCCGTCGCGAGCGGGCGGCGCAGACCCGCCCCGACGGCCTGCACGGCGAACCCGGCGGAGTAGAGCGTGAGGACCGCGCCGGAGAGCAGTCCGAGGGCCACCGCGGCGAGCAACGGCGCGGGGTACCAGATCGGCAGGAGCGCGGCGATCGTGTGGAGGGGGTTGGTCGCGAGCCCGTCGGCGATGAGCGGGTCGGACGCGGCGAGCAGGGCGCCCCAGGCCACGAGCACGAAGGCGGGCAGCGTCGCACCGAAGGTGGCCCACAGCATCGTCGCGCCCCCGTCGCTGCCGGGGCGTTGGTAGCGCGCGACGTCGGCGGTCGAGTGCACCCACGCGAGTCCGACGACGCTGAAGACGAGCACGGCACCCGACACGAGGAGGATCCACGGGCCGTCGGGGATCGTCTGCGCGGCGGCGATGTCGAGGCGCGGGAAGGTGATCACGATGAGTCCGACGACGAGCAGGGCCGTGACGACACTGAGCACGAGCTGCATGCGGGCGAGGAGGCCGTAGCCGAAGAGTGCGACGACCACGACGAGCGCGGCACCGGCGCCGAGCGCCACGAAGGTCCACACGGTCTCGCCGAGCCCGACGTCGAGGCCGGCGTCGACGAGTACGCGGGCGACGCCGGTCGCGAGCACCCAGAGGAATGCACCGCCCCAGAACACCCGCGCGACGACGGCGACCGCCGCGGGCACGACGTTGCCCCGCACCCCGAAGGTCGCGCGCGAGACGATCATCGTCGGCTGCCCGGTCCACTTGCCCGCGAGCGTGCCGAGGCCGAGGGGCAGGAACGACAGTGCGACGCCCACGAGCACCGCGACGAGGGTCTGACGCAGGCTCATGCCGAGTCCGAGGATCACGGCGCCGAGCGCGAGCGCGACGACGGAGGAGTTGGCGGCGAACCACACCCAGAACAGCCGTGCTGCGCGTCCGGCCCGAAGGTCGAGCGCGGTCGGCTCGGGCCCGGTCGTCTCGACGAGCAGCGCGGGATGCTGCTGCGGTTTCTCGTCGACGAGGGCGGGCTCGTCGTCGGGGATGCGCACGGTCGGGATGGGACGGGACGGCGGCGCGAGCACGGCGGCGCCCGTCGGGTCGACGGGGATGGCGCCGGTTCCGAAGGCCCGGTCGACGTCGTCGACGACGTCGTCGTCCTCGCCGGGCTGCTCGAGGGGTGCGACGCCGGGTGGTGGGGGCAGGTCGACGGCGGCGCCGACGGGCGCGGACGGGTCGGCGTCGGGATCGTAGGGCGGCAGCGGCGCCGGCTCGAGCCCCACGGGCGGCGGGAGGTGTGCGAGATCGGGCACGGCCACGGGCTCGACGAGCGCCGCGGGCTCGCCGGTCGGAGGTTCGGCGGGCTCGGGCGTGAGCGGCTCGGGCGTGAACGGCTCGGGCTCGGGCGGCTGGGGCTCGGGCCG
>CAMLMQ010000233.1 GCA_946481135.1 uncultured Microbacteriaceae bacterium
GCGTGAGCGAGTGCGGCTCGAGCAGCGCGGCGAGGCGCACCTCGACGTCGCGTGCCGCGGTCACGAGCGCGACGGACGGGCTGAACGTCGCCTCGTCGTCGCGGTTCTCGGGGACGGCGTCGGGCATCCTCCCAAGCTAGCCGTCCGCGCCGGGGTGACTCGTGCGCGCCCCCGGCCGTGCTCTCTCGGTGATCCGTCGATTTCGCACCCGTCGGACGGGCAATCCGTCACACATGTGACGGATCGCCGAGCGGCGGCGCGCCCGAGCCGCCCGGACAGCCGGGCCGCCCGACACCGCGCGACCGTTCAGCGCCCGGCGTAGCGCGCGAGGTCGTCGGCGTCGCGCGCGCGGTTCTGCGCGCGGCGGGCGGCGTCGAGCGCGGCGACGGGGTCGGACTCGTTCTCGGCCAGCAGCAGCTCCCGCTTGGCCTCGGCGAGCTTCGACCGCGACCCGGCTCCGCCGCCGTGCGAGCCGATGAAGTCCTCGACCGCGCTGATCTGCGTACGCGCCGACAGCAGGGCGCCGGCGAGCGCCCCGCGGGCACCCTCGAACCGGCGCTGCTGGTTGCGTGCCGCCGCGACGGCGACGTCGAGCGCATCGCCCGCCTCGACGAGACGATCGAGTTCGGCGACGGGGTCGCGGCGTCCCGCGCGGTCCACCGTCGCGAGCTCGCGCTCGAGCTCGGACACCTTCGCGTTCACGAGGGCCGACGAGTCGGGATCGGGGGGCGCGTCGCGCAGGGCACGCGCCTCCTCGAGCGCCGCCCGCTGCTCGGTCGCGAGCTCCTGGATGCCGGCGACCGCCGCCGCGAGCTCGTCGCGTCGATGCTCGACGGCATCCAGGAGCGCCGCGGCGTCGCGGGCGCGCTGCTGCGCCGTCGCGAGTGCGTCGCTCACGGCCGTCACGGCGCTCGACGCGAGGGCGGCATCCGCCTCGTCGACCGCGGCGCGCGCCTGCGCGAGGGCGGCATCCGCCTCGGCCGGGTTGCCCGCGACCGGGGCGACCGCCGACTCGACGTACTGCGCGCGGAGGTCGTCGAGCACCCGCCCGATCTCGGCCCGGCGTGCCTCGACGGCGTCGAGCTGCGCACGGATCAGCCGGAGGGTCTCGGGCGCGCTCTCCTCGCTCCGCCGCAGCTCGGCGAACCGCCGCGCCTCCGCCTCGACGGTGTCGCGGGCGCGATCGGCGAGAGCCCGGATGCTCTTCGCCCAGTCCCGGCGCCGACGCTCACCCTCCGGCTGCGCGTCGTCGAGCCGGTTCTGCAGCACGAACGCCTCGTCGAGGTCGCGGCGCGCGGCCTCGAGGGCGCGCGCGAAGTCGCGCGTGCGGTCCTCCCCGAACTGCGCGAGCGCGAAGGCGAGGTCGTCGGATGCGGCACGCACCGCCTCGTCGGCGCGGACGAGCGCGACGCCCGCCTCGGTGCGCCCCGGGAGGGGGGCGTTCGCCGTGCGGCGGGCGCGGCGCGCGAGCAGCACGACGCCGCCGACGGTCAGCCCGGCGAACGCGACGCCGAGCGTGCCGCCGACGAGTCCGAGGATCGCTGCGAGATCGGCCGCCACGACGCCGATGGTAGTGGGCGCAACCGCCCGAAACCCCGGGGAACCTCCCCGGAATCCGCGAGGGGCCGTCCTATCGTGGCGACGTGCGGCATGCCGATCGGCGGGAGGACGACCTCGGAATGGACGAGGAGGGGCTCGACGCTGCCGTCGCAGCGCCCGCGTTGATCCCGGTCGACACCGACTGGCGTCGCGGCGACCCCGCGGCCCCCGTGCGCGAGCACTGGCGCGCCGAACTCGCGGGCGTCGGCGGACGCTCGCCGCTGCTGCACCTCGTCGACGACGCGACGACGCGGCTCGAGCTCTCGACGACCCACCCCGGCGGTCTCGCCCGGTTCATCACCGGGGCGAGCACCCTGCTCTCCCAGCTCATCCGTGACGACATCGCCCTGCGCGCCGCCCGTCTCGCCGCCGACCGCATCGCCGCCAAGGGGCTCGAGTTGTCGAGCACGCGCGGCATCGACGCGATCCGGCTCGGCATCGGAGTCGCCACCTGGACCGGACCCGAGGGCGAGTACTGCGCCCCGATCCTGCTGCGGCCGCTCGCGATCCGGCGCTACGGCCGGGACGTCGAGCTCAAGCTCCGCGGCGAGGCGACGCTCAACCCCGCCCTCGCGCGCGCTCTCGAGCGTCAGTTCGGCATCGTGCTCGACCCGCGTGCGTTCGTCGCGCTGAGCGACGCCGACGGCACGTTCAAGCCGAACGCGGTCATCGACCAGCTGCGGGCGCTCACCGGTCACCTCGACGGGTTCGCCGTGCAGCCCCGGCTCGTCGTCTCGGCCTTCGCGGAGGTCGCCGAGCAGCTCGTCGCCGACGCCGTCGACCTGGAGCATCCCGTGCTCGACGCGCTCGCGGGCAACGCGACCGCCAAGTGGGCGCTCGACGAGGGCCAGCATCCGGTGGAGGTCATCGACGCCGACCAGCGCGACCCCTCGACCGACTCGCTGCTGCTCGACGCGGACTCCGAGCAGGAGCACGTCATCGCCCAGATCGCGGCCGGCAACTCGGTCGTCGTCACGACGATGCCCGGCACGGGCGGCACGCAGACCGTCGTCAACGCGCTCGGTGCGCTCGTCGGTCAGGGCAAGCGCGTGCTCGTCGTGAGTCCCCGCCGCGGCTCGCTCGCCGGGATCGCGCGTCGCCTCACCGACATCGGGCTGCCGGGCGTCGCCGTGTCGCCGCGCAGCCTCCGTCGCGACCTGCTGCGCGCCATCACCCGCAACGAGCGCGCCGCCGCGCCCGACGTGAGCGAGGTCGACGAGGCGCTCGTGCGGCTGCGTTCCGTGCTGCTCGACTACCGCGGCGCGCTCACCCGCCCCGACCCCGTGCTCGGGGTCTCGGTGCTCGACTGCGTCACCGAGCTCTCCCGCCTCGCGCTGCTGCCGCATCCGCCCGCCACGACGGCACGCCTCGGACGTGAGACGGTCGAGCGTCTCGCCGTCGACCGCGCGCCCGCCGCGGCGACGATGATCGAGGCGGCCAAGCTCGGCGAGTTCCGCTACGGCCCCGCCGACTCACCCTGGTACGGCGCGACCTTCGCGACCGGGGATGCCGCCGCCGCGGCGCACCGCCTCGCGAAGCGCCTGCACGCCGAGGCCGTGCCGTGGCTGCTCGTGCGCGCCCAGGAGGTCGTGGGCGCGACCCGGATGCGGCCCTTCGAGACGATCGCCGAACTCGGCGTCTACCTGCGGCTGCTCGCCGACATCCGTGACACCCTCGACCGCTTCGTGCCGGCCGTCTTCGACCGCTCGCTCACCGAGCTGATCGCCGCGACCGCGCCCCGCCGTGACGCGCCGCAGATGAGCGCGGGTGATCGCCGCCGGCTCACCCACCTCGCGAAGGAGTACGTGCGCCCCGGGATGCACGTGCGCGACCTCCACGCGGCGCTCGACGCGATCCAGCGGCAGCGCATCCTCTGGCAGCGCTTCGTCGCCGCGGGGGTGACGCCCGAGGTGCCGACGGGCATCGCCGAGGTGCAGGCGGCCTGGACCGAGGTCGCCGCCGACCTCGAATCGCTCGACGCCCCGCTCGGACGCACGACGCGCGAGAGCTCGCTGCTCTCGCTGCCGCTGCACGAGCTCGGCGAGGTGCTCGGCGGGCTCGCCGCCGACTCCGACGCGCTCGCGAATCTCCAGGAGCGCGCCGAGCTCGTCGGGGTGCTGCGCGCCCTCGACCTCGACGCGCTCATCACCGATCTCGCGAACCGCCACGTGCCCGAGCAGCAGGTCGCCGCCGAGCTCGAGCTCGCGTGGTGGCGCAGCGCCCTCGACTCGCTCCTGCAGCACGACCGGGCCCTGCTCGGTGCGAAGACGGATGTGCTCGAACGCCTCGAGGCCGACTTCCGACTCGTCGACGAGGCGCACGTCGCGGGCAGCGCGCAGGGCCTCGCGCACCGGCTCGCGGAGGCGTGGAAGATCGGGCTGCTCGACTGGCCCGACGAGGCGGGTGCGCTCAAGGCCGCC
>CAMLMQ010000234.1 GCA_946481135.1 uncultured Microbacteriaceae bacterium
GCCGACGAGCCGGGCATCTCGGCGAGCGTGTGGGGCTCCGACGGCTCGAAGTGGGACGCCGTCGGCATGAACGGCACCTTCGAGGAGTACCTCGACAAGGTGAAGCCGTGGCCGACGATGCGCCAGGACGGGCAGACGGTCTTCCGCTGGGCCGTCTGGGAGATGGCCAAGGTCGCCCAGCAGGCGCTCGATGCCGCCGGCGTCACCGCCGACGAACTCGCCGCGTTCATCCCGCACCAGGCGAACATGCGCATCATCGACGAGCTCGCGAAGCAGCTGAAGCTGCCCGAGCACGTGCTCATCGGTCGCGACATCGAGACCACCGGCAACACGTCGGCGGCCTCCATCCCGCTCGCGACCCACCGGCTGCTGGAGGAGCACCCCGAGCTCTCCGGCGGACTCGCCCTGCAGATCGGCTTCGGCGCCGGCCTCGTCTACGGCGCCCAGGTCGTGCGACTGCCCTGAGGGATGCGGCCCTAATAGACTCGGGGCGGTCATTCGAAACGTCCGCTCCACACCCCAACAAGGAGAATCACCATGGCACTGTCCACCGAAGAGGTCCTCGCGGGCCTCGCCGAGCTCATCAACGACGAGACCGGCATCGCGACCGACAGCGTGGAGCTCGACAAGTCGTTCACCGACGACCTCGACATCGACTCCATCTCGATGATGACGATCGTCGTCAACGCCGAGGAGAAGTTCGACGTGAAGATCCCCGACGAGGAGGTCAAGAACCTCACGACCGTCGGCGACGCCGTCACCTTCATCGTCAACGCCCAGGGTTAAGACACCGGATGGGGGCTCGCGCCCCCATCCACCCCTCTCAGGAGCACCTTCGAAATGACCAAGCGCATCGTCGTCACCGGTATCGGGGCATCCACGCCGCTCGGCGGCACCGCCCAGGAGACCTGGTCGGCCCTTCTCGCCGGAGAGTCCGGGGCGAACAGCCTCACGCACGAGTGGGTCGAGCAGTACGACCTCCCCGTTCGGATCGCCATGGAGGCGAAGGTGCGGCCCGAGGAGGTGCTCGAACGCGTCGAGACGAAGCGCCTCGACCCGAGCGCCCAGTTCGCGCTCATCTCGGCCCGCGAGGCGTGGGCGGATGCCGGCGCGCCTGACATCGACAAGACCCGTCTCGGAGTCGACTACTCGACCGGCATCGGCGGACTCTGGACGCTGCTCGACGCGTGGGACACCCTGCGCGAGAAGGGCCCGCGGCGCGTGCTGCCGATGACGGTGCCGATGCTCATGCCGAACGCGGCCTCCGCGGCGGTGTCGATGGACCTCGACGCCCGCGCCTTCGCCCGCACCGACGTCTCGGCGTGCGCGTCGAGCACCGAGGCGATCGCGAACGCCTACGACCACCTGCAGCTGGGGCTCGCCGACATCGTGCTCGCGGGCGGTACCGAGTCGTGCATCCACCCGATCACGCTCGCGTCGTTCGGGTCGATGCAGGCGCTCAGCAAGCGCAACGACGATCCGCGCGCCGCCTCGCGTCCGTATGACGTGAACCGCGACGGCTTCGTCATGGGCGAGGGCGCCGCGACGCTCGTGCTGGAGACCCTCGAGCATGCGCAGGCCCGCGGCGCGAAGATCTACGCCGAGATCGCCGGTGGCGGCGTCACGAGCGACTCGTACCACATCACCGCCCCCGACCCCGAGGGTCGCGGAGCCGCCCGTGCGGTGTTCGCGGCGCTCGACCAGGCCGGCGCGACGGTGGATGACGTCACGCACATCAACGCGCACGCGACGAGCACCCCGGTCGGCGACATCGCCGAATACAAGGCGCTGCTCGCCGTGTTCGGCGAGCGGGTGCACGAGATCCCGGTGTCGGCGACGAAGGGCGCCCACGGTCACCTCCTCGGCGGCACGGGGGCGCTGGAGGCGATCCTCACGGTGCTCGCGGTGCAGAACCGCACCGCCCCGCCGACGATCAACCTCGACGATCAGGACCCCGACATCCCCCTGCTCGTGCCCACCGCGCCGCACGCGCTCGGCGACGGCCCGCAGCTCGCGATCAGCAACTCGTTCGGGTTCGGCGGCCACAACGCCGTCGTCGCGATCCGCTCCTGGGACGAGTGAGCGGGGCGTAGTTTGGAGCCGTGACGGCTTCCGACACCTGGACGACGATCGACGACCTCCACGCGCTCACGGAGGTGATCGGCGAGCCGACCCCCGCGGCGGCGGGCAAGACCCGTCCCGCGTTGCTGCCGCTCGACCGCGAGTGGCTCGCCGCGTCGCCCTTCTGCGTGCTCGCGACGACCGGCCCGGACGGCACCGACGCCTCCCCCAAAGGCGACCCCGCCGGGCAGCTCGTACACGTCATCGACGACCGCACGATCGCCCTCGCCGAGCGACCCGGCAACCGGCGCGTCGACGGGTACCGCAACATCCTCAGCGACCCGCGCGTCGGGCTGCTCTTCGTCATCCCGGGGCGCGGCGACACGCTGCGCATCAACGGACGCGCCCGCCTCGTGCGCGACGCGCCGTTCTTCGACGCGATGGTGGTGAAGGGGCACCGCCCGCTGCTCGCGGCCGTGGTCGAGATCGACGAGGTGTTCCACCACTGCTCGAAGGCGTTCCTGCGCTCCGAACTGTGGGACCCCGCGACGTGGCGACCGGATGCCGTGGCCCGCCGCGCCGTGATCGCCCACCTGCTCGAACGGCCCGAGTCCCCCGTCGAGGAGCTCGACGCGTACTACGAGTCGGCGAACTACTCGCGCGGCCTCTACTGAGCCGGCGGGCGCTCGGCTTCCATCGCGGCCACGAGTCGGCGTGTCTCCGACGAGGTGTATTCGCCTCCGCCCGGGGACAGCGGCGTGTAGCTGACCTCCCAGATCGGATTCTCACCGCGCACCTTGATGGCGTTCGGGTGCCCCGTCGTGCCCACCACCACCTCGAGTCGTGCGATCGAACTCCACGGTTCGACGCTCTCCTCTCGCGGGCTCGCGAGCAGTCGAAGGCCCCCGGCATCGGCGATCAGCGCGCCTTCACTGTGGCGTTGCCCGTGGACCGGAATCGCGACGACGGCTTGCGCCTGCGCAATATCGTCGCCGACGAGGCGGCGAGCCCACCGTTCCCGCGTCGCCGCGAGCGCGAGCAACTCCACGAGCCACGCGACGATCACGGAATCAGGTTAGGTGTTCGCCGGCGCCAGCCGATCGAGGCACGAGTTCCAGCCGAGCTCGTTCTGCACCACCTGCTCCGGGTCGCTGAAGCGTTCGTGGAGGATCGTGATGCCCGTGCCGCCGTCGACGGGCACGAGGCTCAGTGTCACGAGGGTCTCCTCGTCCTCCCCGTCCCACCGCCACGTGTGCACGAGACGGTCGGGGGCCTCGACCTCGAGGTAGGTTCCGCTCACCGCCATCCCGGCCTCCGAGGCGATGCGGAACGCGCCGCCGACCCGCAGGTCGAGCTCGACGGCGGTGGCGAATCGCGGCGGCCAGAACCAGGCCGCGAGGGCGTCGGCGTCGGTGAAGGCCCGCCACACCTCCTCGATCGGCTTCGCGATGACGCGCTGCACACGGAACTCGGTCACGGGGCTTCCTCCAGGTAGGTGTCCAGCCGGTCGAGGCGCTCTTCCCAGAGAGCCCGTTGGTCATCGATCCAGGCGGCGGCCTCGGTGTACGCCTCGCCCTGAAGTTCGCACGTGCGCACACGGCCGGCTTTGCGGGTGCGCACGAGACCCGCGCCTTCGAGCACCGCCACGTGCTTCCCGACGCCGGCGAGCGTCATCCCGAGGGGACGGCCGAGGTCGCTCACGGTGAGCGGTCCCTGCCGGAGGCGCTCCAACATCCCGCGTCTCGTCGGGTCGGCGAGGGCGCCGTACACCCGGTCGAGCGTTCCGTTTACCATTCGGTAAAGTATTCACACTCACGTGGTGACACGCAACCCCGCCCCACGCAGATTGCCCGACTTCGTCGCCTCCGGGGGGGTGGTCTCAAGGGGTCAGCGCAACACCGGTGATTAGTTCGTTCAGCATGTCACC
>CAMLMQ010000235.1 GCA_946481135.1 uncultured Microbacteriaceae bacterium
CTCGGCTACCTGCCCGGCGACAAGGACGAGAAGATGAACCCGTGGGGGCAGGCGGTGTTCGACACCCTCGGCGCCCTCGTCTCCGACAACGTGCTCGAAGAGGTCGTCGAGCGCGGCATCCTCGAGGTGCTGCCGCTCACCCACATCCGCGGCCGGTCGCTGCACGACGCGTTCGTGATCGTCGACGAGGCGCAGTCGCTCGAGCGCAACGTGCTGCTCACTGTGCTGTCGCGCATCGGGCAGAACTCCCGGGTCGTGCTCACCCACGACGTCGCTCAGCGCGACAACCTCCGGGTGGGTCGGCACGACGGCGTCGCGAGCGTCATCGAGACGCTCAAGGGGCATCCGCTGTTCGCGCACATCACCCTCACCCGCTCGGAGCGCTCGGCCATCGCGGCGCTCGTGACCGAGATGCTCGAAGGCAACGAACTGGCCTGATCCTGTGGGGAGCGGCGGGCCGGTCGTGTCGGCTCACCGCTACCCTCCAGGCATGCGACGGATCGGGTGGCAGCTTCCCCTGAGTGCCGCACTCGTGATGCTGGCCTGGTTCGCGATCGGACCTCAGGTCGCCGCCATCCCGGCGCTCTACGTCGCGGCGGTCGCCCCGGAGCTCACGCGCATCGACCTCGCTGAGCATCGGCTGCCGAATCGCCTCGTCGTGCCGGGGCTCGTCGTCGGGCTGCTCGCCGCCGCGGGCTCGTGGGCGACGACGGGGGAGCCACCGCTCGTCCCCGTCGTCGCGGGCCTCGCATACGGCGGCGGGCTCCTCCTGCTCGCGCTGTTCGGCGGCATGGGGATGGGGGATGTGAAGCTCGCGGCCGTCCTGGGCCTCGCGTCGCCGTCGACGGCGATCGCGGTCGCGTCGCCGCTGATCGCGTTCCTCGTCGGCGGCGTCGTCTCGCTCGTCGTGCTCGTCGCGCGGGGGAGGGGCAGTCGCATCCCGTTCGGCCCGTTCCTGCTGCTCGGCTACGCCGGCGCCCTGGCAACGGTGGCGGCGCTATCTCTATATAGGTAGAGTTACGGGATGCAGCCGCTCAGCCGTCTCACTCCGGCGACCCTCGACGTCCTCACGGCCCTGCTCGGAGCGCCCGAACCCATCTGGGGGCTGCGGATCGTCGGCACCACGTCGCGGCCCGCGGGCAGCGTCTACCCGATCCTCGAGCGGCTCGAGCGGGCGGGTTGGGTCGCATCGGAGTGGGAGGACGACCCCGCGCGCAGCGGTCCGCGGCGGCGACTCTACCGGCTGACCGCGGACGGCGCCGAGGCGGCCCGCGCCGCCGTCGCCCGTGCGGCGTCGCCGAGACCCACGCTTCGACCCGGGATGGCCGGCGCATGAGCGCCGTCGCCGAACGGCTCGTGCGACTTGCCGCACGCACGCTGCCGGCGGCCGTGCGGGATCGGTATCGGGAGGAGTGGCTCGCCGACCTCGCCGGGGCGGCGGATGCGGGCGTCTCGCGCACCTCGATCGCCGTCGGCGCGCTCGCGACGGCGATCACGATCGACCGACTCGACCCGGCCGTGTCCGGGCTCGCCCTCGGCGCGGTGTTCCGCCACCGCCTCCGGGTCGCCGCCGGGCTCGGGCTCGCCGGCCTCGTGCTGCTCGCGGGATGGTACCTCTACGGCGGATACTCGTCGCTCGGCGGTGTCGTCGCCTCCGCGGGAGTGGTCGTACTGCTCGGCGCGCTCGCCCTCGCGGTGGCCGGGGTCGTCGCACTGCTGGGCGCCGCCGCCGTCGCCGCGCGGTCGGGGCGGGCCGCGATCAGCGTCGTGCTCGTCCTCGTGCCGGTCCTCGCCGGCGCGCTCGTCGTCACCCGTCTGGTCGGGGTGCTTCTTCTCGTCGCGGCCCCCGTCGCGCTTCTGCTCGCGATCGTCTCGGTCGCCCTGAGCGGGTCGGTGCGTCGAACCGTCCCGGTCGCGTCGCGGCTCGCCCTCGTCGCGGTGTTCGGCGTCGCCGCGCTCGCGACGTGCGTTGTCGGCATCCTTCACGTCTTCGTGTGGAACCCGCTCGCGCGCGTGCCGGGGCTCACGCTCGACGAGATCTACGCCCGGCTCGCCGCCGCGCGCGAGGGTGTCGCGGCTGTGCCGTGGAGCGTCGCGTGGGCCGCGGCCACGTTGCTCGCGGTCGTCGCGCTGATCGTGTTCGCCGTGGCTCCGCGCACCGCCCGGTTCGCGACGACGCGCCGCCTCACCGTGCTCGGGCTCTTCCTCGTGAGCGGCACGACGCTACTCGGCTTCCTGCCCGCCTTCGGGATGGGCATGGGCCTCGCCGACACCTTCGCCACGTCGGGCGGTGACGCGGCGGCGACCGGCCCGCTGCTCGCCGTCATCGGTCAGGCGTGCCTCGCCGCGGCGCTGCTCGTCGCGTTCGTGAGACCCATCACTCCCGAGCCGGTGGCCGCAGCGTCGACATGACCGCGGCCCAGCGCAGCAGGAACGCGGGCTCGTCCCGGCGGGTGCGGCGCAGCCATCCCGTCACCTCGTCGTTGCTCTTGCTCGCGTTGCACGACCGGCACGCGGGCACGACGTTCTCCAGCGTGTAGCGCCCGCCGCGCGACAGCGGCAGCACGCAATCCTTCTGCAGGGCATCGGATGCCGCCCCGCAGTAGGCGCAGCCTCCCCACGCGGCCTGGATCGCCATCCACTCGGCCGGCGTGAGGTCGTTGTCGGCCGCGACGAACCGCCGGTAGCGTCGCCGGGCGGCGACGGCTCGACGGGAGCGGTTCACGGGCACGCGGTCAGCATCCCACCAGGTATCATCCCGGATGGGCTTCCGCGCCCGCGAGTTGCACGCGCGCCCGGCAGAAAGGCCGCGCGTGCAACTAACGGCAGCGTCAGGGTCAGCCCGGGTGGGTCATCGACAGCACGTCGAGGGCGGTGTCGAGCTGCTCGAGCGTGAGCTCGCCGCGCTCGACGTAGCCGAGGTCGATCACCGCCTCGCGCACCGTCAGGCCCTTCGCGACCGAGTGCTTCGCGATCTTCGCGGCGTTCTCGTAGCCGATGAACTTGTTGAGCGGCGTGACGATCGACGGGCTCGACTCGGCGAGCGCACGGGCGCGCTCCTCGTTCGCCTCCAGGCCCGCGACGGTCTTGTCGGCGAGCAGACGCGACGAGTTCGCGAGCAGACGGATGCTCTCGAGCAGGGCCGTGCCCATCACGGGGATGGCGACGTTGAGCTCGAAGTTGCCCGTCGCGCCCGCCCACGCGATCGTCGCGTC
Organism: uncultured Microbacteriaceae bacterium; assembly: GCA_946481135.1. The sequence goes on from CAMLMQ010000235.1 coordinate 3,216, forward strand.
GTTGCCGACGACGCGGGCGCCGACCATGATGACGGCCTCGGGGATGACCGGGTTGACCTTGCCGGGCATGATCGACGACCCGGGCTGCAGGTCGGGGATCGACAGCTCGGCGAGACCCGTGTTCGGCCCCGACCCCATCCAGCGGAGATCGTTGCAGATCTTCGTGAGCGACACCGCGATCACGCGCAGCGCGCCCGAGGCCTCGACGAGGCCGTCGCGTGCCCCCTGTGCCTCGAAGTGGTCGAGCGCCTCGGTGACCGGTAGGCCCGACGTCTCGGCGACGACCTGGATGACCTTCTCCGAGAACCCCTTCGGCGTGTTGATGCCCGTGCCGGTGGCGGTGCCGCCGAGCGGCACCTCCGCCACGCGCGGGATCGACGCCTGGATGCGCTCGATGCCGAGGCGCACCTGGCGCGCGTACCCGCCGAACTCCTGCCCGAGCGTCACGGGGGTCGCATCCATGAGGTGGGTGCGGCCGGCCTTCACGACGCCCTTCCACAACTCCGCCTTGGCCTCGAGGGCTTCGGCGAGATGCGTCAGCGCCGGGATGAGGTCGTTCAGCAGCGCCCCGGTGACGGCGACGTGCACCGAGGTCGGGAACACGTCGTTGCTCGACTGCGACATGTTGACGTGGTCGTTCGGGTGCACCTTGTCGCCGCGCTTGCGGGTCGCGAGGGTCGCGAGCACCTCGTTCATGTTCATGTTCGACGAGGTGCCGGAACCGGTCTGGTAGGTGTCGACCGGGAACTGGTCGTGGTG
>CAMLMQ010000236.1 GCA_946481135.1 uncultured Microbacteriaceae bacterium
AACGGCATCGTGCACGTCTCGGCGAAGGACAAGGGCACCGGCAAGGAGCAGTCGATGACCATCACGGGCGGCTCGTCGCTGCCCAAGGAGGACATCGAGCGCATGGTGCGCGAGGCCGAGGAGCACGCCGCCGAAGACAAGTCGCGGCGCGAGGCGGCCGAGGTGCGCAACAGCGCCGAGCAGCTCGCGTACTCGGTCGACAAGCTCATCAAGGAGAACGAGGACAAGCTGCCCGACGACGTGAAGACCGAGGTCCAGGCCGACGTCGACGCGCTCAAGACGGCGCTGCAGGGCGAGGACGACGCCGCCGTGAAGTCGGCGTTCGACAAGCTGAGCGCCAGCCAGACGAAGCTCGGCGAGGCGATCTACAACGCGCCCACCACCGAACCCGAGACGGCCCCCGAGGAGTCGGCGACGAGCAGCGACGAGGACATCGTCGACGCCGAGATCGTCGACGACGAGGAGCCGAAGGACGAGGAGTCGAAGAAGTAGGCATGGCCGACGAGACGAACGACGAGAACCCCCGCATCCACGACAAGCGCAAGATCGACCCGGAGACCGGCGAGCCCCGCAAGGGCTCTCCGGCCGCCGACTCCGAGGAGCCGCTCGTCGAGGAGGAGCCCGAGGGTGCCGACGACGTCGAGCTCGTCGAGGCGCAGGATGCCGATGTCGAGTTCAGCGACGACGACCTGGCCCTGCTCGCCGAAGCGGAGCGCGACCTGGTCGGCGAGTACCGCGAGCGGGCCGCGCGCGCCGAGGCGGAGCTGAAGAACTTCCGCACCCGGGTCGAGCGCGATCGGCAGGCGAACCGCGAGGCGGTCATCGCCGAGGTGATCCGCTCGTTGCTGCCGGCGATCGACGACCTCGATCGGGCGGAGGCCCACGGCGACCTCGTGGAGGGCGCTCCACTCACCCTCGTGGCGCAGAAGATCCGCTCGGGCTTCGAGAAGTACGGCCTCGCGAAGGTCGGCGAGAAGGGCGAGCGCTTCGATCCGAAGCTGCACGAGGCTCTCGTGCGGCTGCCGAGTGCCGAGGTCGACCACGACACCGTCGCCGACGTGATCGAGACCGGTTACCTGCTGGGGGAGCGGCTCATCCGCCCCGCCAAGGTCGCCGTCTCCTCGCCCGAGTAGCCCGGAGGTCGCATGGCCAGTCAGGACTGGTTCGAGAAGGACTTCTACGCGGTGCTCGGGGTGTCGAAGGACGTCTCGGAGGCCGATCTCAAGAAGACCTACCGCAAGCTCGCCCGGCAGCACCATCCCGACTCCAATGCGGGCAACGCGGCGGCGGAGGCGAAGTTCAAGGAGATCAGCGAGGCGTACTCGGTGCTCTCCGACCCCGCGCTCCGCGAGGAGTACGACCAGATCCGCGCCATGGGTTCGGGTGCTCGCTTCTCGACGGGCGGCGCCGGCAACCAGGGCTTCGAGGACATCTTCCGCGGCTTCGGCCGCGGGGGCCGGGCTTCGGCGACCGACTTCGACGACCTCGTCGGCAACCTCTTCGGAGGAGGCCGGTTCGGCCAGACCTCCGGGGGTTTCGGCGGGTTCGGCGGCCCCACGAAGGGCGGCGACGTCACCGCGAACACGACGCTCGACTTCCTCACCGCCATCCGCGGTGACACGGTGGGTCTGCGCATGGCCGACGGCCGCGAGGTGAAGGTGAAGATCCCCGCCGGCGTCTCCGACGGGCAGAAGATCCGCCTGAAGGGCAAGGGGCAGCCGAGCCCCGACGGCGGGGAGGCGGGTGACCTCGTCATCACGGTGACGGTGCGCCCGCATCCCGTGTTCGAGCGCGACGGACTCAACCTCCGTGTCGACGTGCCGGTGACCTTCGCCGAGGCCGCGCTCGGTGCGGCGATCGAGGTGCCGACGCTGCAGGGCGACACCGTGCGCCTCAAGATCGCCGCGGGAACGCCCAACGGCCGGGTGCTGCGGGTGAAGGGTCGCGGCGTGACGACGTCGAAGGGCACGGGCGACCTGCTCGCCGAGGTCGTCATCGCGGTGCCCGACAACCTGTCGACGGCGGCGATCGACGCCCTCGAGGCGTTCGCCAAGCTCGCGCCCGAGAACCCCCGCGACGATCTCCTCGCCCGGGCGCGCGCGGGGCGGTGAGCGCGATGACCCAAGGTCCTGTGCCGGTGTATCACCCGGCGCCGCCGCGACCCCCGCTGACGCCGCGCGCCCGTCGTGGCGCGTGGATCGCGGGAGCCGTGTCGTTCAGCGTGCTGTCACTCGGGTGGACGCTGCTGAGCGGCGCCGTCATGGTCGCCCTCGTCGGCGGGATGATCCTCGGCATCGCGCAGCTCATCGGCCGCGGCGGTGCGGGCGAGGCCGGGTTCCGCGAGTTCCTCGGCTCGTTCGACCTCGGTCAGGTCGGCATCTGGCTCGTCGTCGGCGGGGTCGTCGGCCTCGCGCTCATGGCCGCCGCGTTGTTCGTCAGCCGCGGCATCCTCGGGGCGCACGGGGTGAACCAACCCTGGGGCGTGACCTGGGCCGGGACGGGCATCGCCGTCGTCGGGAGCTGGCTCATCGGCACCGTCGGCGGATTCGTCGTGCAGGTGGCGAGTTGGCTCACCTCCGACGTCGACCTGTCCGGGTTCACTGTCGCCGCGGCGGCGATCCTGATCCCGATCGCCGTTCTCGGCACGGCCGCGATCGGATGGTTCTCCTGGTGGTGGATGGCGCACGTGCTGCGCCCCCGCGACATCCCGTCGACCTCGGACACCGTCGCGCCATGAACGGCAGGGACGGCGGCGTCGACGTGAACAGCCCGCTGTTCGCGATCGCCGTGGCGGCCGAGTTGAGCGGCATGCACCCGCAGACCCTCCGCCAGTACGACAAGCTCGGGCTCGTCTCGCCGCGCCGCACCGCGGGGCAGTCGCGCCGGTACTCGATGCGGGATGTCGCCCAGCTCCGCGAGATCGCCCGGTTGTCGGCGGAGGGCCTCAACCTCCAGGGCATCCGGCGCATCCTCGAGCTCGAGAACGAGGTGAGCGCCCTCGCCGCGCGCGTGCGTGAGCTCGAGTCGGCGCTCGCCGAGGAGGTGCTCAACCGCCCCGGTCGTCGCGTGTTCGCAGCCGGCCCCGCGGGCGAGGTCGTGCCGCTGCGATCGGGCACGAGAGTGAAGAAGTCGACCTCGGTCGTCGTCTGGCGACCGTTCGGACCCCGAGACTAGAGAAGGACACCGCGATGGCGAACATGCAGGGCGCTCCCTCCTCCCAGGAGGAGCAGAAGAGCGCGCTTGAGCAGTACGGCATCAACCTCACCGAGATCGCGAAGTCGGGCAAGCTCGACCCGGTCATCGGTCGGGATGCCGAGATCCGCCGCATCAGCCAGGTGCTGACCCGGCGCACGAAGAACAACCCCGTGCTCATCGGCGAGCCCGGCGTCGGCAAGACCGCCGTCGTCGAGGGGCTCGCGCAGCGCATCGTCGCGGGCGACGTCGCCGACTCGCTCAAGGACAAGCAGCTCGTGAGCCTCGACCTCGCGGCGCTCGTCGCGGGCGCGAAGTACCGCGGCGAGTTCGAGGAGCGGCTCAAGGCCGTGCTCAAGGAGATCGACGAGTCCGACGGGCAGGTCATCACGTTCATCGACGAGCTGCACACCCTCATGGGCGCCGGCGGCGGCGAGGGCTCGGTCGCGGCGGCGAACATGCTCAAGCCGATGCTCGCCCGCGGCGAGCTGCGGCTCATCGGCGCGACGACGCTCAACGAGTACCGCGAGTACATCGAGAAGGATGCCGCGCTCGAGCGCCGCTTCCAGCAGGTGTACGTGGGTGAGCCGTCGGTGGAGGACACCGTCGCGATCCTGCGCGGACTCAAGGAGCGCTACGAAGCGCACCACAAGGTCACGATCGCCGACAGCGCCCTCGTCGCGGCGGCATCCCTCTCCAACCGCTACATCACGAGCCGTCAGCTGCCCGACAAGGCGATCGACCT
>CAMLMQ010000237.1 GCA_946481135.1 uncultured Microbacteriaceae bacterium
GTCGACCCCGCGTTCCACGCCGCGCTCGAACAGCACCTGCATGCCCACGCAGATGCCGAGCACGGGCCGCCCGCCCGCGAGGCGCCGCTCGATCAGCTCCCCGCCCCGCACGGCGTCGAGGGCGCTCATGACGGCCGCGAAGGCCCCGACCCCGGGCACGAGGAGGCCGTCGGCCTCCATGACCCGATGCCGGTCGGCGGTGAGCTCGACCTCGGCGCCGGCGGCTTCGAGCGCCTTGACGGCGGAGTGCACGTTGCCCGATCCGTAGTCGAGCACGACCACGGACTTCGCAGCGGCCATGACTAGAGCGCGCCCTTCGTCGACGGGATGCCGCTCACCCGCGCGTCGGGTTCGACGGCGCGGCGGAACGCGCGCGCGAACGCCTTGAACTGCGCTTCGGCGATGTGGTGCGGGTCGCGGCCGGCGACGACCGTGATGTGCATCGTGAGCCCCGCGTTGAACGCGATCGCCTCGAAGACGTGGCGCACCATCGACCCGGTGAAGTGCCCACCGATGAGGTGGTGGGCGAAACCGTCCGGCTCGCCGCCGTGCACGAGGTAGGGGCGACCCGAGACGTCGACGACAGCTTGCGCGAGCGCCTCGTCGAGCGGCACGAGCGCGTCGCCGTAGCGGCCGATCCCCGACTTGTCGCCGAGCGCCTGCTTGATCGCCTGCCCGAGCACGATCCCGGTGTCCTCGACCGTGTGGTGCACGTCGATCTCGGTGTCGCCCGACGCCGTCACCTGGAGGTCGACGAGCGAGTGCTTGCTGAAGGCGGTCAGCAGGTGGTCGAAGAACGGCACCGTCGTGTGGATGCTGGATGCGCCCGTGCCGTCGAGGTCGAGGCTCAGCTCGATGCTCGACTCGCTCGTTCGACGCGACAGCTTCGCGGTGCGGGAGGCCATCCCCCCAGCTTAGTGAGCGCGCCTAGTGGGCGCCGCCCGGACCGAGCGCGGCGAGGGCGTCGAGGAAGTAGCGGGTCTCCTCCGCCGTTCCGGCCGTCACGCGCAGCGCTCCCGGCAGCCCGACATCCCGGACGAGGATGTCGCGCTCGCGCAGCGCGCGGAACGTCGCGCCGGGGTCGTCGACCCCGTCGAAGAGCACGAAGTTCGCCCACGACTCGTGGGCGCGGTAGCCGAGCGTCGGCAGCTCGGCGAGCAGCAGGTCGCGCTGCGCGCGGATGTCGTCGACCATCGCGAGCATCTCGGGCGCGTGGCGCAGCGCCGCGAGGGCGGCCGCCTGCGTGAGCGCCGAGAGGTGGTAGGGCAGGCGCACGAGCCGCAGGGCGTCGGTCACCGCCGGGTCGGCGGCCAGGTACCCGACGCGCACTCCCGCGAACGCGAAGGCCTTGCTCATCGTGCGCGAGACGACGAGCCGCTCGCGCCCCGGCAGCAGGGTCAGCGCGCTCGGCACGTCGTCGGGCATGAACTCGGCGTAGGCCTCGTCGACGAAGACGATGCCCCGGGATGCCGCGTACACCGCCTCGATCGTCTCGATCGGCAGCGGGGTGCCCGTCGGGTTGTTCGGAGCGCACAGGAACACGAGGTCGGGGTCGAGGCGTTCGACCGCGGCGGCGGCCGTCTCGGGCGAGAGGCGGTAGTCGGCATCCCGGTCGGCCGCGACCCACTCGGTGCCTGTGCCCGCGGCGATGATCGGGTGCATCGAGTACGTGGGCGGGTAGCCGAGCACGCGGCGCCCCGGGCCCCCGAAGGCCTGCAGGACGTGCTGGATGATCTCGTTCGATCCGTTCGCCGCCCAGACGTGGTCGGCCGTCAGCCCGTGACCGAGGTAGGCGGCGAAGGCCGCCCGCAGCTCCGCGAACTCGCGATCGGGATACCGATTCGCGCCGAGCACGGCGCGGGCGAGCTGCTCGACGATGTCGCGCGCGACCGCCTCGGGGATCGGGTGGGTGTTCTCGTTGACGTTGAGCGCGTAGCGCACCGGGTCCTGGGGGGCGCCGTACGGCACCGCACCCGTCAGGTCGTCGCGGAGGGGGAGATCGGACAGGGATGCCACTCGCCCGATCCTAACGAGCGACGGGCCGCGGATCAGTCGGTGTACTGCGCCGGGATCGCGAGGCGCTGTCCGGGCTGCACGGTCGACGACTCCAACTGGTTGAGCGCGGCGACCTGAGCCGCGAACTCCCGCGGGTCCTCCCCCGGAGCGACGATCGCCGCGAGATCCCACAACGACTGACCGCCGTCGACCGTCACCCACTCGAAGGTGGAGTCGGGCGCGGTGCTGGTCGCGATCGCGCCGCCCCCGTTGATGCCGAGGACGAGGGCGCCGAGCACGAAGGGCAGCGCGGCGAGGGTCGTGAGCACCGCGCGACCGCGCCGGGTGAGGCGCAGACGCGGCAGCGCGGGGGCGGTGCTGAGAGTCAGTGCGGTCATTCGAGGCTCCTGCGGTGGAAGGTGGCGATTCTGCCCCCGGGCCTCCGGCGGCCGGGCCGACGACCCGGGGGCGAATCTGTGTTCCGAACATACCTTCGATCGAACATGTGTTCAAGTACCCGCAGGAATCATCCCGTGAATCCGGCGACACACTCGAACAAAGGTTTGTTCCGACGACCTCGACCGGATACAGTTTCGATCGCCGGGACGATTCGACCACCGACCACCGACATCGCGACGCCGCCCCGGACGACTGGAGGAGCCATGGACGAGATCACCGACCCGGAGCGCGTGCAGACGCGCCGCCGCACCTCGCTCAGCGAGAAGCAACTGGCCATCCTCGAAATGATCCAGCGATCGGTCGCGAGCCGCGGCTACCCGCCGAGCATGCGCGAGATCGGCGACGCCGTGGGGCTCTCCTCGCTCTCCAGCGTGACCCACCAGCTCACCCAGCTCGAGCTGTCGGGCTACCTCCGCCGCGACCCGAACCGCCCCCGCGCCCTCGAGGTGCTCATCGAGGTGCCGGGCACCGACGATGCGGCCCCCGGAGCCCCGGTCGGCGACGCCGCGATGGTGCCGCTCGTCGGGCGCATCGCCGCCGGCATCCCGATCACCGCCGACCAGCAGGTCGACGAGGTGTTCCCGCTCCCTCGGCAGCTCGTCGGCAAGGGTGACCTGTTCATGCTCAAGGTCGTCGGCGAGTCGATGATCGACGCCGCCATCTGCGACGGCGACTGGGTCGTCGTGCGTCAGCAGCAGTCCGCCGAGAACGGCGAGATCGTCGCCGCGATGCTCGACGGCGAGGCGACCGTCAAGGTGTTCCGTCAGCGCGACGGCCACACCTGGCTGCTCCCGCGCAACTCGGCGTTCGAGCCGATCCTCGGCGACGACGCCGAGATCCTCGGCAAGATCGTCGCGGTGCTGCGCTCGGTCTAGGGTTCCGGGGTCTCGGCACGCGGGGTCTCGGCACGCGGCCTGCGGCCGCTACTCGACCACCGGGGTGAGCGCGTGGGCGCCCAGATGGGCGCGCACGAGACGCATGAACGCAGGGTGGTCGTCGCGGAAGACCGTGTGCCCGGCTCCGGCGACCGTCGCCACCGTCATCCCGTCGCGGCGCATGCGCGCGGCGTCGCGCGGGGCGATCAGCAGGCTCCGCTCGGCGAGCACGACGAGAGACGGCGCGACGAGGCTCCGCGGGGAACGCAACTCGCGTGTGCTCGCGAAGCCGAGGATCGTGCGCTTGTCCCAGAGCCGCAGGGTCGCGAGCTCCAGCTCGACGTCGGACTCGTCCCAGCCCGGGTTGAGGCGCCGCAGCGTCCAGGCCGACGGGCGCGGTGCGAGCGTGAACATCGCCTTGAGGGCGGCGCCGCGCACGCCGCGCGGGAAGGCGAACGCCGGGTCGACGTAGACGAGCGCGCGCGGCTCGAGGGCGGGCGCGACGAGACTCGCGACCAGGGCGCCGAGCGAGTGGCCCATGAGCACGTCGGGCGGCCCGTCGAGCACCGGGGCGAGCGACTCGACCACGTCGTCG
>CAMLMQ010000238.1 GCA_946481135.1 uncultured Microbacteriaceae bacterium
GCGATCAGGTCGGACCCGCCGACGTCGAGCCCGACGAGCGCGGCGACCCCGGCCATCCCGACGGCGATGCCGAGCCAGTTGTACCAGGCGAACCGCACCGCGCGGCCGAGGAGGATGGCGACGCCGACGCCGGCGAGCGGCACGGCCGAGATGAGCAGCCCGGCCGTCGACGACGGCAGGCGCTGCTCGGCCGAGTTGAGGAAGTACCAGGGCAGCACGATCTCGACGACCGTGTACGCGAGCATCGGCTTCCACCGCCGCAGCACGGGCGCGATCTCGCGACGCAGCAGCGCGATCGGCAGCAGGAGCACGGCCGCCAGACCCGCGCGGGCGAGCACGACCATCTGCGGCTCGAGCTCCGACACCGCGACCTTGATGAAGAGGTAGGGGATGCCCCAGGCGATGCCGAGGGCGATGAAGAGGATCACCCCGCGTCGCGTCACCGCACCATTGTGCTCCCCCCGGATGACATCCGCCGTCGCGTTCCCGTCGCCGCGCGTCGCGAAACGGTCAGCCGTCGCGGTGGCGCTCGTCGGGGTCGGGCGGCGCCTCGGCACCCTCCCGTTCGTCGCGATCCGCCCACTCCAGGAGTGGCGCCGGATCGAACACCGCGTCGTCGATGCCGGCGTGCAGGTCGCCGAGCTCGGCGTACCGCGCGGGCACCGTCGCGATCGTGAACTCGCGCGGGTCGACGTCGTCGAGTTCGTCCCAGCGGATCGGCGTCGACACGGTCGCCTCGGGGGTGCCGCGCACCGAGTAGGCGGCGGCGATCGTGTGGTCGCGCGCGTTCTGGTTGTAGTCGACAAACACGGCCGCCGGGTCGCGGTCCTTGCGCCACCACGCCGTCGTCGCGTCGCCGCCGGCGCGCCGCTCGACCTCGCGCGCGAACGCGAGAGCCGCCCGCCGCACGTCGTCGAAGCCGTGCTCGGGAGGGATGCGCACGTAGATGTGCAGTCCGGTGCCGCCCGACGTCTTCGGGAACCCCGTCGCCCCGAGCTCGTCGAGCACCTCGCGGGCGACGTGCGCGACCCGTCGCACCGTGCCGAAGTCGCACGCGTCGCCCGGGTCGAGGTCGATGCGCCACTCGTCGGGCTTCTCGACGTCCGCGCGTCGGCTGTTCCAGGGATGGAACTCGACGGTCGACATCTGCACCGCCCAGATCACCTGCGCGAGTTCGGTGACGCAGAGCTCGTCGGCGGTGCGGGAGTAGCGCGGGAAGAACACGCGCACGGTCTCCATCCACGGCGGCGCCCCGTGCGGGAGGCGCTTCTGGTGCACCTTCTCGCCCGTGACGCCCTCGGGGTAGCGGTGCAGCATCGTCGGCCGTTCACGCAGGGCGTTCACGATGCCGTCGCCGACGGCGAGGTAGTACTCGACGAGGTCGAGCTTCGTCTCGCCGCGTGCGGGGAAGTACACGCGGTCGGGGTTCGTGACCCGCACCGTGCGCTCGCCGACCTCGACCTCGATCGCCGGGGCCGCCGCCTTCGCCATGTCGCCATCCTGCTCCTCGGGCGTCGTCGCGGCGAGGGGTTGCGGCCGATGGGGGAGCAGCGGATAGGGTCGACGGGATGACTGGGAACGATGCCACATCGGAGTGGCCGACCGACTCTCCGCCCCTCGGGATCGCCGTGCTCGGCTTCTGGCACGTGCACGCCGACGACTACGCGCGGCTCGCCGCCGAGCACGCCGACACCCGGCTCGTCGCCGCGTGGGACCCGGATGCCGAGCGCGGCCGGGCGGGCGCCGAGCGCTGGGGGGTCGAGTTCGTCGCCGACCTCGCCGAGCTGCTCGCGCGCGACGACATCGACGGGGTGACCGTCACGACCGCGACCTCCGAGCACCCCGAGGTGATCACCGCGGCGCTCGAGGCGGGGGTGCACGTCTTCACCGAGAAGCTGCTCGCGGGAGCCACCGAGGATGCCGAAGGGCTCGTCACCCTCGCCGAGTCGCGCGAGCTCGCCCTCGTCGTGTCACTGCCGCGGCTCACCGACCCGCTCGCCGTCACGCTGCGGCGCCTCGTCGACGAGGGCACCCTCGGCGACCTCACCTACGTGCGGGTGCGGATGGCCCACGACGGCTGGCTCGCAGGCTGGCTGCCCGACCGGTTCGGCGACCCCGACACGGCCCTCGGCGGCGCGCTCGCCGACCTCGGCTGCCACCCCGTCTACCTCGTGCAGGCGCTGCTCGGCAGCCGCCCCGAGACGGTGCGGGCCGCCTACGGCTCGGTGAGCGGGCATGAGGTGGAGGACAACGCCGTCGTCACGCTCGGCTACGCGGGCGGCGCGATCGGCGTCGCCGAGGCGAGTTTCGTGACGACCCCCGGCGCGTTCGCCGTCGAGGTGCGCGGCACCGCCGGCAGCCTCCTCTACGGCTTCGGTCGTGAGGTGCTCCTCGGCAAGGGGGGAGCGCTCGGCGACGGCTGGACCGAGGTGGCCCTCGACGACGCCGACCCGTCGCCGTTCGAGACCTGGGTCGCGGGCATCCGCACCGGAGCGCGTACCCCGGCCAACGCTGCCGCCGCGATCGAACTCACCCGACTCGTCGAGCGCGCGAACGCCGCCGCTCGCATCCGACCCGAAGGAGACACCCCGTGACCGTCGACGCCCCCGTGCGCATCGGACTGATCGGCGCCGGCGGCATCGCCGGAGCCCACGTCGCCGGATACCTGCGCAACCCCGGACTCGTCGAGTTCGCCGCGGTCGCCGACCCCGTGCGGGAGAACGCCGAGCGTCGCGCGGGCGACACGGGCGCCGAGATCTTCGCGTCGTACACCGACATGCTCACGCACGGCGAACTCGACGCCGTCGACATCTGCCTGCCCCACCACCTCCACCGCGACGCGATCGTCGCCGCCGCCGAGGCCGGCAAGCACGTGCTCTGCGAGAAGCCGCTGTGCTTGACGCCCGCCGAGGCCGCCGACATCCGCGCCGCCGTGCGCGCCAACGGGGTCACCGTGATGTGCGCCCACAACCAGCTGTTCCTCCCCGCGGTCGCGGCGGCACGCACGACGATCGACAGCGGCGTGCTCGGGCGGGTCTACGAGGTGCGCACGACCGATTCGTTCTACAACGACTTCAGCCCCGAGAACATGGGCTGGCGCGCGCACGCCGCGACGAGCGGCGGCGGTGAGCTCATCGACACGGGCTACCACCCCACCTACCTCCTGCTGCACCTCGCGGGCGCCGCCCCGGTCGAGGTCACGGCGATGCTCAGCCGCCACCGACTCGACTTCATGGAGGGCGAGGACTCCGCGCAGCTGCTCGTGCGCTTCGACAACGGCGTGCTCGGCAGTCTCACGACGAGCTGGGCGTACCAGGCGGCCCCCGGCACCGAGCGGTTCTCCGTGGTCGGCGAGAAGGGGTCGCTCACGAGCGACGGCACCTCGCTCACCGTGCGCATCCGGGGGGAGCGCGCGAGCACGACCTACGACTTCGAGCCCGTGCACGAGTTCGCCGCCGAGGTCGCGCACTTCGCCGAGTGCCTGCGCACCGGGGCCCGCCCGATCCACACCGAGGAGGAGGGCATCCAGGTGCTCGGCATCATCCTCGCCGCCTACCGCTCGGCGGCCGAGCGGGTCGTCGCCCCGGTGCTCTCCCTCGCCTGAGCCGCGCCCGGCTCAGGCGCCGAGCACGATCTCGTCGAGCGACCCGAGCGGGTAGTGCGCCGGGTAGGGTCGCGTCGCCACGCCCGAGTCGACGGCCGCCCGGGCGACCGCGGCGGCGACGGTGCCGAGCAGCCGCGGGTCGAGCGGCTTCGGGATGATGTAGTCGGGCCCGAACGCGAAGTGCACGCCCTCGTAGGCGGCCTCGACGGATGCCGGGACGGGTTCGCGGGCGAGGTCGCGCAGGGCGTGCACGGC
>CAMLMQ010000239.1 GCA_946481135.1 uncultured Microbacteriaceae bacterium
TCGACCGGCTCACCATCACCGCGCGCGACCGGGTGCTCGTCACCGGCCCCAACGGGTCGGGCAAGTCGACGCTGCTCGCCGTGCTCGCGGGGGAGCTGGGGCGAAACCCCGACCATGCAAGTAGAAGCACGCGGAAAGGGCTGCGCGTCGGGATGCTGCGGCAAGACATCCGCTTCGCCGACCCGACCCGCACCGCCCGCGAGGTGTATCGGGATGCCGTCGGCCCGCGTCGGGCGGACGTCGTCCCGTTGAGCGACCTCGGACTGCTGCCGCCAGCGCAGCACGACCGGCCCGTCGGCGCGCTGTCGGTGGGGCAGCAGCGGCGACTCGCCCTCGCGACGGTGATCGCGCATCCGCCCCACCTGTTCCTGCTCGACGAGCCGAGCAACCACCTGTCGCTCGCCCTCGCCGTGGAGTTGGAGGAGGCGCTGGGGTCGTACCCAGGGGCCGTCGTCGTCGCGTCGCATGACCGGTGGTTGCGTCGGCGGTGGGTGGGGCGGTCGGTGCGGTTGGGGTGAGCCGCGCCTAGCTCGCGGGTGGGTCGGCGCTCGGCGATGTGCGGGCGTCGGCGACGGCGGCGATCACCTGCTCGCGGTGGCAACGCGCTCCGTCGGCCTCGTAGCAGAGCACTGCGACCGTTTCCCGCTCCGCGAGGCGCGCCAGGTCGCGGACCCCTTCGGCACTCGGCTCTCTCCCGAGCAACTCCCTGAAGTGGGCGCGTGCGGCGAGGCCTGCGGGCGAGCCCAACTCGGCGTAGCCGGCGCGGTTCGGCTTCGGATTGCCGAGCCGGGGATCGTGCACGTACCGGATGCCCGCTTCCTCGAGCCCGGCCGCGAGGGCACGCTTCGAGAAGCCGGGCTTGCGGGAGATCGCATTGAGTCGAACGTCGACGACGAGGGTCGTGCCCTGCTCTCGAAGACGTTCGATCAGTTCGGAGAGCGCCAGCCTTTCGTACCCGATGCCGATCATGAGGTGCCGCTCGTCGCCATGGTGGGATGCTAGCCAGCATCGCTCTAGAATCGCTCAGGCCGCCTCCTGCGGAACCGCGACGACGACGGTTCGGACTCCTAGCGAGAGAGCAGGTGCTGGAGCAGCGCGTTCAGCACGAACCACCCCGCGATCGGAACAGCGACTGCGCTCAGGCATCCGAGAGCCACTTTCTGCCCGATGCTCTCCGCGGAGCGGGACCGGGATGCTGCGGGACGCGCCTGACGCACGCGCGGTCGGGAGGCTGTCCGAATTGGAGCGGCGCCCGTCCAGTCCAACCCAGGCCCGACCGCATCCCGAAGTGCGTCGAACTCGCGCGCGAAGTTGCGTCCGGGTTGCGAGGCGCGCGGCGCACGGTGCCAGGTCTCGGGGCGGAGGGCCGCATCCAGCACCTTCGTGAGCTGCTCATCGCTCATCTCGCGGCGCCGCTGGAGGAGAGTCGGCAGCTCAGCGTCGGAGACGACGTGGAGGATCGTGCCGTCCCATCCCGGCGCATCCTTGATCGTGATACCGGCTGGGCCGACGAAGACGATCGCCGCATCGACCGGCACCGCGAAGCCCGCGGCACGAGACAGCACGCTCTCGACACGCGCCAGCTCGCTCATCGAACTGCGCAGGTACTCCGGTCGTCGATCGCCGTCGACGAAGAGGCCCCGGCCGGCGGCCCAGATCTTGCGTCCCGGCGTGTACTTCGTGTTGAGCGTGAAGACGCCGCTCGGCCCGATGGCGAGGTGGTCGATGTCGGTGTTGCCCGCGCCAACCGGAACCGAGTGCAGCACCGTCCACTCGCGACCCAGCGATGACATCACCTCGGCGACGCGACGTTCACCCAGCACGCTCCAGTACCAGCCGCGCGTCTCGTCGTCGACCGCGACGCGGCCGGCCTCATCGACGCGGATGCGGCCCGCATCCCACTCCGCCAAGAGCTTCTCGATCAGCGACTGACCCGGTACCCGATCGACGAGCGCGCGCGTCAGTTCCCCCGCATTCCCCATCTCGACAGCCTGCGGGCGGGAGCCGGCGGCCGCCATCCCGCTTTCGGGTGTCTGCGGTTGTCGCCAAGGTGCGCGTATGCAGTTGGTCCCAGACATCCTATGTGTCACTATTGGTTCTAAATAGAAAGTTTTCTGACATGAGTGATCTCACCGCGACGGAACTGGCCGGACGCCTGGGCGTCACGCGTCAGCGCGCCGTCGCGCTCCTCGGGTCGGGCCGTATCTCCGGTCGGCGCTTGTCGGGCGGCGCATGGCTGGCCGACAGCGACTCGGTCGCCCGCTACGAGGTCGCCGCGCGTCGTGGACGCGGGCGGGTGCTCGATACGTCGACGGCGTGGGGCCTGCTCTGGGAGCTCTCCGGGCTGCGCGCCGAGTGGCTGACCGAGTCGACCCGGGCAAGGGTGCGGCGACGCATCCGCGAGAGCAGTGCCGACGAACTCGCGAAGCTCGTCTCCTCGCGAACCGTCGCTCGCCGCTACACGGCGGCGAATGCCGCGCGTAGCGCGCGCGGTCTCATCGCCACGGGTCGCGCAGCTGCCGACATCCTCGGCACCGACCTGCTCGCCGATCGGCGCTTCGTCACCGGCTACGTACGGTCCGGAACCGCCGACGAGTACGCTGCGGCGAACCTCATGGTGCCCGATGCCGCGGGTCGCGACGTGATCTACGAAAACACCCTCCCGGTGTCGTTCGACAAGGCCGTGATGCCGACGGCCGTCGTCGCGGCCGACCTCGCGACGAGCCTCGACACCCGGGAGCGAAGCGCGGGTCTGCGCGCCCTCGAGGAGATGAGGATGTCGTGGCCGGCCGCACGCTGACGGTCGACATGCACGATGACGACCTGGTCCCCGCGTGGCGCACTGTGATCGAACTCGGCGCCACCGGATCGCAGCTGACGCTCGTCGGGGGACTCATGGTCGCCGCGCATGCCCGCCGCGCGGGAGTTCTCATGAGTCGGCCGACCGACGATCTCGACGTGCTCGCCGACTACCGAGTCAATCGGTCAGCACTGACCGAGACGCGCGCGGCGCTGGGCGCGATCGGGTTCCACCTCAGCGCGGACGAAGCGCACGCGTACCGCTTCCGCCACGATGACGGGCGCAAGGTGGACCTGATGGTGGCCGACCACCTCCCCTCGAAGATGACGCCTCGCCTGGATCGCCGCCCGGCTTTCGCAGCACCCTCGGGCGAGCAGGCGATCCGGCCACGCGACATCTATCGCCTGCGGTTCCGAGGTGGGAGACGAGCAGAGGTCGGCGTGCCCGACGAGTTCGGGGCGCTCGTCGCGAAGGGGGCGGCCTGGCTCGTGGATCGCCGCGACCGCGGCCGGCACCTCGACGACGCGGCCGTGGTGCTCGCGTGCATCGACGATGTGTCCGAGATCGACTTCGACGCGGCGAGTGCGAACGATCGCAAGCGCATTCGCGCCGTGACCTCTGAACTTGCCGACCGTGCACATCCGGCGTGGATCGGATTGGATGCCGCTGACCGAACCCGCGGCCACACGGTGCTCGCGCTCATCCAGCAAGGTCTCGGTCTATAGCCCCTCCCCAGGCGCCGTCGGGTTGCGCTCTCCCCGAGAAGCGATCGCGCGAGAAGAGTCGCCGGTCCGGCCCGCCAGCATCCTGGGATGGAGATCATCAAGGCGTCGGGAGTCGCCGACCTGCTCGCCCTCGTGCCGACCCTCGTCGGGTTCGAACCGCGCCGCAGCCTCGTGTGCGTGCCGTTCGTCGGCACCCGCACGCTCGCGTCGGCGCTGCGCATCGATCTGCCGCCGCAGCGCCGCGAGAAGGAGGCCCGCCTGCTGACCCACGCGGTGCTCGGGATGCTGAGCCGCATGCGGGGTGTCGACGGCGTCGCGGTCGTCGTCTATTCCG
>CAMLMQ010000240.1 GCA_946481135.1 uncultured Microbacteriaceae bacterium
CGACGTCGCCGGGGGGCTGATACCCGTCGGGGCCTCCGGCCTCCCGGGGGCCGGAGTGGGGGGGGGGGGCTCTCACGGTCCAGGTGTGCGCCCCGCCCGCCACCCCTCGGCGCACGTGGGGATGCCCTCAGACGCGCAGCCGCTCGGCGAACGCGGTCACGCGCTCGCGGAGGTTGAGGATGCGGCGCTGCCGGTCGGCCTCGGCGTCGAACCCGACGTACGACGGCGGCGCGGGCCGGCGCACGTTGACCGAGCACTCGAAGCGGGCGCACACGAGCGTGCCGAGGGTGTCGCCGCGACGTCCGGCATCCCCCGCCCGTTTCGCGGCGAAGAACACGACGTCGTTGGGCAGTCGGGTGTCCTCGCACCACGAGCACTGGGCGCGGCTGCGCGGGGTCGCCTCGGCCTGGCGCAGCAGCACGCCGACCGGGCCGTCGGGCAGCGGGATGACGACGTACCCGAGCAGCGGGCTCTTGGGGTCGCGCCAACCGAGGTAGTCGAGGTGGGTCCAGTCGGCGTCGGTGAGGTCGTCGGGCGGGAGGATCGCCTTGCGCTCGCGCACCGAGACGTTGACGAAGGAGTCGCGGACGGCGTCCGCGGAGAGGGGCTGCATGGAAGCTCCGATTCGGAAGGGGCCGCGCAGGGCGGCGGGAGATCGACGCACGCGTCGGGAAGGGGAACCGCGAGATCGCGGGAGGTCTGCTCGTCGACGAGCTACCTCGTACCGGCGCTGAACGCGCCGAGTACCCCCTGCCGCCCCGTGGGCGTCTCGATCCGAATCACGAGAGGCGAGTGTACGCCTGTCGCGCCCGCCGGGTTCGAGGCGTCGATTCTCGTCGGTCTGGCGGACCCATTCCGACGAGAACTGACGCCTCAAAGTGGGATGGAGCCGACCTCGATGAGCAGCACTCCACCGATGATGAGGATGATGCCGAGGATCATCAGCCCCGTGAGCGATTCCCGGAAGAACACGCGACTGAACACCGCCGTGAGCGCCACCCCGGCGGCCGCCCAGATTCCGTACGCGACGCCGAGCGGCATCCCCGCCGACAGCGCGAGCGACAGGAACGTGAACGCGGCGACGTAGCCGACCGCGACGACCGCGTACCAGCCGATCGGCGAGCGCTTCGTCGTCGACGCGACCCGGAGCGACAGCGTCGCCGCCACCTCCGTGAGGATCGCGCCGACGAGGAACAGCCACTCCATCACGCCTCCTCGACGGCGACGGCAGCGGGGCGGCGGTGCGAGCCGAGCTCGACGCAGAGCACCCCCGCGATTACGAGCAGGATGCCGCCGAGCATGAGCGGCGTGAGCGGCTCGCCGAAGACGACCGCGGACAGCACCGCCGTGAGCGCGACCCCCGCGGCGGCCCAGATGCCGTACGCGACGCCGAGCGGCATCCCGCGGCGCAGTGCGAGCGAGAGGCACGCGAACGCCGCGACGTACCCCGCGACCACCGCGACGAGGAACGCCGGGTGCGTGAGCGACGCCTTGAGCGACAGGCTCGCGGCGACCTCGGTGAGGATCGCGGCGGCGAGGAGGGTCCATCGGGTCATGACGTTCCGATCCTTGCAGTCTCGGGCAAACGGTGTCAGTCGACGCGGTCGCGAAGCGCGAGGAGGTACCCCACTCCGAGGATGACACCACCGACGCCCACGTACCCGGAGAGTCGTCGGTCGTGGCGACCCCTCCGCGCTGCGGCGAGCACGGCCCCGATCGTGTTCGGCACGAGCCCACCGACGCACAGCGCGCGGGCGAGGCCGCGTCGACGGGGGTCGGCGTGGACGAGCGCGGTCGCGGCGAGCGCGGGCGCGTAGCCCGCCGCGGCCGCACCGCCATGCCGCGGGGAGACGGCCGTGAGGACGAGGACATTGAGCGCATCGGCGAGCGCGACGGCCCGGAGCGCGGCGAAGGACATGCCGACATCCTCGTGGGCGGCGGCGAGGGGTGCCGCCCCTTGCCCGCGACCGTCCGGTGTGCCGAGGCTGCGGCGAGCTAGGGTCGCGACCATGAGCACTCACGACAAGGCCCTGGCCCTCAAAGCGCTGCACGAAGCTCCCGAGATCCTCCGCGTGGTGAACGTGTGGGATGCCGTCAGCGCGAAGGTGATCGCCGACCTGCCGCAGACGAAGGCTCTCGCGACGGCCGGGCACTCGATCGCCGCGAGCCGCGGCTACCCCGACGGCGGGATGCCGCTCGATGTCGCGCTCGACGGGGCGCGCATCATCGCGGAGGCCGTCGACCTGCCGGTGTCGGCCGATCTCGACGACGGCTACGACGACCCGGCCGAGACGATCCGCCGGGCGATCGGGTACGGCATCGTCGGCGCCAACGTCGAAGACCGCTTCCGGCCGTTCGACGAGGCGGTGGCGCGGGTGGCCGCGATCACGAAGGCCGCCGAACAGGAGGGTGTGGCCTTCCAGCTCAACGCCCGCACCGACGCGCTCACCCCGCGCAGCGGCGACATCCCGCTCGACCGCAAGATCGCCGCGGCGATCGACCGGGGTCGGGCGTTCCTCGATGTGGGGGCGGCCCTGGTGTTCGTGCCCGGTGGGCATCCGCGGGAGGTCGTGGAGCAGCTCGTCGCCGGCATCGGAGTCGGCAAGGTCTCGGTCATCGGGCTGCCCGGGGCGCTCCCCGCCGCGGAGTATGAGGCGCTCGGCGTGGCGCGGATCTCCTACGGGCCGCTCACCCAGCGAGTGGCGCTGCGGGCGCTCCGCGACCTGGGCACCGACCTCTACGGGTCGGGCGTCATTCCGGAGGACACGCCGGTACTCAACTGAGTGCCGCGGCCGGCCGACACGCCACCGAGTCGACCGGCCGCGGAGTCTCAGTCCTCGTACGGCCAGCCGGTGTAGGCCTCGGCGAGGTAGGTGCTGCCCGCCTCCGACGCGACGACGCTCTCGAGCTCACCGAGCTGGCGACGCTTGTCGAAGTCGGTCGCGTCGGGCGTCGAGTGCAGCATCGACGTCATCCACCACGAGAAGTGCTGGGCGCGCCAGATGCGGTGGAGCGCCCGCTCCTCGTAGCGGTCGAGCTCGCCGAAGCCCTCGCCGCGGTAGAACGCCGCGAGGCCCTCGTGCAGGATGCGCACGTCGTTGACGGCGAGGTTCATGCCCTTCGCGCCGGTCGGCGGCACCGTGTGGGCGGCATCCCCGACGAGGAAGGCACGCCCCTCACGCAGTTTCCACGCGACGAACGAGCGGAACCGCAGCACGTCGCGCTGGAAGATGTTCCCCTCGTTGAGGGTGCGCCCCTCGACGCGGGCCTGCAGCATGTCCCAGATCTGGGCGTCGCTCCACGCGTTGGGATCCTGCTCGGGGTCGCACTGCAGGTACATGCGCTGCACCGTCGCGGAGCGCTGGCTGATGAGCGCGAAGCCCTGGTCGGAGTTGGCGTAGATGAGCTCCTCCGACGACGGCGGCGCCTCGCAGAGGATGCCGAACCACGCGAACGGGTACTCGCGGAAGTAGCCGCCGGTGAGCGACCCGACGACGGGCAGCCGGGTGACGCTGCGGGAGCCGTCGCCGCCGACGACGAAGTCGGCCGTGAGCTCGAACGGGCGGCCCTCGGCATCCGTCCCGGTGATGCGGGGAGCGGTGTCGACGTCGGTGACCGACTCGACGGTGCAGCCGAACCGCACGTCGCCGCTGTCGGCGAGGCGGCGCGCGACGAGGTCTTTGAGCACCTCGTGCTGCGGGTAGAGGTAGACGGCGCGCCCGACGAGCTTCTCGAAGTCGATGCGGTGCCCCGCGCCGGCGAACTGCAGTTCGATGCCCTCGTGACGGTGCCCGTCGACGAGCACGCGGTCGGAGGCTCCGGTCTCGACGAGCAGGTCGACGGTGC
>CAMLMQ010000241.1 GCA_946481135.1 uncultured Microbacteriaceae bacterium
GGGAAGTAGGTGCCCGCGTAGAAGGTCGCCCCCTGCGGCGTCGCGAAGACGGTGAGCGGCCAGCCGAGCGACGGGGTGAACGCGCCCGCGGCGGCGAGGTAGGCGGCGTCGACGTCGGGGTGCTCCTCGCGGTCGACCTTGATCGCGACGAATCCCGCGGCCAGCTGCTCGGCGATCGCGGGGTCGGAGAAGCTCTCACGGGCCATGACGTGGCACCAGTGGCACGTCGCGTAGCCGATCGAGATCATGACCGGCACGTCGCGGCGGGCGGCCTCGGCGAACGCCTCGGCGCCCCACGGCCACCAGTCGACGGGGTTGCCCGCGTGGGAGCGGAGGTAGGGACTCGTGGAGTCGGCGAGCCGCTCAGCCATAGGCTCAACCCTATGCCGGGGCTCACCGTGACCTACCTGGGCGGTCCGACCGTGCTGCTGGAGTACGCCGGCCTCACGATCCTCACCGACCCGACGTTCGACCCTCCCGCCGCGTACCCCGACCCCGACGGCGCGGATCTCGTGAAGACGCGGGGGCCCGCCCTCGACGTCGCCGCGCTGCCGCCCGTGCATCTCGTGCTGCTGAGCCATCACGCGCACGAGGACAACCTCGACACCTCCGGCGCCGAGCTCGTGCGCTCGGGCATCCCGACGCTCACCACCCCGGCCGCGGCGGCGGCGTTCGCGCTGCCCTCGGTGCGCGGTCTCGCGCCGTGGGAGGCCGCGGCGCGGCGCGGCCTGACCGTCACGGCGGTGCCCGCGTCACACGGACCAGGTGACATCGTCGGCCCGGTCACCGGCTTCGTGCTGCAGGCGCCCGACGCGCCGACCGTCTACGTGAGCGGCGACAACTCCGAACTCGACGTCGTCGCCGAGGTCGCGGCGCGCTTCGGCCCGGTCGACGTCGCCGTGCTCTTCGCGGGCGCCGCGCGCGTGCCGGCGATCGACGCGGCCCTCACCCTCACCTCCGCCGACGCGGCGACGGCCGCCGGGATGCTCGGGGCGCGCGCCGTCGTCGGCGTGCACTGCGAGGACTGGGCGCACTTCAGCGAGAGCCGCGCCGACCTGGAGGCCGCGTTCGCGGCGGCGGGCCTCGCCGACCGTCTCGTCGCCACACCGCGCGGCCGCCGCATCCCGGTGCTCGAGTAGCCGCGGAGCGGCGTGTCGAGCCTCGGACTCAGAACGTCGCGGTGTCGGGATCCGACCCCACCCGGTTGCCCGCGTCGAGGGCGTCGATCGCGGCCATCTGCTCGCCCGAGAGCTCGAACCCGAAGACGTCGATGTTCTGACGCATCCGCTCGGCTGAGTTCGACTTCGGGAAGACGATGATGCCGCTCTGCAGATGCCAGCGGATCACGACCTGCGCGGGGCTCACGCCGTGGGCGGCCGCGGCATCCGCGATGGCCGGCAGGCCGAACAGGTCGTACTTGCCCTGACCGAGCGGGCCCCAGGACTCGATCGCGATGCCGTGCTCGGCACCGTACGCGCGCAGCTCGCGCTGCTGGAAGGTGGGGTGCAGTTCGATCTGGTTGACCGCGGGGATGGTCGCGGAGCCCGCGGCGAGCTTCTGCAGGTGCGGCACGTGGAAGTTGCTCACCCCGATCGACGTCGCCTTGCCGTCATCCCGGATCTGCTCCATCGCGAGCCAGGTCTCCAGGTACCGGTCGAGGTCGGGCCGCGGCCAGTGGATGAGGTAGAGGTCGACGTGGTCGAGGCCGAGCTTCTCCAGGCTGAGGTCGACCGCGTCGAACGCCGACTGGGTGCCCTGGTCGGAGTTCCAGAGCTTCGTCGTGATGAAGAGCTCGTCGCGCGGGATGCCCGACGCCGCGATCGCCGCACCGACCCCGTGCTCGTTGCCGTAGACCGCGGCGGTGTCGATGTGGCGGTACCCGGCTTCGAGGGCGTCGGTCACGACCCGCTCAGTCTCGGCGGGGTCGACCTTGAAGACGCCGAAGCCGAGCTGGGGGATCTCGTGGCCGTCGTTGAGCGTGAGCGTGGGAACCGTCATGCGTTCGAGCCTAGGACGCTTGACCTGATCGCCGCCCGGGCGTAACGTACAACCAAATGGTTGCACAAACTTCTCTCAGCGACGCCGAGGTCGACCGCATCTTCCACGCCCTCGCCGACCGCACGCGCCGCGACATCGTGCGCCGCACCCTCACGGGCGAGGCGTCGGTGAGCGAGCTCGCCGCCGACTACGCGATGTCGTTCGCCGCCGTGCAGAAGCACGTCGCGGTGCTGGAAGGAGCCGGGCTCGTGACCAAGCAGACCCGCGGCCGCGCGCGTCTCGTGCGTGCCGATCCGGAGCGGATCGCGCGCGCCCGCGACCTGCTCGACGCCTACGCCGGTCTCTGGCGGGCCCGCGTCGCCCGACTCGACGCGATCCTCGCCCACGACGACTGAACCTCTCCCACCACCTCGCAACGAAGGAGCAGCATCATGCCCGTGACATCCGTCACCACCGACCCCGAAGCCCTCACGCTCACGGTCGTCGCCGAGTTCCCCGTCCCCGTCGAGCGCCTCTGGGAGGCGTTCGCCGACCCGCGCCAGCTCGAGCGCTTCTGGGGCCCGCCCGGGTACCCGGCGACGTTCGGCACGTACGACCTGCGTCCGGGCGGAATCGCCCACTACTGGATGACCTCCCCCGAGGGCGAGCGCTACCACGCGCGCTGGGAGTTCGAGGAGATCGAGGCGCCGAACCGACTCGTCGTGCTCGACTCCTTCGCCGACGCGCAGGGCGAGGTCGACCCGACGGTGCCGACCGGGCGCATGACGATCACCTTCGAGAGCACCGCGACCGGTTCGCGCTTCACGACGGTGTCCGAGTCGCCGACCGCCGAGGCGCTCGAGCAGGTGCTCGCGATGGGTCAGGCCGAAGGGATGGAGCAGGCCTTCGCACAGCTCGACACCGTGCTCGCCGACCTCCGCGACTACGCGCTCGGCAAGGGCACCCGCATGGAGGTCCTCGACGACACCCACGTGCGCATCACCCGCGCGTTCGCGGCACCGCGCCACCTCATCTGGCGCGCGCACACCGATCCCGAGCTCATGCGCCGCTGGCTGCTCGGACCCGACGGCTGGGTGATGACGGCCTGCGAGTTCGAGCCGCGCTCCGGCACGACCTACCGCTACGCCTGGGCTCCGGAGGACGGGCAGCCCGGCGAGCCGTTCGGCTTCGAGGGCGACCTCGTCTACGTCGAGCCCGAGCGCCGCATGGTGCAGACCGAGCGGATGTCGGGCACCGAGTTCCCGCCCGTCACGAACGACCTCGGCTTCGATGAAGCCGACGGCGTGACGCTGCTCACCCTCCTGTGCACCTACGCCGACGCCGAGCAGCGCGACGCGATCCTCGCCACCGGCATGACCGACGGCATGGAGGCGTCGTACGCCCGGCTCGAGCGGGAGCTGCTGCCCGTCACCTGACCGCCGGACATGGGCCCTCCCGCCCTAAGCTGGAGGGCTCATGCCGCCCGACCTCCCCCCGATCACCTACCCGCCCGAGCTGCCCGTCAGCGCGATGCGGGCAGAGCTCGCGCGCGTCATCGCCGAGAACCAGGTCGTGATCGTCGCCGGGGAGACGGGATCGGGCAAGACGACGCAGCTGCCGAAGGTCTGCCTCGAGCTCGGGCGCGAACGCATCGGGCACACGCAGCCGCGGCGCATCGCCGCCCGCAGCGTCGCCGAGCGCATCGCGTCGGAGCTCGGCGTCGAGCTCGGCAGTGTCGTCGGCTACCAGGTGCGGTTCGACGACCGCGCCGGACGCGACACCGCCGTGAAGCTCATGACCGACGGCATCCTGCTCGCCGAGCTGCAGCGCGACCGCGAC
>CAMLMQ010000242.1 GCA_946481135.1 uncultured Microbacteriaceae bacterium
TTCACGGGGTACTTGTGGCGCTCGGCCCAGCGCAGGTACATGCGCATGAGCATCTCGGCGAAGTCGGTGGCGTCGTCGCCGCCGGCGCCGGAGCGGATCGTGACGACGGCGCCCCGGTCGTCGTACTCGCCGTCGAGGAGGGTCTGCACCTCGAGGTCGCCGAGGGTCTTCTGCAGGGCCGCGAGCTCGTCGCGCGCCTCCTGCGCGGCTTCGGCGTCATCACCCTCGATCGCGAGTTCGACGAGCACCTCGAGGTCGTCGAGACGCTGCTCGATCGCGGTGATGCGAGCGAGCTCCGACTGCCGGTGGCTGAGCGCGCTCGTCACCTTCTGCGCCGCCTCGGGGTCGTCCCAGAGGTCCGGCGCGCCCGCCTTCTCGCTCAGGTCGGCGATCTCGGCCTGGAGCCGCTCGACCCCGACCACGCTGCGGATGTCGTCGAAGGTGCTGCGGAGGGCGGCGATCTCAGCGCCGAGGTCGAGCTCGATCATGTCGCCTCAAGCCTAGGCGTAACGTGTGGAGGGATGAGCACCGGCGATGCCCCGTTCCGCTGGCGCTCCGTCGTCGTGGTGGTCTTCGTGCCGTCGATCGTGTTCGCGATGGGGCAGTTCGCGCTCGTGCCCGTCATCCCGGCGCTCGCCCGCACCCTCGGCACCGACCTCGGCGGGGCCGCGCTCATCGCGTCGATGCTCGTCGTCGGGCAGCTGATCGGCGACATCCCGAGCGGGGCGGTCGTCGCGCGCATCGGCGAGCGCCGCGCGATGCTCGCGGCCGCGGGTCTCGCGCTGCTCGGCGCGGGCACCCTCGTCGTCGCACCGCACCCCGCCGTACTCGGGCTGGGGGTGCTGCTCGTCGGCATCGCCGGCGCCGCGTTCGGGCTCGCGCGGCACGCGTTCATGACGACCTACGTGCCACGTGCCGTGCGCGCCCGCGCCCTGTCGACGCTCGGCGGCAGCCACCGTCTCGGCGCGGTGCTCGGCCCGTTCGCCGGCGCCGGACTGCTGACGCTCACGGGTGAGCCGGCGAGCGTCGTCGCCCTGCTCGCGGTGTGCTGCTTCGTCGCCGCCGGTCTGCTGCTCGTGCTGCGCGACCCCGCCGCGGCGTTCACCCGCGGTCCGCGCACGCGGGGCGAGGCCGAGGTCGACGCCGAGGCGACGGGGCTGTGGCGCACGCTCGTCGGACAGCGACGCGTGCTCGCGACGCTCGGTGTCGGATCGGCGATCCTCTCGGGGCTGCGGCAGGTGCGTCAGGTGGTGCTGCCCGTGTGGGCGGTGAGCATCGGGCTCGACGCCTCCACCACCTCGCTCGTCATCGGCATCGCGGGCGCGGTCGACTTCTCGCTGTTCTTCCTCGGCGGCTGGATCATGGACCGCTTCGGGCGGCTGTGGACGATCCTGCCGTGCGGCATCGGACTCTCAGTGGGGCTCCTCGCCCTCTCCGCGACGCACGACGTCGACGCCCGGGTCGGCTGGTTCGTCGGGATCGCCCTCTTCCTGTCGGTCGCGAACGGGATCGGCTCGGGCATCCTCATGACGCTCGCCGCCGACCTCGCCGACCGCCGCAACCCGGCTCCCTTCCTCGGCGCGTGGCGGTTCACGACCGACCTCGGCGGGGCGGGGGCGCCGATGCTCGTCACCGCGCTCACGGCCGCGTTCGCGCTGCCGGTCGGCGTCGCGGCCGCCGGCGTGCTCGGACTCGTCGGGGCGGGGATGCTGGGCTGGTTCGTGCCGCGGCACGTCGCCCTCCGTCCGGGCGACGAGTCGTAGCGGGCCGCGTGGTCGCGGATAATTCTCGGGTGCCCGACAGCCCGCTCGCCCAGAGTCCGTACGCCGTGCTCGGCGTGACGGCGCAGGCGACGCAGGCCGAGCTGAAGCGCGCCCACCGTCGGCGCCTGCGCGAGACGCATCCCGACACGGGCGGTGACGCGGCGCAGTTCGACCTCGTGCAACGCGCGTGGGAGCGGATCGGCACCCCCGAGGCGCGCGCCGCGTACGACGCCGGTGCTCTCCGCGACGAGGAGCCGGCCCGCACCTGGGCGCCGGCCGCCCCGCGCCGCCGCGAGAACGCGTCGCGGCCCCAGGCCCGCACGCACGGACACCCGGGCGGCTGGTATCGCGAGCGCTACCTCGACCTGCTGCGCGAGTGGGTCGGCCGCGGCGCCGACATCCCCGACCCCTACGACCCGGCGCTCGTGCGCTCGGCCCCCTTCGAGGTGCGGCACCTGCTCGCCTCGGCGATCGCCGAGGAGAAGAGCGCCGTCGCGCTCGCGGGCCTCGGCATCGGGTTCACCGTGTGGCACGACGTCGCGACGGATGCCGGCAAGCTCGACCACATCGTGCTCGGCCCGAGCGGGCTGTGGGGCATGCTCAGCGAAGACTGGGGCGTCGAGGTGACCATCCGACGCGGCGAGGTCGTCGGCCCCGGGATCCCGCTGGACGTGCGGCCCGTGCAGCAGCTCGCGCGCACCACCCGCGCGTTCGAGAAGGCGGCGCGGGTGAAGTTCTCGGGCCTCGTGCTCGTGGTGGACGACGACGCGAGCCCCGAGGGCGTCGAGGCGATCGGCAAGGTGCGCAGCGCCCGGGCGTTCCTCGTGCAGCGGCCGCGGCTCGCCCACTTCCTCCGCACGGGCGTGCCGGGGGTCGGAATCGGCGGCACCGACATCTTCGAGCTGCGCACGCGTGTGCAGGGGGCGGCGCGCTTCGTCTGAGCCTGACGTCGCCACGGCGGCCCGGGAGAGTGTGGGCGGTCGCCGACACCCGAAATCGGCGACCGCCTCAGCCGGGAGCGCTGGGGGCTCGAAACGGCTGTGCCCTCCAGTGTGCGACGCTGCGCGCCCCAGGATCAGGGATTGTCACGAGACGTCGGGTGTGAGATAAGTCAGCCGAACACCGCACGCGCGGTGGCGGTCGCCTCGATGCGCATCCCCTCGGGAAAGAGCACCGTCACGACCGGCGGACGCCACACCGCCGACAGCGTCACCCGCGCGCTCTCGCCGTCGGGAGTCGTCGCCTCTTCGAGCACGAGACCCTCGAAGCCGCCGTTCGGCGTGCCGGCGAGGAACGCCACGACGTCGCGTCGCACGTCGGCCGGGTCGAGCTCGAGCCGCGGACGCCCGGCGTCGAGCCGCACGTCGGCCAGCTCGAACGCCTCCGCCCCCACGAGCGCCGCGCCGTCGGCGAGGGTGAAGAGTTGCTTGCGCTCCAGGTAGAGCGAGGAGGCCGCGGCGGCGACGAGCACGAGCGCGAGGGCGAGCGCGCCGAACCCCGCCACGAGGGGGAGGGTCGAGCCGTCGTCATCCCGCAGCCGTGCGCGCATCCCGATCGCCCGCATCACGACCCCGCGAACCGCGACACCTGCTCGGTCGCGACCGAGTCGATCGTGACCCCGAGCGGGATGTCGGCTCCGAGCGCCGCCGGGAAGAGCGGCAGCGGCACGACCGTCGCGATGCTCACCGTCACGAACCCACGGCGCGTGAGGCAGTCGGCCGGGTCGGGTCGGCACGAGATCGCGACGTGCGTCTCCGCCGCGTCGAGCCCGTAGTCGGCGAGCGTGACCGCGACCGCCCGGGATGCCGCCGCCTGCGCCTCGGCGACGCTCGGCGCCTGCACGAAGACGCGCGACGCCTGCCGCGCGGCACCCTCGACGGCGAACGACGCCGACTGGATCGCCGAGAGGGCGAGCACGAGGTAGACGGTCGGCACGAGCAGCAGGAGCCCGACGGTGAGGAACTCGATCGACGCCGA
>CAMLMQ010000243.1 GCA_946481135.1 uncultured Microbacteriaceae bacterium
CAAGATCCTCAACGTCGAGAAGGCCCGCCTCGACCGCGCGCTCGGCAACGCCGAGATCCAGGCGATGATCACCGCCTTCGGCACCGGCATCGGCGAGGACTTCGACGGCTCGAAGGCGCGGTATCACAAGATCGTGTTGATGGCGGATGCCGACGTCGACGGCCAGCACATCACGACCCTCATGCTGACGCTGCTGTTCCGCTACATGCGGCCGCTCATCGAGATGGGCTACGTCTACCTCGCGCAGCCCCCGCTCTACCGGCTCAAGTGGTCGAACGCCGACCACGAGTACGTGTTCTCCGACCGTGAGCGCGACGCCCTGCTCGAGGCGGGCCTCGCGGCGGGCAAGCGCATCCCGAAGGACAACGGCGTGCAGCGCTACAAGGGTCTCGGCGAGATGAACCACCAGGAACTGTGGGACACGACGATGAACCCCGACACCCGCACCCTGCTGCAGGTGACGCTCGACGACGCCGCGATCGCCGACGGGGTCTTCTCGACCCTCATGGGCGACGACGTCGAGTCGCGACGCAACTTCATCCAGCAGAACGCCAAAGACGTCCGGTTCTTGGACATCTAGACCCGCCGGTTGAGTAGCGACCGCAGGTCGCGTATCGAAACCACACCGACGAAGGACACAGGATGACTGACACGACGACCGGCGACGCGACTCCCGCCGGCGACCGCATCGAGCCGGTCGACCTCCAGCTGGAGATGCAGCGGTCGTACCTCGACTACGCGATGAGCGTCATCGTCGGGCGCGCGCTGCCCGATGTGCGCGACGGCCTGAAGCCCGTGCACCGCCGCATCGTCTACACGATGTACGACGGCGGGTACCGCCCCGACCGCGCGTTCTCGAAGTCGATGCGTGTCGTCGGCGACGTCATGGGGCAGTTCCACCCGCACGGCGACAGTCCGGTCTACGACGCGCTCGTGCGACTCGTCCAGCCGTGGGCCTTGCGCTACCCGCTCGCGCTCGGTCAGGGCAACTTCGGCTCCCCCGGCAACGACGGCGCCGCGGCGCCCCGATACACCGAGACCAAGATGGCGCCGCTCGCGATGGAGCTCGTGCGCGACATCGACGAGAACACGGTCGACTTCCAGGACAACTACGACGGCCGAACGCGTGAGCCCACCGTGCTGCCGGCGCGGTTCCCCAACCTGCTCGTCAACGGCAGCGTCGGCATCGCGGTCGGCATGGCGACGAACATCCCGCCGCACAACCTGCGCGAGGTCGCCGACGCCGCCCTCTGGGCGCTCGAGCATCCCGACGCCTCGCGCGAGGAGCTGCTCGACGCGATCCTCCAGCGCGTGAAGGGCCCCGACTTCCCGACGGGCGCGCAGATCCTCGGCATCAAGGGCATCCAGGATGCCTACCGCACGGGCCGCGGGTCGATCACGATGCGCGCGGTCATCAACGTCGAGGAGCTGCAGGGCCGCACGTGCCTCGTCGTCACCGAGCTGCCCTACCAGGTCAACCCCGACAACCTCGCGGAGAAGATCGCCCTCCTCATCAAGGACGGCAAGCTCTCGGGCATCGCCGACATCCGCGACGAGACCTCGGGCCGCACCGGTCAGCGCCTCGTCATCGTGCTCAAGCGCGACGCCGTCGCGAAGGTCGTGCTCAACAACCTCTACAAGCACACGCAGCTGCAGGACAACTTCGGCGCGAACATGCTCGCGATCGTCGACGGTGTGCCGCGCACGCTCACGATCGACGGCTTCATCTCGCTGTGGATCGCGCACCAGATCGAGGTGATCGTCCGGCGCACCCAGTTCCGGCTCGACAAGGCCGAGGCGGATGCGCACATCCAGCGCGGGTACGCGAAGGCCCTCGACGCGCTCGACGAGGTCATCGCCCTCATCCGGCGCTCCCCCGACGTCGACGAGGCCCGCCAGGGACTCATCAAGCTGCTCGACATCGACGAGCTGCAGGCCGACGCCATCCTCGCCTTGCAGCTGCGTCGGCTCGCGGCGCTCGAGCGTCAGAAGATCTTCGACCGGCTCGCCGAGCTCGAGCGGGAGATCGCCGAGTACAAGGCGATCCTCGCGAGCGAGGAGCGTCAGCGCGAGATCATCACGGGCGAGTTGCGCGAGATCGTCGCGAAGTTCGGCGACGAGCGACGCACCGAGATCCTCATGGGCTTCGACGCCGACATGAGCATCGAAGACCTCATCCCCGAAGAGGAGATGGTCGTCACCATCACCCGCGGCGGGTACGTGAAGCGCACGCGCAGCGACAACTACCGCTCGCAGCACCGCGGCGGACGGGGCGTGAAGGGCGCGCAGCTGCGGGCGGATGACGTCGTCGAGCACTTCTTCGTGACGACGACGCATCACTGGCTGCTGTTCTTCACCGACAAGGGCCGGGTCTACCGTGCGAAGGCGTACGAGATCCAGGAGGCGGGCCGCGACGCGAAGGGTCAGCACGTCGCGAACCTGCTCGCGCTCCAGCCCGACGAGCAGATCGCCCAGGTGCTCGACATCCGCGACTACTCGGTCGCCACCTACCTCGTGCTCGCCACCCGCAAGGGTCTCGTCAAGAAGACCGCGCTCACGGAGTACGACACGAACCGCACGGGTGGCATCATCGCGATCAACCTGCGCGACGACGACGAGCTCGTCTCGGCGATGCTCGTCGAGGACGGCACCGAGGTGCTGCTCGTCTCGCGGCGTGGCCAATCGATCCGGTTCGCTGCCACGGATGCCGCGATGCGCCCGATGGGACGCTCGACCTCCGGCGTGAAGGGCATGGACTTCCGCGACGGCGACGCGCTGCTCTCGGCGTCGGTCGTCACCGACGAGGGCTACGTGTTCGTCGTCACCGAGGGCGGGTACGCGAAGCGCACCGCTGTGACGGAGTACCGCGTGCAGAACCGCGGCGGCCTCGGCATCAAGGTCGCGAAGCTCAGCGAGACCCGCGGCGACCTGGCCGGCGCGCTCATCGTCGGCGAGGACGACGAGGTGCTCGTGGTACTCGCGAGCGGCAAGGTCGTGCGTTCAGGTGTTGCCGAGGTTCCTGCCAAGGGCCGGGATACGATGGGCGTCGTCTTCGCGCGGTTCTCCGACGACGACAAGATCATCGCGATCGCGAGGAACGGCGAACGCAACATCGGTTCCGCCGACGCCGACGAGGCGGAGGCCGAGAGTTCAGAGTCCGCGGCCCCGGCCGACGGAGAGAGTGAGGCGTGAGCGTGAGCGTCGCGGAGAAGCTTCAGCGCAAGGAGATGCGTCAGACGACGAGCCGCCAGGTGCGCCTCAAGCTCGTCTACGTCGACGTCTGGTCGCTCGTCAAGTTGTCGTTCCTGATCTGGCTGAGCCTCGGCATCGTGCTCATCGTGTCGAGCGTCCTCATCTGGGTGGTGCTCTACTCGACCGACATCTTCACGACGCTCAACGGCACCCTGCGCGACATCCTCGCCCAGCCCGAGTTCGCGATCGAGGACAGCTTCGGCATCGGTCAGGTGGCGCTGTTCTCGTTCATCATCGCCGTGCTCAACACGATCGTCGGCACCGCGCTCGGCGCGGTCGCGGCGTTCCTCTACAACCTCAGCGTGCGTCTCACGGGCGGACTCCTCGTCGGATTCCAGAACTCGTAGAGGCTGGTACGCTGATCCTCGGCCTTCGGGCCGATTCGGGGCTATAGCTCAGGCGGTTAGAGCGCTTCGCTGATAACGAAGAGGTCCCAGGTTCAAGTCCTGGTAGCCCCACTC
>CAMLMQ010000244.1 GCA_946481135.1 uncultured Microbacteriaceae bacterium
GGCGCGACGATCGTGCCCGTCGGCATCCAGAAGGCCCCGATCGACGTGCTGTTCTCGGAGTGGACGATGCGCGAGTACACGATCGTGGGCACGGTCGCCCACGTCTACGCGCAGGACCTCCCCGAGGCGGTGCGGTTGCTCGGCACGCGTCGCGACTGGAGCGACGTCGCGGGCGAGGTCATCCCGCTGGATGCGCTCGTGACGGACGGTCTGCAGCCGCTCGTCGACGGCGGTGCGCGGCAGATCAAGACGCTCATCGACCCGTGGGCTGCGGCGCCGCGACCCGCGCGGCACGCGGCGGGCTAGCTGAGGCGATCCATCGCCTGCAGCACGTCGACCGCGGAGGTGAGCTCGCCGTCGACCTGCGGGCGACTTCCCGCGACGGCACCCGCAGGCGCCGGCATCGACTGGTTGTGCTGGCGGCGTCCGACGACGAACCACAGCCCGCGCGCGGGCGTCGTGCCGCGGTTGGAGTAGAGGTGCGGCCGCACGGAGTCGAACTGGAGCGAGTCACCGGGGCCGAGCACGTGAACGTCGAAGTCGAGTTGGAGGGTGAGTTCGCCCTCGAGCAGGTAGGCGTACTCGATGCCGGAGTGACGCATGAGCTTGTTCTCGATCGAACTCGTCGCGCCGGGCTCGTAGGTGACGAGCAGGGCGTCCGCGGGTCCGCCCTCGCCGACCGCGAGTCGTTCCCAGCGCACCCCGTTCTCCATCTCGAGCACGGGGTTCTCGCCCGCGCGTTGCACGGCGGGGAGGACGGGGCCGCTGTGGCCGAAGAGGAGGGGCGGCTCGCCGGGTTCGACGACCTGGCGGGGGCCGGTGCCGAGGAGCTCGTCCATCGAGACGCCGAGGTGGTTCACGATCGCGTAGAGGGTCGACACCGACGGCTGGGTCTTGCCCGTCTCGACCTGGGAGATGAGCGACGCCGAGACTCCGAGCGCCTGCGCGACGCTCCGCAGGCTCAGTCCCCGCTCCAGACGCGCCTCGCGGAGTCGTCCTCCGATGTCCGCAGTCACGGTCCGGATCCTCTCTGCGGTGGTTCCCGGTGTTCAGCCGGACAGAATCTCCGGCGCCGTTTCCCGCGTCACCCCTGATGATAGTACCCGGGACTGTTCCCACCCTGTTCATCTATGCTAAACAGATATACCGCGCTGCTTAACGCACGACGAGCGCGCTGCACACGCGTCAACCGGAGGATCCGATGAAGGACACCGCAACCACGGGCACCACCGCCGTCGATTGGGAGGCGCGGATCGACTTCGACCGACTGCGCACGCAGCGTCTCGCGCGGCTCAAGGCGGAGCTCGAGCGCAGCGAGCTCGGTGCCGTGCTCGCGTTCGACTTCTCCAACATCCGCTACATGACGGCGACCCACATCGGCACGTGGGCGATGGACAAGCTCATCCGTTTCGCGCTCCTCACGCGCAACTCCGACCCGATCTCGTGGGACTTCGGGTCGGCCGCGCGCCACCACCAGCTCTACAACCCGTGGCTCGACGTCACGACCGCCGAGATGGATGCCGACCCCAACGCACCGCACGAGGGCGCGACGCGTCCGCGGCTCGAGGGCGGCGCACGGGCCGGGATCTCGACGCTGCGCGGCGCGTTCCACCCCGACGCCGGCATCGCCGACGAGGTCGCCGCGAAGATCAAGCGCGAGCTCGAGAAGTTCGGGATCGCCGACCAGCCGCTCGGGGTCGACGTCATCGAACTGCCGATCCTCTTCGCGCTCCAGAAGGCCGGCATCACCGTCGTCGACGGTCAGCAGCTGTTCATGGAGGCCCGGCGGATCAAGACGGGTGACGAGATCCGGCTGCTCACGCAGGCCGCGTCGATGGTGGATGCCGCGTACGACGAGCTCTACCGCTTCCTCAAGCCGGGCGTGCGCGAGAACGAGGCCGTCGGACTCGTCGCGAAGACGCTCTACGACCTCGGCTCGGAGTACGTCGAAGGCGTCAACGCGATCTCGGGGGAGCGCTGCTCGCCGCACCCGCACGTGTTCTCCGACCGGCTCATCCGTCCGGGCGACCCCGCGTTCTTCGACATCCTGCATTCGTTCAACGGCTACCGCACGTGCTACTACCGCACGTTCGCCGTCGGCTCGGCGTCGAACGCCCAGCGGGATGCCTACAAGCGCGCGCGCGAGTACATGGACTGGGCGATCGCCCTCGTGCGCCCGGGGGCCACGACCGCCGACATCGTCAAGGTGTGGCCGACCGCGCAAGAGTTCGGGTTCGCCGACGAGGAGGCCGCGTTCGCCCTCCAGTACGGCCACGGCGTCGGGCTCTCGATCTGGGAGAAGCCGATCTTCTCGCGCCTCGTATCGCTCGACCACCCCGAAGTGCTCGAGGAGGGCATGGTGTTCGCGCTCGAGACCTACTGGCCCTCGGCGGACGGCTGGGGCGCCGCGCGCATCGAAGAGGAGGTCGTCGTGACCGCCACGGGATGCGAGGTCATCACGAAGTTCCCGGCCGAGGAGCTGCTCATCGCGGGCACGCGCTACTACTCGTTCGACGGTCCGCTCGTCGCCGCGCGCGACGCGCAGTCGCACCTCAACACCCCCGAAGGGCGCGGCGAGAAGAAGCCGTAGCCCTCCCCGCATCCACCCGACTCGCAGCGAAGGAGCCGCATGTCATCCCGCACCATCCTCATCGTCGGAGGCACCTCGGGCATCGGGCTCGAGCTCGCGAAAGACGTTCTCGCGCGTGGCGACCAGGTCGTCATCACCGGTCGCGACGACGAGAACTGCCGCACGATCGCCGAGGGCCTCGGGCCGGGCGCATCGCACATCGCACTCGACATCTCGGAGCCCGAGACGATCGCGGGACAGCTCGCGGGTCTCGGCCGCATCCACGGTCTCGTGCTCGCCGCGATCGAACGCGACGCGAACACGATCCGCGACTACGACATCGCGCGCGCCCGGCGGCTCGTGACGCTCAAGCTCGTCGGCTACGCCGAGACCGTGCACACACTGCTCGACCGGCTCGAGGCCTCGCGCGACACCGGGATCGTGCTCTTCGGCGGCCGCGCGAAGGATGCCCCCTACCCGGGCTCGACGACCGTCTCGTCGATCAACGGCGGCGTCGACGGGCTCACCCGCACGCTCGCCCTCGAGCTCGCGCCCATCCGGGTCAACGCGATCCACCCGGGCATCATCGGCGACAGCCCGTTCTGGGCGTCGAAGCCCGCCGGCGTGCTCGATCAGTACACGACCCGTACTCCCGGCGGCGAACTCGCGACGATGGCCGACATCGTGGATGCGACGCAGTTCCTGCTGCGCAACCGCGGCATCTCGGGCGAGAGCCTCTCCGTCGACCGCGGCTGGCGCCTCACCTGACTCGATGCTCCGGCGCGCGGGTGATCTCCGCGACGCCCGACCAGTCGACATCCCTCAGGTCGTCGGAGGCGAGCGCGGCGTCGAACATGCGCCGCAGCACGGGGGCGCTCGGCAGGTCGATGCCGGCGTCGGCGGCGATCGCCTCGGCGAGCCCGAGGTCCTTCGACCCGAGCGCCATCGTGAAGCCCGGCGGCGTGTAGCGGCGTTCGGCGATCATCGCGCCGTAGCCGGTGTACACCGGCCCGGGGAAGAGCGTCGACGAGAGCAGCTCGGTGAACTGGCCGGCGTCCACCCCGTTCGCCTCGACGAGGGCGACCGACTCGGCGATGGCCTGGAACGCGTGGATGATGTCGTAGTTGACCGC
>CAMLMQ010000245.1 GCA_946481135.1 uncultured Microbacteriaceae bacterium
CGGTTGAGCAGCAGCGCCACGCCGATCGCGAGCGGACCCTGGATGAGGATCGACAGCCCGACGATCGTGAAGTTGTTGCCGATCGCGCGGAGGAAGACGGGGTCGTTCAGGGCGCGGACGTAGTTGTCGATGCCGATGAAGCGGTCGAGCGGCCCGAGACCGTTCCAGTTGTAGAGGCTGTACACCGCGGCGAGCGCCACCGGCAGGATGACGAACATCAGGAAGACGACGAGCGCGGGGCCCGCGAAGAGCGCGATCTCGAGCCGGGTGCGCCGGTCGCGACGGCGTCGCGCCTGCGCGAGGCTCGGGGCCGGCGCGGCGGCGGCAGGTGGGAGGTGGGTCTGGGTCACGGTCCTACTCGCTGTCGTCCAAGGGGGAGGCAGGGCCCGCCGGGGGTACGGGCCCTGCCTCTGTGGGGGATCGCCGGGCCTACTGGGCCGCGGCGGTGTCCTTCAGTGCCTGGACGACATCCTCGGGGGTACCGGTCCCGCCGAAGATGTTGACGATGGCCTGGTTCAGCGGGTTGCCGAAGGCCGGGCCGAGCGCGCTGTCCAGCCAGAGCTGCACGTACGACGAGCCCGCGAGTCCGTCGGCGATCGCCTGCAGGTTCGCGTCGGTCAGCCCGACCGCCGCCTCCGGGTTGGCCGGGATGCCCGAGCCGGCTTCGGCGAAGCGGGTCTGCACCTCGGTGCTGGAGAGGTAGCGCACGAACTCGACGGCCTCGTCGGGCGCGTCGGCGCTCACGCCCCAGCCGTCACCGCCGCCCATCGTGATGGTCGGGTCGCCGGCCGCACCGGGCACGCTCGGGAACGGGAACCACGACAGCCACTCCGGCACCTCGCCGTCGGCGGTCAGGGCGCCGATGGTGCCCGAGTTCCACGGACCCATGAACTCCATCGCGGCGACGCCGTTGGCGATGAGGCCGTTGGAGCTGTCGGCACCGGTCTGCGCGGGCGTCGCGAGGAAGCCCGTGTTGAACGGCTCTTCGGCGAGGAAGTCCTCGAGCATCTCGCCCGCCTCGATCCAGCAGGGGTCGTCGAACTCGAGGTTCGCGATCGACGACTGGAGCGTCTCGGTCGAGCAGGCGTTCAGCGCGAACTGGTACCACCAGTGACCGGCCGGCCACAGGTCGCCCGCGCCCACCGCGATCGGCTCGACGCCGATGCCGCGCAGCGCCTCGACCGCGTCGACGAGCTCGGGGAGCGTCTCGGGCGTGCCGTCGATGCCGGCCTGCTCGAAGAGTTCGGTGTTGTACCAGATGCCCGTGATGCCGAAGGAGAACGGCATGCCGTACTGGGCACCGTCGACCTCCCACGGCTTGACGACGCCGCCGAACGCGGCGATCTCGTCGGCGAGCGGCTCGCTGAGGTCCTTCAGGTAGCCGGCTTCGGCCTGCGAGCGCACCTCGCCTCCGGGCCACACCATGAAGACGTCGGGCGCGTCGCCCGACTGCAGTGCGTTGGGGATGAGGGTGCGCTGCAGGTCTTCGTTCTGGTAGCCGGTGACCTCGACGGTGACGCCGGGGTTGGCCTCCTCGAACTCGGCGGCGACATCCTCCCAGATTCCCTGGAGCGGGTCGGAGGTGGCGTTGTGCCACCAGGTGATCGTGACGCCGTCGCCGTCGCCGCCGCCGCCGGCCGTGCAGCCGGTGACTCCGAGCAGTGCGACGGACGAAGCTGCGACGAGGGCGCCCAGCCTCTTGGTGCGGGTCCTGTTCATCTTTGAACGCCTTTCGAAAGTTTCGACATCATGGTCGAAAGTGATTGGGTGAGGCCGATGCTAGGGCACGCCGAATATGTAGTCAAGGACAACAAATCAATCCCACTAGGGTAAGCGCATGCCAGCCGGGGACAACGCCGACGGGGTGCGTCGCCGCAACCTCGCCGCCATCCTCGAACTCGTCCACCACGGACGCGCCGGGTCGCGCGCCGAACTGACCGCCCTCACGGGCCTCAACCGATCGACCGTGGCCGCCCTCGTCGCGGAGCTCGCCGAACTCGGACTCGTGGCGGAGGGGGAGCCGGTCGCGAGTGGCGGCGTCGGTCGCCCCTCGCCCTCGGTGACCCCGCATTCCCGTCCGGTCGCCGTCGCGATCAACCCCGAGGTGGATGCCGTGACGGGTGCGCTCGTCGGCCTCGGCGGCCGCGTCATCACCCGCATCCGGCAGCGTCTCGATGCCGTGCCCGACCCCGAGACCGCGACCCGCGTCATCCACGACATCGCGGCGCGGCTCGGCGACCGACGCGGCCACCGGGTCGTCGCGATGGGACTCGCCATTCCCGGTCTCGTGCGCGCCGCCGACGGGGTCGTCCGATGGGCCCCGCACCTCGGCTGGCGGGACGTGCCGATCGCCGACCTGGTCGCGCGCGACCTGGCCGTGCCCGTCGTCGCGGACAACGACGCCTCGCTCGGCGCGCTCGCCGAGCACCTCTTCGGCGCCGGCCGCGGGGTCGACGATCTGATCTACCTCAACGGCGGCGCCTCCGGCATCGGCGGTGGCGTCATCGTGCGCGGCAAGCCGCTCACCGGGCGCGGCGGCTACGCGGGCGAGTTCGGCCAGAACCGGCCCGGCGCGGGCGACCGGCTCTCCGACCGCGGCACCCTCGAAGACGAGGTGAGCCGCGCGCGCGTGCTCGGCCTCCTCGGCATCGACGACGCCGACGAGCCCGCACTCGCCGCCGCGATCGCCGCGAGCGACGACCCCCGCGTGATGGCCGAACTGCGGCGGCAGCAGGGCATCCTCGCCGTCGCCCTCGGCAACGCCGTCAACGTGTTCAACCCCGAGCTCGCCGTGCTCGGCGGCTACCTCGCGACCCTGCTCTCCTGGCGGCATCCCGCACTCGTCGACGCCGTCACGGCGGCCACCATCCCGGCCGCGGCCGAGGGCGTGTCGATCGTGCCCGCGGCCCTCGGCGAGGACCGCCTGCTCATCGGTGCCGCCGAGGTCGCCTTCCGCGCCCTGCTGCGCGACCCCGCCGGCTCCGCCTAGCCGTCCCGACCACCCGCCGAGGGGGCGCGATTCGGCCCTTTCGTCTGCCGAGGGGTCGCATTGGGGGCGTTTCGCGCGCCGAGAAGCCCGAAAAGCGACCCCTCGGGATGTGGTGCACCGCGAGAACGTCCGCGCGCCGGGCACAGGGGGCGGGGCGGGTCAGGAGTCGCGCTGACCCCAGGGCTGGCCGTAGCCGCCCTCGGATTCCGGACGCGCCATGAGCTCCAGGAACGGCCGCGCGTCGAAGGCCTCCGGCCCCAACACACCGACCCCGGCCCACGCGCCGGTCGCGAGAAGCTCGAGGGCGATCACCGGGTTGAGGGCGGTCTGCCACACGACGCACTGGCTCTCGTACTCCGCCATCGTCCACTCGTTGTCGCTCACGTGGTACAGGTACACCTCGCGGGGCGTGCCGTCGACCCCCGTGCCCGTGACCCAGAGCCCCGCACAGGTCTTCCCGGTCATGCGGGGGCCGATGCTCGCCGGGTCGGGCAATGCGGCGGCGACCACATCCCGCGGCGCCACCTCGACGGGGCCGTTCGCCGAGCGCACCCGGATCGGCACGGTCGAGTCGAGATGCAGCTTGTGGAGCGTCTTGAGCACGCCGATGAACTCGTCGCCCAGCCCGTACTTGAAGGTGACGCGCTTCGCGTCGACCCAGCGCGGCATGAGCAGCACCTCCTCGTGCTCGACGTTGACGCAC
>CAMLMQ010000246.1 GCA_946481135.1 uncultured Microbacteriaceae bacterium
TCGATGTGGATGCCGTTCTCGAGGAAGATGTCGGCGGCCTTGAGGATGTCTTCGCGGGTGTCGGGCGCGAAGGCGATGTGGTGGAGGCGTCCGTTGCTGCCGGTGTGGTCGGCAGAGTAGACGAGGTCGTAGGACTTGTTCTGGAAGTGGAACCAGTGGGCGGCGATCTTGCCGTTGTCGAGCTGGATGAGTTCGGTGTCTTCGAGCCCGAGCACGTCGCGGGCGAAGGCGGCGTTGTCTTCGACGCTCGCGCCGAGGTAGTTGATGTGGTCGAGGCGGCGGGCGTTGACGCCGTGTCCGGGGAACCGGCTGGCCTGGTTCTTGAGGGCGGGCTTGTCGTCGGTGGCCTGGTACCACTCGGTGTCGTAGTAGAGCGCCTGCGGGTGGCCGTCGGGGTCGGTGAAGCGGTAGACGCGGCCGACGCCGTGCTCGCCCTCGCCCCAGCCGAGGCCGCGGCCGGAGGCCTCGATCGAGGCGACGAGGCGGTCGAGGGCCTCGGGCGACGATGCCCGGTACTGCACTTCGCCGACGCCGGACCGGTCGCGGGGGGTGAGCTTGATGCTCCAGTTCTCGTAGTCGTCCCACGTGCGCAGGAACACCGAGTCGCCTTCGCGCGCGACTTCGCGCATCGCGAGGAGGTCGTTGAAGAACCAGTAGCTCTCGTCGAATTTGTCGGTGAAGAGCTCGATGTTGCCCATGTGGGCGATGTCGCGGGGACCGGGCTTGGTCATGGTTTCTCCTTGGGTTCGGGGTCAGTGGCGCGGGTAGACGGTGCCGTCGAACAACTTGCGGGCGGTGCGGATCGAGGTGGAGGTGCCGCGCCACACGCCGTCGTCGCCGTGCAGCACCCGCACTTTGGCGTCGAACGTGCCGCTCGGGTGTTCGAGTCGCACGAGGTCACCGTCGCCCGGGTCGCCGTCGGCGGGGTCGGCGATCCCGGCGGCGACGCTGCCGGGGATGCGCGCGGCGGCTGCGATCGAGGCTGCCATGAGCACGCCGATCGAGGTGTGCACTTTCCGCGGGATGAAACCGCGCGTGCCGAGCGCCCCGCCGCGCCGGGGCGGGCTGACGAGGAACATCTTGGGCACGGTCTGCTCGCGCACGTCGCCGAGCCCCATGAGCCGTCCGGCTTCGAGGCGCACCGCCTCGACGGCGGCGGTGAGGTCGGCATCCGCTTCGAGCGCGTCGGGGGTCTCGTCACCGGCGACGCCGAAGTCGGCGGCGTCGAGCACGACGACGGGCATGCCGTTGTCGATGAGGGTCGCGCGGTGTCCGGCGACGTCGTCGACGACGTTGCCGGTGGGGAGCAGCTCTTTCGCGGTCGACGCGTCGCCCATCTCGATCTCGATCGCGGCGGCCGTGCCGGGCACCCCGTCGATCGCCGTGTCGCCGGCGTAGTCGGGCATCCCGTCGGGCGTGGGGAACGTCGCGATCGCGAGGTCGCCGGTGTTCAGCAACCGGATGCGCGTCGTCGTCGTGGCGCCGCCGGCGGGCACGAGGCCGCGTTCGACGGCGAAGGGCCCGACCGCGGCGAGCATGTTGCCGCACGTCTGGAGGTCGGCGACGAGGGGCTCATCGACGGCGACCTGCAGGAACAGGTAGTCGAGGTCGACGCCCTCGTCGTCGGAGAGCGACACGACGGCGACCTTGCTGCGCAGCGGATGCGCGCCGCCGACGCCGTCGATCTGCGTCGGGTCGGGGCTGCCCATGATCTCGAGCAGCACGCGGTCGCGCTCGGCGATGTCGCGCGGCAGGTCGTCGGCGACGAAGAACGCGCCCTTCGACGTGCCGCCGCGCATGAGCATGCACCGGATCCCCGCGACCATGTCAGTGCTCGCGGTAGGGCTCGTAGGTGACGCCGAGGTCGGCGAGCACGCCGCGGAGCTTGTTCTGGTCCATGCTGACGGCGCCGTCGAGGTACGCGGCGCGGGCGGCGGCCTCCTTCTCGGTGCGGGCCTGCGAGGCGGCGATCGCCGAGGCGGCGTCGGCGCGGGGCACGACCATGACGCCGTCGTCGTCGGCGATCACGGCGTCGCCCGGGTGGATGAGCACCCCGCCGACGACGATCGGCACGTTGACGGCGCCGGGCGTCGCCTTGACGGTCCCCTGCGCGTTGACGGCGGCGGACCACACGGGGAAGCCCATCGCGCGCAGGTCGACGGCATCCCGAACCCCGCCCGTCGTGACGAGTCCGCGCACGCCGCGATGCTGCAGCTGGGTCGCGAACAACTCGCCGAACGAGCCGTCGAGCGAGGGCGAGCTGGTGGTGACGACGAGGATGTCGCCTGCCTGGCACTGCTCGATGGCGGCGTGGATCATGAGGTTGTCGCCCGGCCAGGAGAGCACGGTGACGGCGGATCCGGCGACGCGGGCACCCTGCTGCAGCGGGTGGAGAGCGGTGCCGACGAGTCCGGTGCGTCCGACCGCCTCGTGCACGGTCGCGACCCCGTACTCGGCGAGCCGGTCGAGGTCGGCGATCGGCGTGCGGGGCGGGTCGGTGACGATGACGGTGCGCAAGGCGGATCTCCCGGTGGTCGACGGCGCGGTCGTGTCCAGTCTGGCGGCGCCGACTCGAATTGTCGACATTTCTGGCTGCAATTCGCGGGGCATCCTTCTCACCTGCTGAGAAAGCTGGACAAACTACCTATGGAGGAAGGTAGTGTGCCTCCCATCCCGTCACCGGGATCACGCGACGACGACGTCTGGAGACACACGCGATGAACGCCCCCACGAATCTGCAGCAGAAGCTCGACGCGGCGGGTAACGCCGTCGAGATGCTGCGCAACAACAAGCTCGGCGCCTACATCTACCCCGTGGTGCCGGCCGAATTCACCAACTGGCGCCGTGAGCAGCGCGCCTGGCGGGAGACCGCCGTGCTGTTCGACCAGTCGCACCACATGGACAACCTGTTCCTCAAGGGTCCCGGTGCGATCAAGCTGCTGAGCGACACCATGATCAACTCGCCGGAGAACTTCCCGGTCAACTTCGCCAAGCAGCTCGTGCCCGTCGCGTCGAACGGCGGCGTCATCGGCGACGGCATCCTCTTCCGCGAGGCCGACGACGAGTTCACGTACGTCGGCCGCGCGCCCGTGTCCAACTGGCTGCTCTACCACGCCGAGAAGGGCGGGTACGACGTCGAGATCGAGGTCGACCGCCGGTCGAACTCGCGCCCCTACGGCCAGGCGGTGAGCCGCAAGCTCTGGCGCCTGCAGATCCAGGGCCCCGCCGCGTGGGACATCATCGAGAAGGTCAACGGCGGCCCCGTCGACAAGGTGAAGTTCTTCCACATGGGCTACATGAACGTCGGCGGCGTCCAGGTGCGCACCTTGCGTCACGGCATGGCCGGCGCCCCGGGCCTGGAGATCTACGGCCCCTACGCGGACGCCGAGAAGATCCGCACCACGATCCTCGAGGCGGGCGTCGAGTTCGGCCTCGAGCCGGTCGGCTCGCGCGCCTACTCGTCGAACACGCTGGAGTCGGGCTGGATCCCGTCGCCGCTGCCCGCCGTGTACTCCTCCGAGGAGGAGCGGGGCTTCCGCGAGTGGACCGGCGTCGACCAGTACGAGTCGATGAACGCCCTCGCCGGCTCGTTCTACAGCCCGAACATCGAGGACTACTACACGACCCCGTGGGAGCTCGGCTACGGCTCGTTCGTGAAGTTCGACCACGACTTCATCGGTCGCGACG
>CAMLMQ010000247.1 GCA_946481135.1 uncultured Microbacteriaceae bacterium
CTTCGAGATGGACACGCCCGCGGGCATTCCCTCGAGGATCGCGACGAGCTCGGGGCCGTGCGACTCTCCGGCGGTCAACCAACGCAGCATGCTTCCCATTCTTTCAGGCGCGCGAGTTCATTCAGGCGCGCGTGTCGCCGCGGTCCAGTCCCACGGCGCGACGCATCGCCGTGACCACGGCCTCCTCGTCGTCGATCGCCCCGCCTTCGACGCCCGTGACGAAGATGCGCACCTGCTCGATCGCCTGGTGCAGCAGCATCTCCAGCCCGCTCACGACGAGCGCCTCCCGGGCGGCCCACCGCGACGCCCGCGGCGTGGGCCACGGGTCGTAGGGCACCTCCATGAGCACCCCGCCGAGGTCGGCTTCGGGCACGTCGCCCGGGTCGACGTCGCCCGGGAGCGTGTTCACGACGAGGTCGGCACGCACGGGCACCTCGGAGCCGTACAGCCGCCACTCGGTGTGCACCCCGAGCCGGTCGCCGAGTCGCTCGAGCTCGGCCAGTCCGTCGAGGCGGCGGCCCGAGACGAGCACGCGGGACGCCCCGAGCCGCGCCGCGGCGAGGAGGGCCGATGCGGCCGTGTTGCCCGTGCCGATCACGTGCACGGTGTCGGCATCCGTCACGCCGTGGTCGGCCAGCGCGCCGACGATGCCGGCGACGTCGGTGTTGAACCCGTGGGGTCCGTCGGCGTCGAGCAGCACCGTGTTCGCCGCCCCCGAGATCTCGACCGTCTCGCTGCGGTCGGCGAGCAGCGGCAGCACCTCGTGCTTGAGCGGCATCGTGAGAGAGAGTCCGCGCCACTCGGGGGTGAGCCCGGCGACGAAGCCCGGCAGCGCGCCCGACGGCACCTCGACGCG
This sequence comes from uncultured Microbacteriaceae bacterium, assembly GCA_946481135.1. The sequence continues at coordinate 857 of CAMLMQ010000247.1, forward strand.
CTCGTAGAGCCACGGCAGGCCGAGCACCCCGTACGCGGCCGCATGCAACTCGGGTGACCGGGAGTGCGCGATCGGCGACCCCAGCACCGCGAGACGGCGCTCGTCGTTCAGCACGCGGGGTGGTCGGTCTCGCGGCACCAGGCGCGCAGCTGCTCGACGCCGCGGTCGTGCTGTTCGATCGTCTCCGAGAACAGCGTCTCGCCGGTTTCGAGGTTCACGGTCACGAAGAAGATCCACGGGCCGTCGACCGGGTTGAGCGCGGCGTCGATCGCGAGGTCGCCGACTCCGGCGATCGGACCGATCGGCAGGCCCTCCCGCGTGTACGTGTTGTACCCGTTGACCGCCTCGAGCTGCTCGGCGGTACTGAAGGCGGAGTCCTGCGCGTCGGTGCCGTACTGCGCCGTCGAGTCCATCTCCAACACCATCGGGATCGCGAGGCGGTTCTGGATGACGCGCGACACCTTGTAGAAGTCGTCGGCGATCCGCGCCTCCCGCTGGATGATCGACGCGATCGTGAGCACCCGGTTGCGATCTTCGGGCGCGACCCCGGCGGCGTCGAGCGACTGGAAGGTGCGGGTGACGAGCTGCTGCACGATGTCGCGCGCCGTGAGACCCGGGTCGAACTGGTAGGTCGCGGGGAAGAGGTAGCCCTCGAGGCTGACCGCGTCCTCGGGGAGGCCGTACGAGGTGTAGTCGGCGATCGCGGTCTCGAAGTCGGCCTCCGGGATGCCGGTGCCCGCCGACAGGAGTTCGACGTACGACCCGAGGGTGAGCCCTTCACGGATGACGGCCGAGTTGACCTTGCGGTTGCTCTCGTCGAGCAGCGCGTCGAGGGCCGACTGCGCGCTCATCTCCTGCTCGAGCGCGTACGTGCCCGGGATGAAGTTCGGCTGCTCGTCGAGGCTCAGCAGCAGGTCGTAGAAGGCGTCGAAGGTCATCGTGACGCCCGAGTCGTAGAGGGTCTGGGCGATATCCGATCCGATCTGGCCCGACGTGATCGTCACGTCGACCTCGACGCCGTTGCCGTCGCCCTCGTAGTCGGTCGGGAGCTCCCAGCCGAGCACCTCGCGCACGCGATCCTCGAACAGGATCCACGCCGCCGCGAAGCCGCCGCCGCCGATCGCGAGCAGCGCGACGAGCACGACGACGAGCGCGATGAGCCCCCCGTTGCGCTTCTTCGGCACGCGTTCGCCGCGGTCCCGCGAGGACCGGGGTCGTCGGGCGGCCTGCTCCTCGAGCTCGCGCACCTGGCGTCGGGTCAGCCCGTCGCCTTCGGCGCTCGACCCCTGCTGCGCCCGCGCCTCCGCCGCCGCGACGGCGAACGGGTCGGTCGCGCGCACACCGGGCAGACCGGTCGCGGGTTCGGTCGGACGCGAGGGAGGAGTCTCGGCCGGAGGGTCACCGGCCGGCCGGAAGATGTCGTCCCAGCTCGGTTCGTTCGAGTTCGTCACAGGTCTCCGGGGGGATCGACCGTCGCGCCGGGCGGCCGTCCCGCCGAGCGCTCCACGTCGAGGGCGTTCTGCAGGATGATAACAGCGGCCACTTGGTCGATCACGGGACGCGAGCCCTTGGTGCGTCGTCCGGCGGCGTGCAGGGCGCGCTGCGCCGACACCGTCGAGAGGCGTTCGTCGACGAGGCGCACCGGGATGTCGACCCACCCCGCGAGCGACGTCGCGAGGTCGCGGGCATCCGTCGTCGACGGCGTGTCTCCGCCGCCGAGCGACAGCGGGAGCCCGACGACGATCTCGATCGGCGCGTACTCCGCGACGAGGAGTCGGAAGGCGCGCTCGTCGGCGTCGGCGCGGGCGAGTGTCGCGACGGGCGTCGCGAGCAGACCCTCCCGGTCGCACGTCGCGACGCCGACCCGGGCGCGCCCGACGTCGACGCCGAGGCGCGTTCCGGGTCGCATGTCAGCCGCGCAGCGCGTCGACGACGCCCTGGAGGGCCGCGCCGATCGCCGCGACGTCGGTGCCGCCGCCCTGCGCGAGGTCGTCCTTGCCGCCCCCGCCGCCGCCGAGGGTCGCCGCCGCCTGCTTGGCGAGCACGCCGGCCTTCGCCCCGGCATCCCGGGCAGCGGGGTTCGTGGCGACGATCACGGCGGGCTTGTCGTTCACGCGCGCCGCGAGGGCGACGACGGCCGCGTCGGCACCGAGCCGCTCCCGCACGGTGTTCGCGAGCGACCGCAGCTCGTCGGCCGACCCGAGCACGCCGAGGTCTTCGGCGACGACGCGGTAGGCGCCGACCCGTGTCGCGTTCTCGACGAGCGCCGGCACCCGGCCGGAGAGCTTCTGCGCCTCGAATGCGGCGATCTTCTTCTCGGCGGCCTTCAACTGCTCGACGAGCGACTGGATGCGCTCGGGCAGCTGCTCGCGCGGGGTCTTGAGGGTCGACGTCAACTGGCCGACGATCGCCCGCTCGGCGGCGAGGTCCTTGAAGGCGTCGAGCCCGACGAGCGCCTCGACGCGGCGGTTCGTCGACCCGACGCTCGACTCGCTCACGAGGTTCACGAGGCCCACCTCGGCCGAGGAGCGCACGTGGATGCCCGCACACAGCTCGCGCGACCAGCCGCCGTCGCCGATGTCGACCATCCGCACGGTGTCGCCGTACTTCTCCCCGAAGAGCGCCATCGCGCCGGCCGCCTTGGCCTCGTCGAGGGAGAGGATGCGGGTCGTCGTGACGAGGTTGTCGCGCACCGCGTTGTTGGCGATCTCCTCGATCTCGCTCCGCGTCGCCGGGCTGAGGGCCTGGTTCCACGAGAAGTCGAGCCGCAGGTAGCCGGCCTTGT
>CAMLMQ010000248.1 GCA_946481135.1 uncultured Microbacteriaceae bacterium
CGTAGCCGGAGTGCTTGAACCCGCCGTGCGGCATCTCGGCGACGAGCGGGATGTGCGTGTTGATCCACACGCAGCCGAAGTCGAGGTGCTTCGCGAACCGCATCGCGCGACCGTGGTCGGCGGTCCACACGCTCGACGACAGGCCGTACTGCACCCCGTTGGCCCACGTGAGCGCCTCGGCTTCGTCGGAGAAGCTCTGCACCGTGATGACGGGGCCGAAGATCTCGGTCTGGATCGCGTCGTCGTCCTGCTTCAGGGCGTCGACGATCGTCGGCTCGATGAAGTAGCCCGCGCCGTCCTTCCGGGCGCCGCCCGTGACGACGTTCGCGTGCGAGGGGAGGCCGTTCAGCATCCCGAGCACCCGCTCCAACTGGGAGGCGTTGTTGACGGGACCGAAGAAGGTGTCGGCATCCTTCGGGTCTCCGGTCGTGACGTTGTCGGCGACGTAGGCCGCGAGCGCCGCGACGAAGTCGTCGTGCGCGTCGCGATGCACGAGCACGCGGGTCGCCGCCGTGCAGTCCTGCCCGGCGTTGAAGTAGCCCGCGATCGCGATGCCCTCCGCGGCTTTGGCCATGTCGGCGTCGGGGAACACGATGACGGGCGCCTTGCCGCCGAGTTCGAGGTGCACGCGCTTGAGGTCGGCGGACGCCGCCTTCGCGACCTCCATGCCCGCCCGCACCGAGCCCGTGATCGACACCATCTGCGGCGTCTTGTGGTCGATCATGAGGCCGCCCGTCGTGCGGTCGCCGGTGATGACGTTGAGCACGCCCTTCGGCAGGAACTCGGCGGCGACCTCGGCGAGCAGCAGCGTCGACTGCGGCGTCGTGTCGCTCGGCTTGAGCACGGTCGTGTTGCCCGCCGCGATCGCCGGGGCGATCTTCCACACGGCCATGTTGAGCGGGTAGTTCCACGGGGTGACCTGGCCGATGACGCCGATCGGCTCGCGGCGGATCGACGACGTGTGGTCCTTCATGTACTCCGCGGTGGCGCGCCCCTCGAGGTTGCGGGCGGCCCCGGCGAAGAAGCGCAGCTGGTCGACCGAGAGCGAGATCTCGTCGTCGACGAGGCTCGCACGCGGCTTGCCGGTGTCCTGGGATTCGAGGTCGGCGAACTCCTCGGCGCGCTTCTCCATCTCGTCGGCGATGCGGAAGAGGGCGAGCTGGCGCTCGGCGGGGGTCGTCTCGCCCCACTCCTCGAAGGCGGCGGCCGCGGCGGCGTAGGCGGCGTCGACGTCGGCGGCCCCCGAGACCGGCGACGTCGCGTAGGACTGCTCGGTCGCGGGATCGATGACGGCGAACGAGGAGTCGCCCGTCGCCTCGACGTACTCGCCGTTGATGAAGTTCTTGAGCGTGCGGTCGGCCATGCGCCCCACCCTACTTGGCGTCGCATCCCGACGAAACTGCTGATTTCGTCACTCAGACCGCTCTCAGATTGCGGATTCCCTTGAATGGGCTTCGCCAGGCTGACATGATCGGTGCATGGCGCGCTCGAAAGCTATGGCGCTCGACGAGGTCTCGAAGGGCATCATCGAGCAGCTCCAAGAGGACGGTCGCCGGTCGTACGCCGAGATCGGCAAAGCGGTCGGCCTGTCCGAGGCGGCCGTGCGTCAGCGCGTGCAGAAGCTGACGGATGCCGGGGTCATGCAGGTCGTCGCCGTCACCGACCCGATGCAGCTCGGGTTCTACCGGCAGGCGATGATCGGACTCAAGGTGACCGGCGACACCGTGAGCGTCGCGGAAGAGCTCGGCCGCATCCCCGCGATCGACTACGTCGTGCTCACCGCCGGCAGCTTCGACATCCTCGCCGAGGTCGTCTGCGAGAGCGACGAGGACCTCATCGAACTGCTCAACCAGCGCATCCGGCGCATCGACGGCGTGCTCTCGACCGAGACCTTCGTCTATCTCAAACTGCACAAGCAGTTCTACAACTGGGGAACCCGATGACCACGCCGTTCGACACCGCCGCCCACGACGACCTTCAGCAGAAGGCCAAGGACCACCTCTGGATGCACTTCTCCCGCCAGTCGGTGTTGGAGGAGCACGGCGTGCCCGTGATCGTCAAGGGCGAGGGACACCACATCTGGGACTCCGCCGGCAAGAAGTACATCGACGGACTGTCCGGACTCTTCGTCGTGCAGGCCGGACACGGTCGCGCGCGGCTCGCGGAGGCGGCGCGGACCCAGGCCGAGGAGCTCGCGTTCTTCCCGATCTGGTCGTACGCGCATCCGAACGCGATCGAGCTCGCCGACCGCCTCGCCGACTACGCGCCGGGCGACCTCAACCGGGTCTTCTTCTCGACCGGCGGGGGCGAGGCCGTCGAGACGGCCTTCAAGCTCGCGAAGTACTACTGGAAGCTGCAGGGGCAGCCGACGAAGACGAAGGTCATCTCGCGCTTCGTCGCCTACCACGGCACCCCGCAGGGCGCGCTCGCGATCACCGGCATCCCGGCGATGAAGGCGATGTTCGAGCCCGTCACGCCGGGCGGCTTCCGCGTGCCGAACACGAACCGCTACCGCGCCGAGGAGATGGGCTTCGTCGCCTCGCCCGGCGCGTCGGAGGAGCAGGCCGAGGTCGAGTTCGGCCTCTGGGCCGCCAACCGCATCGAGGAGATGATCCTCATGGAGGGCGCCGACACGGTCGCCGCGGTGTTCCTCGAGCCCGTGCAGAACTCGGGCGGATGCTTCCCGCCGCCGAAGGGCTACTTCGAGCGCGTGCGCGAGATCTGCGACCGGTACGACGTGCTGCTGGTCTCGGACGAGGTGATCTGCGCGTTCGGTCGCATCGGTCACATGTTCGCGTGCGACGCCTACGGCTACGTGCCCGACATGATCACGTGCGCCAAGGGGATGACCTCGGGCTACTCGCCGATCGGGGCGACGATCGTCTCCGACCGCATCTACGAGCCCTTCCGCCACGGCCAGACGGCGTTCTACCACGGCTACACCTTCGGGGGGCACCCCGTCTCGTCGGCGGTCGCGCTCGAGAACCTCGCGATCTTCGAGGAGGAGGGCCTCAACGAACGCGTGCGCGAGCTCTCCCCCGTGTTCCGCTCGCGGCTCGAGACGCTCAAGGACCTGCCGATCGTCGGGGATGTGCGCGGCGACGGGTACTTCTTCGGCATCGAACTCGTGAAGGACAAGGCGACCAAGACGACGTTCGACGACGACGAGTCGGAGCGGCTCCTGCGCGGGTTCCTCTCGAAGGCGCTCTACGAAGCGGGTCTGTACTGCCGCGCCGACGACCGCGGCGACCCCGTCGTGCAGCTCGCGCCCCCGCTCACGATCGGCGAACCGGAGTTCGACGAGATCACCGGCATCCTGCGCGGCGTGCTGAGCGAGGCGTGGACGCGACTCTGACCCGCTACGCGGGACTGAGCCTCTGGCACGCGACCGCCGGCGACCTGACCCCGCGGGACGGGCTCGACGGCGACACCGACGCCGACGTCGCGATCGTCGGCGGGGGTCTCACCGGCCTCTGGACGGCGTGGTACCTGCTCGAGCGCGACCCCGCCCTGCGGATCCTCGTG
>CAMLMQ010000249.1 GCA_946481135.1 uncultured Microbacteriaceae bacterium
CGACGAGGATCGGGAACGTCGCGAACTGCAGCAGGAAGTACATCGGGAACGCGATGAGCAGGGTGCCGACGGCGCCGATCGCGACGAGGCGGGCCGATCCGATGCGCGTCGCCCACCAGCCGAACAGCGGGATGGTGACGAGCTGCAGCAGGCCGCCGATCGTGGTCGCGACGAGCAGGTCCTGGTACGAGAACCCGAGCACGCTCACGCCGTAGTTGACGGTGTAGGTGTTCATGAGCGAGTACGACCCGATGCCGAGCAGCGCGCCGGCGACCGCGATGACGAGCGCGATCGGGGCCTTCGAGAACACCTGGGCGAGCGGGATGCGCGGGCGGGCCGCGGCGGCCGTCGCGGCCTTGAAGACCGGGGTCTCGTCGATCGACCAACGCAGGTAGAGCGAGACGAGCAGCAGCGGGATGGCGGTGAGGAACGGGATGCGCCAGCCCCACTCGACCATCGCCTCGGGGCTCACGACGGCGGTCATCACGAGGAACATGACGGCGGCGAGGATCGAGCCGATCGGCGAGCCGAGCTGCGGGAAGGCGGCCGCGAAGGCGTGGCGCTTCGGCGTGGCGTGCTCGGTCGCGAGCAGCACCGCGCCGCCCCACTCGCCGCCGAGCGAGAGCCCCTGCACGAGGCGCAGCACGACGAGCAGGATCGCGCCGACCCAGCCGGCGACCGCGTACGGCGGAAGCAGGCCGATGAGGCCCGTCGCGACACCCATGATCGCGATCGTCCAGAGCAGCGTCGTGCGGCGGCCGATGCGGTCGCCGAGGTGGCCGAAGATGATCGCGCCGAGGGGCCGCACGACGAACCCGACGGCGATGCCGAGGAACGCGGCGAGGGTTCCGCCGACGACGCCGAGCGGTTCGAAGAAGAGCGGCCCGACGAAGAACGCCGAGAAGTAGGCGAACAGGTAGAAGTCGTAGGACTCCAGGGAGGTGCCGACGAGGGCAGCCCAGGCGACGCGGCGGTCGGGGCGGGGGGCGGCGGCGCTCGACGGCGCGGCGGGGGCTGTGGTGGTCACGGGCTCTCTCTATTATCAGACTGAGTATGGATATTGGCGTGGCGACGACAGCATAGGGGAGGGTGCGCATGGCTGCAGGACCGGGACGTCCGCGCGCGTCGTCGCGCCGCATGATCGAGGAGGCCGCGCTCGAACTGTTCCTCGAACAGGGCTACGCCCGCACCTCGATCGACGACATCGCACGACGCGCCGGTGTCGGGCGCGCGACCGTGTTCTCGTACGTCGCCGCGAAGTCCGACCTGCTCTGGCTCGACGTCGACGCCGTGCTCGACGACCTCGAGGGAGAGCGCGGCCGCGGCACCGCGCCCATCCCCGCGCTCCTCGCCACCGCCCGCCGCGTCGGCGCCGACCGGGTGCCGCTCGCGGTCACGCAGGCCGACGTGCTCGGCGTGCGCGACGAGCTCGTCGCCTCCGCGATGGCGCGGGTTCTGCGGCTCGAGCGGCTGCTGCGCACCGACGGCGACCTCGACGCCCGGGTGACCGCGGCATCCCTCGCCTCGGCGGTCGTCGTCGCGTGGCTGACCTGGGCGCGCGGCGGCATCGCGCGCGGACCGCTCGTCGAGACCGTCGCCCACGCGCTCGCTACACTGGGAGCCAACGACGTCGATCCGGCCATCACCGGGGAGTCTCCGGAAGAACAGGATCCGGTGGTCGAGTAGCGCGCAGCGCGTGTCGCGACCTCCATCCCCAGTAGAACCGGGCGGGCGGGCCCGTCACAGCCTGGCTAGAGCGGCGCATCCGCGGGATGCGCAAGCGAGGTGGTACCGCGGCAGCCCTGCACCCCAGCAGCAGTCGTCCTCGTGGAGTGAACATCCCTTCACGAAAGAGCGACCATGCCGTACCCCCAGATCCCCGCCTCCCCCGACTTCCCGGAGATCGAGCGCGGCATCCTCGCGTTCTGGAAGGGTGACGACACCTTCCGCGCGTCGGTGGCGAACCGCGAAGGATGCGACGAGTGGGTCTTCTACGACGGCCCGCCGTTCGCGAACGGCCTGCCCCACTACGGGCACCTGCTGACCGGCTACGCGAAAGACCTGTTCCCGCGCTACCAGACGATGCGCGGCAAGCAGGTGCACCGTCGCTTCGGGTGGGACACCCACGGTCTGCCCGCCGAGCTCGAGGCCGAGCGTCAGCTCGGCATCACCGACAAGAGCCAGATCGAGCAGATGGGCATCGCGGCGTTCAACGCGGCCGCGAAGAAGAGCGTGCTCACGTACACGAAGGAGTGGGAGGAGTACGTCACCCGCCAGGCCCGCTGGGTCGACTTCGAGAACGACTACAAGACGCTCGACGTGACCTTCATGGAGAGCGTCGTGTGGGCGTTCAGCGAGCTCTACCGCAAGGGTCTCGCGTACGAGGGGTACCGCGTGCTGCCGTACTGCTGGCGCGACCAGACTCCGCTCTCCAACCACGAGCTGCGGATGGACGACGACGTCTACAAGATGCGGCAGGACCAGTCGGTCACGGTCACCTTCCCGCTCGTCGGCGAAAAGGCGGAGGCGCTCGGGCTCACGGGCGTGCAGGCGCTCGCCTGGACGACGACCCCGTGGACGCTCCCGACGAACGCCGCGCTCGCCGTCGGTCCCGACATCGAGTACGCGGTTGTGCGATCGGGTGACGGGGCCTCGGAGTACCTGCTCGCCGCCGACACCGTCTCCGCGTACGCGAAGGAACTCGGCGAGGGCGCGGAGGTGCGCACGACGGTGCGGGGCGCCGACCTCGGCGGTGTGCAGTACGACCTCCTGTGGGACCACTTCCGCGACGACTACGGCCCGAACGCGTACGTCATCCTCGTCGCCGACTACGTCGCGACGGGCGAAGGCACGGGCATCGTGCACCAGGCCCCCGCCTACGGCGAGGACGACCAGGTCACGACGGGCGCGGCCGGCATCCCGGTCGTGCTCTCGGTCGACGACGCCGGACGCTTCCTGCCCGCCGTGACGGAGGTCGCGGGGCTGCAGGTGTTCGAAGCGAACCCGCTTCTCGTGAAGAAGCTGCGCGACGACGGTCGGCTGTTCCAGGTGAAGTCGTACGAGCACTCGTACCCGCACTGCTGGCGGTGCCGCAACCCGCTCATCTACAAGGCGGTGTCGTCGTGGTTCGTGCGCGTCACCGACCTCAAGGACCGCGCGGGGGTACTCAACCAGGAGATCACCTGGGTGCCCGACAACGTCAAGGACGGCCAGTTCGGCAAGTGGGTCGCGAACGCCCGCGACTGGTCGATCTCGCGCAACCGCTACTGGGGCTCGCCGATCCCGGTGTGGAAGTCCGACGACCCCGCGTATCCGCGCGTCGACGTGTACGGCTCGCTCGCCGAGCTCGAAGCCGACTTCGGTCGCCTGCCCGTGAACCCCGAGGGCGAGGTCGACCTGCACCGGCCCTACATCGACGACCTCACGCGTCCCAACCCCGACGACCCGACGGGGAAGGCGACGATGCGCCGCATCCCGGATGTGCTCGACGTCTGGTTCGACTCGGGCTCGATGCCG
>CAMLMQ010000250.1 GCA_946481135.1 uncultured Microbacteriaceae bacterium
AACGCACGAGCATGTCGGCGATCTCGAGCGCCTGCTCCCCCGTGTCGGGCTGCGAGACGAGGAGGGAGTCGATGTCGACGCCGAGCTTCTTGGCGTACTCGGGGTCGAGCGCGTGCTCGGCGTCGATGAACGCCGCGATGCCGCCGCCCCGCTGCGCGTTCGCGATCGCGTGGAGCGTGAGCGTGGTCTTACCCGACGACTCCGGGCCGTAGATCTCGACGATGCGTCCGCGCGGGATGCCTCCGATGCCGAGGGCGACATCGAGCGCGATGGATCCGGTCGGGATGACGGCGACGGGAGCACGCTCGTCGCTGCCGAGCCGCATCACCGACCCCTTGCCGAACTGACGGTCGATCTGGGCGAGAGCGGTCTCGAGGGCCTTCTCGCGGTCTGCGGGGGTGGGCATTGCGGTCTCCTTCGGTTCGGCGGGCCGCCCCGCCTGACGGCGGAGCGCATCCCTCATCGGTGCGCCCATCGGCTGCCGCTCCTTCGCCGACCGGTGAAGCAAGGTCAGCGCCCTCACGGCAGGGCTAGTCGGTGTCCGACGAGTGCGACGCTACGCCCGAGGTCCGACATCGGTGCGGACCGACGGGCGGAATGCGGAACAACTCGTCTTCGAACGACTCTGTGGAGGACAATACTCCCGATTCGAACCTCTGTTCGAGAGGCGCGCGCGGCGTGTCGCCGGTGTGGGACGACACGGCGGTCGAGGAGCGTCGGCGACTCAGCCGCGGGGCGGGGTGGGGCGCCCGGCGCCGTGCCGACGCTCCGCCGGGACGTTCTGCACGCGACACATCGCGAGCCACACGTCGCGCGGCGGCACGCCGGCGGCGAGGGCCTCCTCGGGCGTGCGGTTGCCGAGCTCGACGATCACCGTGTCGCGCAGGAGCACGCGACCGAAGGCGCCGAACTCGTCGGTGACGGCCCGGGTGAACTCCGAGAGCTTCAGCGGACGGCGAGCCCGGAGTCGAACTCCGCGACGAGGTCGTCGGGGAGCGTGTCGGGCACGCGGTCGTACGACGGAGCGTCGAACGAGACGCCCTCGATGACGGCGAGTCGATCGCCGACCTCGCGCATGATCACGGAGATCGGAGTGTCGAGCGCATCGGCGACCGACGCGAGGATCTCGCTCGAGGCCTCTTTCTGGCCACGCTCGACCTCGCTGAGGTAGCCGAGCGCGACGGACGCGCGCGACGCGACCTGACGGAGGGTCATCGCCTTCTGGAGGCGGAAATCGCGGAGGACATCGCCGATCTCCTGACGGACCAGAACCATGGTGTCCTCCTTCTCCTTACGGGGTGTTCGGAGACCTCACGGCCTCCGGTCGGGGTGGCAACACTACCCGACGTTGCGGTCACTCTAATTGCCGTCACCTCGGGGAACCCTGAGACGACACGATCTGTAACGAGATCGAAACGGCCGCTATTCCCCGAGGGCGACGGCGAGCATCCCGAGCAGCGCCTCGACCGCGCCGCGTCGCACCGCAGCGCGGTCGCCGGGCAGGTCGAGCCGCTCGGCGCGGGTGCCCCCGGGCGTCGCGAAGCCGAGCCACACCTCCCCCGGCGCATGGCCGTCCTGCGGGTCGGGGCCCGCGACACCCGTCGTCGCGATGCCGACATCGGCGCCCAGCCTCTGCCGAACCCCCTCGGCCATCTGCTCCGCCACCCGCGGATCGATGGCTCCGACGTCGGCGAGGAGCGCCGCGTCGACCCCGAGCTGGCTCGCCTTGAGGTCGGTCGCATACGCCACCACTCCCCCGCGCACGACGGCGGAGGCGCCGGGCACGGCGACGAGTTCCGCCACCACGAGCCCGCCCGTGAGCGACTCGGCGACGGCGATCGTCATCCCGTGCCGGGCGAGCGCGGCGACGACCTCGGCGGCGCGGTCGTCCATCGAGCGCTACTCGACTCCCGGCGCGGGCCGCGCGGAGGGCCGGCCCTTCCAGGCCTGCCACAGGTACTCGACGCCGCTCACGATCGTGATGGCGACCGCGAGCGTCATGAGCACGGTGTTGAGCACGTGCACCCACTCGCCGAGGAACGCCCACAGGGGCACGATCGCGAACGAGATCGCGATGATCTGCACCCAGGTCTTGATCTTGCCGAGCAGCGAGGCCGCGATGACGTGGTCGCGCAGGGCGACGAGGCGCAGCACGGTGATGCCCACCTCCCGCACGAGGATGACGATCGTCACCCACCACGGCAGCTCGCCGAGGATCGAGAGCGAGACGAGGGCGCCCCCCGTGAGCACCTTGTCGGCGATCGGGTCGAGCAGCTTGCCCGCGTCGGTGACGAGGTTGCGGCGGCGCGCGAGATAGCCGTCGATGCCGTCGGTCGCCGAGGCGAGGATGAACAGGCCCCCCGCGACGTAGCGCAGGACGCCGTCGGAGCCGCCGTCGAGCAGCAGCAGCACGACGAAGGCGGGAGCGAGCAGGATGCGCGCGACGGTGACGATGTTGGCGACGTTGCCGGCGCTCGCGACCCCGTCGCCGCGTCGCACCACCCGGCCGCGCATCGGGTTGACCCGTGGAGCGGTCGGCTGTGTCACGCGCTACTCCCGCCCGGTCAGACTCCAGGCGTCCTCGTCCGAGGCGCCGTCGATCTCAGAATACTCGGAGCCCGCCGCCCCGGACGCCGGGGCGGGAGCGCCGCGCAGGCGGGCGAGCACCTCGGGCAGCTGCTCCGCCGTGACGAGCACGTCACGCGCCTTCGAGCCCTCGGAGGGTCCGACGATCTCGCGCGACTCGAGCAGGTCCATGAGGCGGCCGGCCTTCGCGAAGCCGACCCGCAGCTTGCGCTGCAGCATCGAGGTCGAGCCGAACTGCGTCGACACGATGAGCTCGGCGGCCTGCACGAGCAGCTCGAGGTCGTCGCCGATGTCGGCGTCGATCTCGCGCTTCTCGACGACCGCCTCGACGTCCTCGCGGTACTCGGGACGGGCCTGCGCGGTGACGTGCGAGACGACGGCCGCGATCTCGTCCTCGGTCACCCACGCGCCCTGCACCCGGATCGGCTTCGACGCGCCCATCGGCAGGAACAGGCCGTCACCCTGGCCGATGAGCTTGTCGGCGCCCGGCTGATCGAGGATGACGCGGCTGTCGGTCATCGACGACACGGCGAACGCGAGCCGCGAGGGCACGTTCGCCTTGATGAGGCCCGTGACGACATCCACCGACGGGCGCTGGGTGGCGAGCACGAGATGGATGCCGGATGCGCGCGCGAGCTGGGTGATGCGCACGATCGAGTCCTCGACATCCCGGGGCGCGACCATCATGAGGTCGGCGAGCTCGTCGACGACGACGAGCAGGTACGGGTAGGGCTGCAGTTGCCGCTGCGAGTTCTCGGGCAGCTGGATCTCGTTCGCGAGCACCGCGCGGTTGAAGTCGTCGATGTGGCGGAAGCCGAACGACGCGAGGTCGTCGTACCGCATGTCCATCTCCTTCACGACCCACTGCAGCGCCTCGGCGGCCTTCTT
>CAMLMQ010000251.1 GCA_946481135.1 uncultured Microbacteriaceae bacterium
CGACGGCCCCGAGCTCGAGCACGCGTGGTTCAACTTCGACGCGCTCAACATCGACCCCGACCACCCCGCGCGGGGCGAGCAGGACACGTTCTACGTCGAGCCTGCCGACCGCAACCTCGTGCTGCGCAGCCAGACGTCGAACGTGCAGATCCGCTCGCTGCTCGACCGCCCGCTGCCGCTCTACGTCGTCGCGCCCGGCAAGGTGTTCCGCAAGGACGAGCTGGACGCCACCCACACCCCGGTGTTCCACCAGATCGAGGGCATCGCGATCGATCGCGGCCTCACGATGGCGCACCTGCGCGGCACCCTCGAGCACCTCGCGCGCGCGATGTTCGGCGAGGGCGCGCAGATCCGGCTGCGCCCGAACTACTTCCCGTTCACCGAGCCGAGCGCCGAGATGGACGTCTGGCAGCCGAACGCCAAGGGCGGCGCGCGCTGGGTGGAGTGGGGCGGCTGCGGGATGGTGAACCCCAACGTGCTGCGGAGTGCGGGGGTCGATCCCGACGAGTTCCAGGGCTTCGCCTTCGGGATGGGCATCGAGCGCACCCTGCAGTTCCGCAACGACATGAACGACATGCGCGACATGGTCGAGGGCGACGTGCGTTTCTCACAGCAGTTCGGAATGGTGGTCTGACGTGCGGGTTCCGATCAGCTGGCTCGGCACTTACGTCGACCTGCCCGAGGATGTGACCCTCGAGCACCTCCACGCGGCGCTCGTGAAGGTGGGCTTCGAGGAGGAGGACACGCACGGCTTCGGCGTGCAGGGTCCCGTCGTCGTGGGCCGCATCCTGGAGTTCGTCGACGAGCCGCAGAGCAACGGCAAGACGATCCGCTGGGTGCAGGTGGATGTCGGCGAGGAGAGCCCGCGCGGCATCGTGTGCGGCGCCCACAACTTCGAGGTCGGCGACCTCGTGCCCGTCTCGCTCCCGGGCGCCGTGCTGCCGGGGCCGTTCCCGATCTCGGCGCGGAAGACCTACGGGCACGTGTCCGACGGCATGATCGCCTCCGAGCGCGAGCTCGGGCTCGGCGACGAGCACTCGGGCATTCTGCGCCTCCACGAGCGGGGCCTCACCGCCGAGCCGGGGGAGGATGCGATCGCGCTCCTCGGCCTCGACGACGCGGCCGTCGAGATCAACGTCACGCCCGACCGCGGCTACGCGCTCTCGGTGCGTGGCATCGCCCGTGAGTATTCGCACTCGACCGGCGCCCGGTTCACCGATCCGGCGCTCGCCGTGACGGTGGGCGACGCCGCGGGGTACCCGGTGCGCGTCGACGACGCCGCGCCGATCCGCGACCGGGTCGGCTGCGACGCGTTCGCGGCGCGCGTCGTGCGCGGCGTCGACGCCACGCGCCCCACGCCGTCGGGGATGGTGGCGCGCCTCAAGCTCGCCGGCATCCGCTCGATCTCCCTGCCGGTCGACATCAGCAACTACGTGATGCTCGAGCTCGGGCAGCCGATCCACACCTACGACCTCGCGACGGTGGCGGGCGGCCTCGTCGTGCGGCGGGCCGCGCCGGGGGAGACCCTGACGACCCTCGACGACCAGGTGCGCACCCTCGACCCCGAGGATCTGCTCATCACCGACGACTCGGGGCCGATCGGTCTCGCCGGTGTCATGGGCGGCGCGTCGACCGAGGTCTCGGACGCGACGACCGACATCCTCATCGAGGCCGCGCACTTCGACCCGGTCACGATCGCCCGAACCGCGCGCCGCCACAAGCTGTGGAGCGAGGCGTCGAAGCGCTTCGAGCGCGGCGTCGACCCGACGCTCGGACCCGTCGCCGCCCAGCGGGTCGCCGACCTGCTCGTGCAGCTTGCCGGGGGCACGATCGACCCGCTCGGCGCCGTGCTGTCGTCTCCGGTCGACCGCGCGCCGATCGCGCTGCACCGAATCGCGGCCGAGAAGCTCATCGGCGTCGCCTACACCGACGACGAGGTGCGCGGCGCGCTCGAGCTGATCGGCGCGACGCTCGAGCAGGGCGAGGACGGCTGGAACGTCACCCCGCCGACCTGGCGCCCCGACCTCGTGGATGCCGCCTCGCTCGTCGAGGAGGTCGCCCGCATCACGGGCTACGACCGCATCCCGTCGGTGCTGCCCACCGCGCCGTCGGGTCACGGCTGGTCGCGCGAGCAGACCGCGCGCCGACGCCTCGCGCAGACTCTCGCCGCGGCGGGGCTCACCGAGGTGCTCGCGTACCCCTTCCAGTCGGCCGAGACGGTCGAGGCGTTCGAGCCCGGCGCGCCCGCCCTCGCCCTCGCGAACGCGCTCGACCCGCGCGAGCCGCTCCTGCGGCGGTCGCTGCTGCCCGGACTCGTCGAGACGGCGCGCCGCAACGTCGGCCGCGGCCTCACCGATCTCGCGCTGTTCGAGATCGGCACGGTCTTCCGTCCCGAGCCGGGCGCGACCTACGGCACCGACGAGATCCCGCCGGGCGGCGTCGAGCTCGCGCCCGACGTGCTCGACGCCCTGACGAGCGGCCTGCCGCCGCAGCCGCAGCGCGTGGGCGTGCTCGTGCTCGGCGACGCCGTGCCGAAGCAGCCGGGTCTCGCCGCCGTTCCCGCGGGGATCGCCGACGTGCTCGACGCGGTCGCCGCCGTGGGTCTCGCGCTCGCAGCCGACATCCGTCCGGTTGCCGGTACGCATCCCGTGCTGCACCCGGGGCGCACCGCCTCGCTCGTCGTGGGCGACCGCGTGGTGGGCGTCGCGGGGGAGCTGCGGCCGTCGTTCGCGCGCGATCACGACCTGCCGGGCATCGTCGCGGTCGCCGAGCTCGACCTCGACGCGCTGTTCGAGGTCGGGGCCGCGCAGATCGCCGCACGCCCGATTCGCACGCTGCCCGCCGCGACCCAGGACCTCTCGCTCGTCGTCGCGGCCGATGTGCCCGCCGCCGCCGTGAGGGATGCCGTGGTCGAGGGGGCGGGCGACCTGCTCGAGGAGGCGCGCCTCGTCGACGACTACCGGGGGCCGGGCGTCGAGGAGGGCACGAAGTCGCTCACCTTCGCCCTGCGCTTCCGCGCCGCCGACCGCACCCTGACGGCGGCCGAGGCGACGGAGGCGAAGCTCGCCGGCGTCGCCCTCGCGGCCACCCGCCACGGAGCCACCCTCCGCGAGTGACGGCTTCCCGGTGATCGAGTAGCGCCCCCGGCGCGTGTCGAGATCCGACGCGGGGGGTCTCGACACGCCCGCTGCGCGGGCTACTCGACCACCAGGGTCGCCGGAGGGCGTCTACTTCTTGCCGCCGCCGAGGAGGCCGCCGAGCAGCCCGCCGAGGAGGTCGCCCGCGCCGCCCGACGACGACGACGAACCGCCGCCGAGGAGGCCGCCGAGCAGGTCGCCGATGCCGCCACCCGACGACGACGAGCTCTCCGTCGCCTCCTCCTTCTTGCCGCCGAGGAACTGCTCGGCGATCCAGGCGAGCACGATCGGGGCGACGATCGGGAGGATCTGCTTGATGATGTCCTG
>CAMLMQ010000252.1 GCA_946481135.1 uncultured Microbacteriaceae bacterium
CGGTAGTTCGCGCCGACGACAGCCAGCGTACCCGCGGCGACGGCGTCGGAGATGAGCTCGCTGCGTTCGACGAGCGCCTGCACGGTGCGCCCGAGATGCTTCAGCCCGACCGTCTCCGGGTCGGGCGACGCGGCGGCGCGCACGGCGGGGCGGATGCCCGCGATGTGCCCGGCGATGTGCGGGGGCAGCGGGGCGGCGTCGGGGGAGTCGAGGTCGATCGCCGCTTGCACCGCGCCGCACGCGTCGTGGGCGAGGACCACGATGAGCGGCGCGCCGAGCACCGCGACCGCGTACTCCAGCGACGCGATCACGGAGTCGGAGATCACCTGCCCGGCGTTGCGCACGACGAAGAGGTCGCCGAGGCCGAGGTCGAAGATGATCTCGGCCGCGAGGCGCGAGTCGGAGCATCCGAAGAGGGCGACGTCGGGAGCCTGGCCGCCGGCGAGCTCGGTGCGACGCTCGGCATCCTGGTGCGGATGCCGGGGGTCGCCCGCGACGAAGCGCTCGTTGCCGCGCGCCAGCTCGGCCCAGACGTCGGCAGGGGTCGGACGGGTGTCGGTCATGTGAGGGCCTCCGCGACGGCGGCGGCGAGGATCTCGAACTCCGCGTCGGACGCCGTGCCGCCGAGCACCAGCGTCGACGCGCCGACGACGGTCGTGAGCGCGTACTCCAGATTGCCGGGGTCGTCGGCATCCCGGCGGTCGACGATGTCCCACGTGAGCCCCGCGATGTCGACCGTGCCGACGGGTCGTTCGTTCGCGGTCTCGCCGGAGAGCCATGTGGCGTTCGCGTCGAGACCCTGCACGAACCCGATGTAGGCGTCGCCGGGGGTGAGGAATCCGATCTCCCACCGCGTGACGCCGTCGGCCGGGTCCGGCACGAGCTGGGCGCGGTTCGCGCTCCAGTCATCCGGCAGGTCGGGCACGGCGAGCGTCTCCGTCACCGAGGCCTGGGCATCCGCCCCCGCCGCGCGGTAGTCGACCGTCCGTGGCTCCATGTCGGGTCGCACGACGACGGCGACGATCAGGGCGACGAGCCCGAGCGAGGCGAGCAGCGCGATGACCAGGTTGAACGTGGTCTGGTTGGCGCGGCGTGCGGCGCGGCGCTCCTCGATCGTCGGCGCGGACTCCTGGGCGGGCAGCGTCATGCCGGGCGGTCTCCCGGCGAGGGCGACGCGGCCTGGCGCGCGGCGTCGAGCCGGGCCTTCGCCCCGACGAGCCACTCCTCGCAGCGCTGCGCGAGAGCCTCGCCGCGCTCCCAGAGGGCGAGCGACTCCTCGAGCGAGACGCCGCCTTGCTCGAGCGCGTTCACGACCTTGACGAGTTCGTCGCGGGCCTGCTCGTAGGAGAGGTCGGCGATCTCGGTCACGCCCCCAGACTACCCGCGCGCTCTCCGGCGCATCACGCCTCGTCGACGGTCGTGGAGACCTCGCCGCCGGCCAGGGTGAGGCGGACGTGTGCGCCGGGCACGGCATCCTCGGGGGCGCGCAGCACCGCTCCCGAGTCGAGCCGAGGGATGGCGTAGCCCCGTTCGAGCGTCGCGAGCGGCGAGAGGGCCCGCAGCTGCCCCCGCAGCTCGACCACGCGCAACCCGGCGCGTTCGAGGGCGTAGTCGACGAGTTCGGAGCCTCGGGCGACCCAGCGGGTGAGCTCCTCGGCGCGGTCGGTGACGAGGCGCCCGGGGTCGGCGAGCACGGGGCGGGAGCGCAGATGCCCGATGCGGTCGATCTCGGCGGAGACCATCCCCGTGACGCGCATCGACATCCGGGCCCGAGCCTGGCGAACCCGCGCGAGTTCGTCGGCGATGTCCGGAACGACGCGCTTCGCGGCATCGGTCGGCGTGGACGCGCGGAGATCGGCGACGTCGTCGAGCAGCGGGCGGTCGGCCTCGTGCCCGATCGCGCTCACGACCGGGGTGCGGCACTCGGCGACGGCGCGGATGAGGCGCTCGTCGCTGAACGGCAGCAGGTTCTGGAAGTCGCCGCCGCCACGCGCGACCACGATGACATCCACCTCGGGGTCGGCGTCGAGTGATCGGATCGCCCCCATCAGCTCGCCGACGGCGCGATCGCCCTGCACGGACGCGTGACGGATGCGGAACTGCACGGCGGGCCAGCGCAGCTGGGCGTTGCGCAGCACGTCCTTCTCGGCATCCGAATCCTTGCCCGTCACGAGACCGATGCACCGCGGGAGGAACGGGAGCCGCTGCTTGCGCTCCGCGGCGAAGAGCCCCTCGTCGGAGAGCTTGCGGCGCAGCGCCTCGAGTTTCGCGAGCAGGTCGCCGATGCCGACGTGCCGCAGGTCGTACACCTGCATGGTGAGGGTGCCGCCCTTCGGCCACCACTCCGCCTTCACGAGCGCCACGACGCGGTCGCCCTGCCGGAACTCCTCGGTGAGCTTCTGCAGCGTCGTCGACCACACGCGGAACGAGAGGGTGACGTCGGCCTGGAGGTCTTTCACCTTGCCGTACGCGTTGCCGCCGGACAGTCCCCATTGGGTGATCTCGCCCTCGACCCACACGGTGCCGAGCCGGTCGATGTAGTCCTTGAGCTTGCCCGACATGAGCGCGACGGGCCACGGCGCCTCCGGTGACGAGCGCTCGGGCTCGACGTTCTGCGGGGCTCCGGGCATGGGGTGAAGGCTAGCCGAGCCCACCGTCCCGGGGGTCGGTTCCCATCCCCGCCGGCCCCGCGGGGCCGGCATCCCGGCGCCGCCCAGGGCTGCTCCGTAGAATCGGGGCGTGTCGACGATCACGAATGGGCAGGTCCCGCTCGCACCGCCTCGCGCCCCCGTGACGCGCGGGCGCCTGCGCGACGACCCCGTGGTCGGCACCAAGCGCGTGCTGCTCGCCGCGCCGCGCGGGTACTGCGCGGGCGTCGACCGCGCCGTGATCGCCGTCGAGAAGGCGCTCGAGAACTACGGGGCGCCCGTCTACGTGCGCAAGCAGATCGTGCACAACGTTCACGTCGTGAGCGAGCTCGAGAAGCGCGGTGCGATCTTCGTCGACGACGTCGCCGAGGTGCCGCAGGGCGCCCACATCGTGTTCAGCGCCCACGGCGTCTCGCCCGCCGTCGTGCAGGGCGCCGCCGACCGCGGGCTGCAGGCGATCGACGCCACCTGCCCCCTCGTCACGAAGGTGCACCGCGAGGCGGTGCGGTTCGCGAAGCAGGACCTCGACATCCTCCTCATCGGGCACACGGGGCACGAGGAGGTCGAGGGCACGATGGGGCACGCGCCCGAGCGCACGACCCTCGTCACGAGCCCTGAGGATGTCGACACCCTCGTCGTGCGCGACCCCGACAACCTCGTGTGGATCTCGCAGACGACCCTCTCCGTCGACGAGACGATGGAGACCGTGCGTCGGCTGCGTGAGCGGTTCCCCAACCTCCAGGACCCGCCGAGCGACGACATCTGCTACGCCACCCAGAACCGTCAGGTCGCCATCAAGA
>CAMLMQ010000253.1 GCA_946481135.1 uncultured Microbacteriaceae bacterium
AGAACAGCACGTCGATCGGGGCCTTCTGGATGCCGACGGGCACGATCGTCGCGCCCGGGCGCGCGGCCTCGAAGACCGAGTCGAGCCCCGGACGGCTGCCACTGACCTCGAAGAAGACGTCGGCCTCCATCCCGAGCTCCTCGAGCCGGTCGACGAGTCGGGTCTCCCCCGCGACGAGCTTCGCGTGGGCTCCGAGCGTGAGCGCGAGGTCGAGGCGCTCCTCGTCACGGTCGACGACGAGCACGCGGGCGCCGACCGCGGCGGCCGCGACCGTGATGAACGTGCCGATGCCTCCGACGCCGACGATGACGGCGTCCTGGCCCGCGCTCAGCCCGCTGCGTCGCACCGTGTGCACCGCGATCGACATCGGCTGGGCGAGTCCGAGCGTGTCCATCGGCAGGCCGGCGTCGCTCACGTCGAGAAGCGTGGACGCGGGAGCCACGGCGTAGCCCTGCAGGCCGCCGTCGTGCTGGAGGCCGAGCGTCGAGTAGTCGCGGCACAGGTTCGTGCGACCCGCGCGGCACATCTTGCACTCCCCGCACGCGATGCCCGCACCGGCCACGACCGAGGCACCGGGCGGGAAACCGGCGACGCCGGGACCGATGCGCTCGACCGTGCCGGCGAACTCGTGGCCGAGCACCATCGGCGGACGTGCGAGCACGGGGCCACGCGCGTACTCGGTCGCGTCGCTGCCGCAGATGCCGCACACCCCCACCCGCACGAGCACTTCGCCGGGTCCGGGTTCGGGCACGTCGCGGTCTTCGAACGTGATGTCGCCGGGGCCCCGATAGACCGAGGCGCGGTGGGTGCCGCTCACAGGTGCGCGTCCTCCGGCACGGGGAGCTGTGCGGCCATGCGCGACGCGAGCATCCTCCCCAGGTGGTTCTCGTACACCGCGGCGTGCGCCGGCGAGTCGAGGTAGGCGTCGAGGCCCGCCTGATCCGCGACGATCGCCGCGACCGCGTAGTCGGCGCCACCGGGACGCAACCGCAGGTTCTCCCCGCACCGGTACGACACGAGCTCCGGGACCCCGCCGGCCATCGCCTCGAGGTCGGCGGTGAGCGCCGCGACGTCGGCAGCGGTCACCCCCTCCTTCCAGGTGAACGCGGCGAGATGCAGGATCACGACTCGGCCTGCACCTGAGCGGCACCGCCCTCGGTGTAGGTGTACGGGTTCTGGATCGGCTCGTCGCGCTCGATCTCGGGGTGCATGCCGGCGGTCCACGCCTCGGGTCCGAGCTGCGCACGCACGTGCTCGACCGACGCGGCGACCTTGTCGGCGATCGGCTTGAGAGGCAGGCCGATGCGCTTCCCCTCGTACTTCACGACCTTGCCGTTGACCATGACGGTGTGGATGTCGGCGGTGCCGGCCTGGTAGACGACGTGCGCCTCCGGGTAGACGATCGGCGTCATGGCCGGCGACTCGTCGTTCTTGATGAGCAGCAGGTCGGCCTTCTTGCCGGGGGTGATCGACCCGAGGTCGTGCTCGCGGCCGATCGACTTCGCGCCGCCGAGGGTCGCCATGCGCAGCACGTCGCCCGCGGTGAGGCGGTTCGCGACGATCGTCTCGTTCTTGGCGTGCGCCTCGAGGTGGTCGCGCGAGCGGTCGGCGGAGAGCGTCGCGCGCATCGCGGAGAAGAAGTCGGCGCTCCACCACACGCTCGTGTCCATCGACAGCGACGCCGGGATGCCGTGGCGACGGATGGTCCACGTCGACGGGTAGCCCTGGCCGGCGCTCTGCTCGCTCTCGGTCGCGACCGAGACGGTGCCGCCGGACGCGGCGATCTTCTGGTAGCTCGACTCGCCGAGGCTCGTCGCGTGCACGTACGTGACCTTGTCGGTCATGTAGCCGGCATCCCACATCTGGTCGATCGACGTGTCGGTCGTCGCCCCCCACACACCCGCGTGGGTCGTGACGCGGAGGTCGAACTCGCGCGCCGTGAGGAAGCCGCCTTCTTCCGGGAACTCAGGGGCGCCCGTGACGTCGAACGCGATCTCGAAGTCGATGAGCTCGTGCGTGCCGATGTTGTCGGAGAGGAACTTCTTGAAGGCCGGGTCGGTCGCCCAGTCGTTCGGGCTGCCCATGTGGTTGCCGTAGGCGAAGACGAAACGGCCCGGGATGTCCTTCAGAGCCTGCAGTGCCGCCTCGCCGTGCTCGAGGCTGCGCAGTCCGTGCGACCAGTCGAGGGTCGTCGTGACGCCCGTGTCGACGGACTCGAGCGCGGAGAGCAGGTTGCCGGCGTAGATGTCCTCGGGGCGGAACGCGAAGCCATGCTGGAGGTAGTAGAAGACGAAGTACTGACTGAGCGCCCAGTCGCCGCCGTAGCCGCGCAGATTGGTCTGCCACATGTGCCGGTGGGTGTCGATGAAGCCGGGCGTGATGATGCCGCCCGTCGCATCGATCTCGAGGGCGTCCGCCGGCACCTCGAGCTTCGGCCCCACGGCCGTGATGGTGTCGCCGGTGACGAGCACGTCGGCGTTCTCGAGCGTGCCGGGGGTGTCGACCGTGATGACGGTCGCGTTGCGGAAGACGACGGGGCGTCCGGCGGTGAACTCGTCGGCGCGGGGCTGGGGGTGGGACATGTCTCTCCAGTCGACGTTGAGTGGATGCCGCGGTCACTTGAGTCGCCACCGCGTTCAGTGAGGCTATACGTTGTGTGCGCTGGGAACAAGCTTCGTCACGGGGATCGCGCCGCGCGGCGGCTTCGCGGCGCCTCCGTTCACCATGCGTGAACGATCGGCTAGGCTCACGCCCGTGACCAGCAGAATCGCCGTCGTCGGCGCCGGCGCCAACGGTGCCGGGGTGGGCGCCGACCTCACGCGCGCGGGACTCGACGTCACGCTCATCGAGCAATGGCCCGTGCACGTCGAGGCGATGCGCGACCGCGGAGTGCGTGTCGAGACCGAGGAGGCCGATCCCGAGATCACGCCGGTGCGCGTGCACCACGTGTGCGAGGTCGCCGAGTTGCGCGACACCTTCGACGTCGTGCTCCTGCTCGTGAAGGCCTACGACACCCGCTGGGCGACCGAGCTCGTGCTGCCCCGACTGGCCGAGGGCGGGCTCATCGCGGGCGTGCAGAACGGCATGACCGCGTTCGACGTCGCGTCGATCGCCGGCGGCGCGCGCACCCTCGGCGCCGTGATCGAGGTGTCCTCGACGATGTACGAACCCGGGATCATCCACCGCCACACGCCGCGCGAGCGTTCCTGGTTCGCCGTCGGCAGCCTCACCCCCGCGACCCACGGCCGTGAGGAGGAGCTCGCCGCCATCCTGCGTCACGCCGGCACCGTCGCGGTCGTCGACGACATCCTCGCCGCCAAGTGGATGAAGCTCGTCAGCAACGCGAGCGTGCTCGTGCCGACGGC
>CAMLMQ010000254.1 GCA_946481135.1 uncultured Microbacteriaceae bacterium
CTCGTGCTGCTCGTGCTGTGGCGCCGCGCGCGACGGGATGCTCACCGCGTCGAGTTCGACCGGGCGACGGCCGACCGCGAACGGCTCGACCTCGAACTCACGCTCGCCGAGCAGACGAGTCGCCTGCGCATCGTGCGCGAACTGCACGAACTCGTCGTGCACTCGGTCTCGGTCATCATCAGCAACGCCGACGGCGCGCGGTACGCGGCCGCGCAGGATCCGGGTGTCGCCGCCCGCAGCGCGACCGTGATCGCCGAGACGGCGCGCAACACCCTCGCCGACGTGCGGCGCGTGATGGCGCTCGCCCGCGAGGGGGAGGCCGCCGCCGGCCCGCAGCCGCGTCTCGCGACCGTGCGCGACCTGTTCTCGGTCATGCGGGATGCCGGCCTCGACGTCGAGTTCCGCGAGCTGGGCGAGCGCATCGACCTCAAGCAGGGCGCCGAGCTCGCGGTGTACCGCATCCTCCAGGAGGCGCTCGCGAACGCGCTCCGCCACGGCGGCCCGGGCACGTCCGCGATCGTGACGTTCACGTGGAACGACACCGGCCTCGAGGTGGTCGTCGCCGACGACGGTGCCCGCGCGACCGCCCGTCGGGACGGCCTCGACCCGGACGAGGTGGCGCGTGAACTCGCGACGACGCAGCAGGACGACCTCGCCGCCCTCACCCAGGCGCCGACGGGTCGCGGCATCACCGAGATGCGCGAGCGCGCCGAACTCTACGGGGGGATGCTGACGACGGTCGTCACCCCGGGCGTCGGGTTCGCGGTCACGGCGATCTTCCCCGCGCTGCGCGGCCACAACGGCATCCACGGCGTCAAGCTGGGCACCGAGTGAGTGCCGCCGCGAAGCCGCCGGTGCGGCTGCTGCTCGTCGACGACGCGCGCTGGCAGCTGGAGGGCTGGACGACCCTGTTCGGGTCCCAGCCCGACCTCGTCGTCGTCGGGCAGGCGGTCGACGGTGAGAAGGCGTTGCGGTTCCTGCGCACCACTCCCGCCGACGTCGTGCTCATGGACATCCAGATGCCGCGTGTGAACGGACTCGTCGCGACGGAGCGCATCCTCGCCGACGACCGGGTGCGCTCCCACGGACCGGCGCCTCGCGTCATCCTCGTCACGGGTTTCGACCTCGAAGACCACGTGCCCGAGGCGGCACGCGTGGGCGCCTACGCGGTGCTCTACAAGGATGCCGAGCCCGAGGCGCTGTTCGACGTCATCCGCGAGGCGGCTCTCGTTCGTGACCACGCCTGATCCGGCCGACGCGGCGGCGATCCGCGCGAGCGTCGGGGTCGGTCTCGCCGTCGCGGCCTATGGGGTGTCGTTCGGCGCTCTCTCGGTCGCGGCGGGGCTCGACCTCTGGCAGACGTGCGTGCTGAGCCTGCTCATGTTCTCGGGCGGGTCGCAGTTCGCCGTCGTCGGCGTGCTCGCCTCGGGCGGGGTCGCGGCGGGTCCGGCGGCGATCGCGAGCGCGACGCTGCTCGGGATGCGCAACACGCTCTACGCGATCCGGCTCGGCCCGGTGGTGGGCGGCCCGTGGTGGCGCCGGCTGCTTGCCGCACCGCTGACGATCGACGAGTCGGCGGCGGTCGCGACGGCGCAGCCGACCCCGCGCAGTCGGCAACTCGGGTTCTGGGTGACCGGCGGGCTCATCTACGTCGGGTGGAACCTCACGACCCTCGCGGGCGCGCTGCTCGGCGACCTCGTCGGCGACGTGCGGCAGTACGGGCTGGATGCGGCGGCCGCCGCGGCGTTCCTCGGACTGCTGTGGCCGCGCCTGCGTGCGCGTCAACCCGTCGTGGTGGCGATCGCGGCGGCCGCCGTCGCCGCGGTGCTCACGCCGTGGCTCATGCCGGGCATCCCGGTGCTCGCCGCCGCGGCCGTCGCGATCGTCGTCGGGGTGACGAACCTCTTCGGTCGGCGGGGCGACGAGGCGAGGGAGGTGCAGCCGTGACGGTCTGGCAGATCGTGCTGCTCGCGTCGGTCGCCGTGCTCGCGCTCAAGGTCGTCGGCTACCTCGTGCCACCGCGGCTGCTCGAGCGCCCCGCCCCGGCCCGCGTCGCCGACCTCACGACCGTGGGGCTGCTCGCCGCACTCGTCGTGACGCAGACGTTCGAACGTGCGGGCGGCCTCGTGCTCGACGCGCGCGTTCCCGCGATCGTGCTCGCCGGCATCCTCTTCGCGCTGCGGGTGCCGTTCATCGTGGTCGTGCTCGTCGCGGCGCTCACCGCCGCGGGGCTGCGGCTGCTCGGGATGGACTAGCGGGCGAACGCCGCGTAGGCGCGCTCGAGTTCGGCGCTCATCGTCGTGCCGCCGTGGCCTTCGTCGTCGACGACGACGAGTCGGCTGTTCGGCAGGCCACGGTGCAGTTCCCATGCGGTCGCGAGCGGCCCGCTGACGTCGAGCCGCCCGTGGATGAGCACGACCGGCAGGTGCGCGATCGCGTCGAGTCCGTCGAGGATGCCGCGCGGGCCGAGGGAGGCGTCGTGCGCCCACGAGTTCACGACGTGGGTCGCGAAGAGCCGCGCGAACGCGGGGTCGGCGTAGCGGGGGTCGGGCTGCCAGCCGGGCGTGAGCGACACGTGGGCGTCTTCCCAGCGGCACCAGGCGAGGGCGGCGGCGTCGCGCACCGCGGGGTCGGGGTCGCGCAGCAGCCGGTCGTAGGCCTCGACGACGCGCTCGCCGGGCCGCCGCTGCGACGCCTCGGCGAACTCCTCCCATTCGCGCGGGAAGATACGCCCGACCTGCTCGGTGATCCAGTCGACCTCGGCGCGGCTCGTCGTCGTCACGGCGGCGAGCACGAGCGCGGTGACCCGCTCGGGATGCCGCTGGGCGTACGCGAGGGCGTAGGTCGACCCCCACGAGCCGCCGGCGACGAGCCAGCGCTCGACGCCGAGGTGCTCGCGCAGCTCCTCGAGGTCGTCGATCATGCGCGGCGTCGTGAGGGCGTCGAGGTCGGGACCGGGGGAGTCGACGAGCGGCGTGCTGCGTCCGCAGCCGCGTTGGTCGAACCCGATGATGCGCCAGCTCTCCGGGTCGGGCGCGCGCCGGTAGCCGCCGCGGCCGAGTCCCGAGCCCGGCCCGCCGTGCAGCCACACGAGGGCGGGTGCGTCGGGCGTGCCCGACTCCTCCCAGTAGAGCTCCGCGCCGTCGCTCGTGCGCAGCCGCCCGGTGGTGTGCGGCTCGATCGCGGGGTGGGGTGTCATGCGTCGAGGTCGTCGACGCCCGGCATCCACGACTGGCCGGGAACGCCCCAGCTGTTCTTCTTGATCGCCTTCGCGACGGCCTTGCCGTGCGGATGCTGCAGCCGGTCGGCGTAGAGCACGCCGTCGAGATGGTCGTACTCGTGCTGGAAGATGCGGG
>CAMLMQ010000255.1 GCA_946481135.1 uncultured Microbacteriaceae bacterium
TGCTGCACGTGAAGTCGTTCTCGAAGTCGCACGGACCCGACCTGCGGATCGGCGCCCTCGGCGGTCCGCGCGCCCTCGTCGACCGCGTCGTGGCACGGCGGCTGCTCGGGCCGGGGTGGACGTCCCGCACGATCCAGTCGATCCTGCACGCCCTCCTCACCTCGGCCGCGTCGGTCGCCGAGGTCGCGGCGGCCCGCGACGCGTACGCGGAACGCCGCCGCGCCCTCACGACCGAGCTGCAAGCGCTCGGCGTCGACCTCCCGCGCGGGGACGGCATCAACGCGTGGCTGCCGGTGGCCGAGGAACGCGCGGCACTCGTGCACCTCGCCGCCGCGGGCATCCGGGTCGCGCCGGGCCAGCCCTTCCAGCTCGGCGACGCCCCGCCGCACGTGCGGGTCACGGTCGGGGTGGTCCCCGTGGAGGCCGCCGCCGCGGTGGCGAAGGAGCTCGCTCAGGCCGCCGTGGCCGAGTAGCGAATAGACTCGACTCGGACCCCCGGGCTGGATTTGGCCCGGTTCGCGACCGTCCTCCGACTGGGCGGCAGGCCCCGGCGCCGTGCGCCGCATCCTGTTCCGCCTGCCCACTCCCCGGAGGATCCATGAAGCGCTCTCTCGTCGTCCCCGTCGTCGCCATCGCCCTGCTCGCCGGCTGCGCCGCCCCCGCCGCACCGGTCGACACCCCGACTCCTGAGGGCCCCCTCACCCTCACCAACTGCGGGTTCGAGGTGACGTTCGACGCGCCGCCCGAGCGGGTCGTCACGATCAAGTCGACGAGCACCGAGATGCTGCTCGCCCTCGGACTCGGCGACCGCGTCGTCGGCACGGCGTTCCCCGACGGCCCCGTGCCCGAGGAGTGGGCCGACGCCGCCGCCGACCTGCCCGTGCTCGCCGAGCGGATGCCGTCCCAGGAGGTCGTGTTCGAGGTCGAACCCGACCTCGTGTACTCCGGCTGGGAGTCGGCGTTCGGACCCGAGGGCGCCGGCGAGCGCGACGACCTCGCCGCGCTCGGGGTCGCGAGCTACGTGCAGCCCGCCGCCTGCCAGAGCGCCGGGCAGCCGGAGCGGCTCGACTTCGACGAGATCTTCCGCGAGATCGAGGAGGTCGCCGACATCTTCGACGTCGACCCGACCGCGCTGCTCGACGCCCAGCGCGCCGAGCTGGATGCCGCCACCCCCGTCGAGGGCGACCTCACGGCGCTCTGGTGGTCGTCGGGCACCGACACCCCCTACGTCGGCGCGGGCATCGGCGCACCCCAGCTCGTGTTGGAGACGGCGGGCCTCGTCAACATCGCCGCCGACGTCGACGCGACCTGGAGCCCGTACAACTGGGAGTCGGTGATCGCCGCCGACCCCGACGTGCTCGTGCTCGTCGACTCGTCGTGGAACACCGCTCAGAAGAAGATCGACTACCTGCGTGCCAACCCCGCGACGACGAACCTCACGGCCGTCGTGAACGAGCGGTTCGTCGTGCTGCCGTTCGCGGCGACCGAGGCGGGGGTGCGCAGCGTCTCCGCGGTCACGTCGGTGCTGGAGCAGGTGCGGGGGCTCGACCTCCCGTGAGGTCGCGGGCCGGGGCGCTGACGGCGGGGGTGGTCCTCGCCGTCGCGCTCGCGGCATCCCTCGTCGCCGCCGTGACGATCGGACCGGCCGACCTCACCGTCGGCGAGGTCGCGGGCTCGATCGCGGCGCACCTCACGGGCACCGAGCCGCCGCTCAGCGTGCTGCGCGACGGGATCGTGTGGGAGCTGCGACTGCCCCGCGTGCTGACCGCCGCCGCGGTCGGGGCCGGGCTCGCGCTCGTCGGGGCGATCATGCAGGCCCTCACCCGCAACCAGCTCGCCGACCCCTACCTGCTCGGCATCTCGTCGGGCGCCTCCCTCGGCGCGGTCACGGTACTGCTGCTCGGTGCCGCCGTCGTGCTGCCCGTCGCGGCGTTCGCCGGTGCACTGCTCGCCCTCGCCGCGACCCTCGCGCTCGCGGGCGCGTTCGGCCGCATCACCCCGACCCGTACGGTGCTCGCGGGCGTCGCGGTCTCGTCGCTCGCGGCGGCCGTGACGTCGTTCGTGATCTTCTGGACCGCGCAGGGCGACTCGTACCGCGAGGTGCTGTCCTGGCTGCTCGGCTCGCTCGCGGGGGCACGCTGGGAGGCGGTCGCGATCGCCGGGGGCGCCCTGCTCGTGCTCGGCGTGCCGCTCGCGCTCACGGGCCGCGTACTGGATGCCTTCGCCCTCGGCGACACGACCGCGGCGAGTCTCGGCATCCCCGTGCAGGGGGTGCGGTGGACCCTCCTCGGCGCGGGCGCGCTGCTGACCGGCGCGCTCGTCGCCGTGTCGGGATCGATCGGGTTCGTCGGACTCGTGCTCCCCCACGCGGTGCGGCTGCTCGTCGGGCCCGGGCACCGCGCGCTGCTGCCCCTCTCGGCGCTCACCGGGGCGGTGTTCCTCGTCTGGGCCGACACCCTCGCCCGTACCGTGTTCGAGCCACGCGAACTGCCCGTCGGCATCGTGACCGCGATGATCGGCGCCCCGGTCTTCGCGGTGCTCCTCGCCCGGCGCCGGAGCGAGGCATGATGCCGGGACTGTCGGTCACGGCGGTGACGGAGATCGTCGACGGCGCGCGCATCCTCGACGACGTCGCCTTCGAGGCGCCCGCGGGCGAGCTGACCGCCCTGCTCGGACCCAACGGCGCCGGCAAGTCGACCCTGCTGCGCGTGCTCGCGGGCATCCGCCGGCCCGCCTCGGGCGGCGTCGACTTCGACGGCGACGACCTGCTCGCCCTCCCGCGCCGGGAACGCGCCCGACGGGTCGCCCTCGTCGAGCAGGACGCGTCGACCGAGCTTCCGCTGACCGGACGCGCCGTCGCCGCCCTCGGCCGCACCCCCCACGAGGCGCTGCTCGGCGGGCGCGACCCGGCCGCCGACGAGGTCGTCACACGCGCCCTCCGGGATGCCGGGGCGCTCGCGTTCGCCGACCGCGCGGTGCCGACGCTCTCCGGCGGCGAGCGGCAACGCGTGCTGCTCGCGCGCGCGCTCGCGCAGGACCCCCGCCTCCTGCTGCTCGACGAGCCGATGAACCACCTCGACATCGCCGCCCAGCTCGATGCGCTCGCCCTCCTCGCCCGGCTCGCCGCCGGCGGGGTGACGGTCGTGGCGGCGATGCACGACCTCGCGCTCGCCGCCTCGCACGCCGCGTGGGTCGTCGTGCTCCACCGCGGGCGGGTCGTCGCGTCCGGTCCGACCGCCCAGGTGCTGACCCCGCAGCTCATCGCGGACGTCTACGGCGTCCGCGCGGCCTGGACGTCGCACCCGGTCACGGGCGCGCCGCTGCTCGTCCTGGGCTGACCCGCACCCCCGTAG
>CAMLMQ010000256.1 GCA_946481135.1 uncultured Microbacteriaceae bacterium
TCGAGCACGACCTCCGCGACCCGCTCCAGATAGTCGAGGTCGGCGTGGTCGAGGAACTGCAGGTAGAGCCGGTCGACCCCGAGCGACCGGGCGTGCGCGACCTTCGCCGCCACCTCCGGCAGCGACACCCCGTGGCCGAGCGACTTCACGAGCGAGTACCTCAGGTCTCCCGGGTCGCGGCCGACCGTCTCGCACGCGGCGCGTACGGCCGCGAGCTTCTCGGCCGGATCGGCGGCTCCCGCGTCGAAGTAGTTGTACTCGGTCGCGTACCGGGCCGCGAGTTCGGGGGTGCGTCGCGGGCCGCCCCCGCCGACGATCACGGGCACGCGCGCCTGCACGGGCTTCGGCAGGGCGGGCGCGGCGTCGAGCCGGTAATGGTCGCCCGCGAAGTCGAACGGCCCGTCGCTCGCCCAGAGCCCGGTGATGACCGCGAGCTGCTCCTCCAGCATCCCGAACCGCTTCGCCGGGAACGGGATGCCGTATGCGGCGTGCTCGCGCTCGTTCCAGCCGGCGCCGAGCCCGAGCTCGGCGCGGCCCCCCGACATGTCGTCGACGTTCGCGACCTGGATCGCGAGGATGCCCGGATGCCGGAAGGTGGCCGACGACACGAGGGTGCCGAGGCGGATGCGGCTCGTGTCGCGCGCGAGGGCGGCGAGGGTCGTCCAGGCGTCGCTCGGGCCCGGCATCCCGTCGCCCGAGAACGCGATGTAGTGGTCGGAGCGGAAGAAGCCGGCGAAACCCAGCTCCTCCGTCGCGACGGCGAACCGCCGGAGGGTCTCGTAGGCGGAGCCGTTCTGCGGCTCGACGAAGGTGCAGATCTCCACGTCCCCATCCTCCCCCGCGCTCGACGCGGTCAGCGTAAGGGCAGGCTTACCTGACTAAACTCGGGATGTGACGACCCGACGCGCCTCCACCCTGCTTGCAGGCGCGCTCGTGATCGCGCTCGCGGGCTGTGCCACGCCGACGGCACCGGGCACGTCGACCCCGACTCCCACGGTGGCCGACGGTCGTCCCCTCGCCGAACTCGACCTCGTCGCCGATCCCCGCACCCACGTCGGGGCGAGCTCGGCTGTCATGGCGACCGAGGCCATCGAGCCGCTCGCCGAGAACCCGACCCAGCAGTTGCCGGCGGTGGTCGTGTCGCGCGACCCCGGGGGCGACGTCGAGGTCACCGTCGACGACACGTCACGGGTCATCGCCCTCGACATGTCCGGGTCGATCGCGGCGACCGTCTGGGGGCTCGGCCTCGGCGACACCCTCGTCGGGCGCGACGTCTCGACGACCTTCCCGGGTGCGAGCGACCTGCCCGTCGTCACGAGCAGCGGCCACGCGATCGACGCGGAGAGCATCCTCGCGCAGCGCCCGAGTCTGATCGTCACCGACGGCACGATCGGTCCGCGCGACGTGCTCACCCAGCTGCGCGAGGCGGGCGTCGACGTCGTCTTCGTCGACAACGAGCCGTCGTTCGCGGGCGCCGCCCAGCTCGCACGGGACGTCGCCGCGACCTTCGGGGTGCCGGAGATCGGCGAGGAGCTCGCCGACCGGATCGCGGCCGACGTCGCGGCGAAGATCGCCGAGATCGCGGCCGTCGCCCCGCGGGACGAGGCCGACCGTGTGCGGATGATGTTCCTCTACCTGCGCGGCGGCTCCGGCATCTACTACCTGTTCGGCGAGGAGTCGGGGGCGGGCGACCTCATCCGCGGGCTCGCGGGCGTCGACGTCGCGGGCGAGATCGGCTGGAGCGGCATGAAGCCGATGACCGACGAGGCGATCATCGCGGCCGACCCCGACCTCATCCTCGTCATGAGCGGCGGGCTCGAGTCGGCCGGCGGCGTCGACGCCCTCCTGCAGGCGAAGCCCGCGATCGCGCTCACCTCGGCCGGGCAGAATCGGCGCTTCGTCGACATGGCGGATGGCGACATCCTCTCGTTCGGGCCGCGTTCCGCCGCCGTGCTCGACGCGCTCGCCCGCGCGATCTACGCGCCCTGACGGGTGGGCTCGAACCGCCGAGGCGGGAACGACCGCGCGACGAGCGCGCGCAGCGCCTCGAGGTCGCCGCTCACGAAGCCCTGAGCGCGGGCCTGCACGAGGATGTTGCCGATCGCCGTCGCCTCGACGGGTCCCGCGAGAACGGGCAGGCCGGTCGCGTCGGCGGTCAGCCGGCAGAGCAGGTCGTTGAGCGATCCGCCGCCGACGAGGTGCACGACCTCGACCTCGCGCCCGCTCAGCTCGGCCGCGTCGCGGATCGCGCGCGCGTAGGCGGCGGCGAGCGACTCGAGGATGCCGCGCACGAGTTCGGCGCGGCTCTGCGGCACGGGCGCGTCGTGCGCGGTGAGCCACGCGGCGATGCGCGCGGGCATGTCGCCCGGCGCGAGGAACGCGGGGTCGTCGGCGTCGAAGAGCGGGACCGGGGTGGTCACGGCCGCGGCCTGGGCGAGCAGGTCGGGCAAGGACACTGTCGATCCGTCGCGCTCCCAGTCGCGGATGCTCTCGCTCAGCAGCCACAGCCCCATGACGTTGTGCAGGAAGCGTACGCGGCCGTCGACGCCGCCCTCGTTCGTGAAGTTCGCGGCATGGCTCGCCTCGGTGAGCACCGGGCGTTCGAGTTCGACTCCGACGAGCGACCACGTGCCGCACGAGATGTACGCGTGGTTCGCGGTCGTGGCCGGGACGGCGACGACCGCGGAGGCCGTGTCGTGGGTGCCGACCGCCGTGACGACGGCACGGGTCTCACCGAGGCCGCGCACCGCCGACGGCACGATGCCGCCGAGTTCGGTCCCGGCGTCGACGAGCTCGGGGAAGATCGCGCGCGGCAGGTCGAGTCGATCGGCGAGGGCGAGGTCCCACGACCTGTCGGCCACGCCCAGCAGGCCGGTCGTCGAGGCGTTCGTCCGCTCGGCGACGGCCCGCCCGGTGAGCCAATAAGCGACGAGGTCGGGGATGAGCAGGAACGAGTCCGCGACGTCGAGCGTGCCGGCGAGGCGATCGGCGGTGAGTTGGAAGAGCGTGTTGAACGGCAGGTGCTGCAGCCCGTTGCGTCGATAGAGCTCCTCTGCCGAGACGCGCGCGTGCACGGCATCCACCCCCGCGGGGGTGCGCTCGTCGCGGTAGGAGTAGGGCGTGCCGAGCAGGCGCCCGTCGCGCAGCAGCCCGTAGTCGACCGCCCACGCGTCGATGCCGATGCTCGCGAGCTGCGGCTCCTGCCGCACGGCGGCGGCGAGACCCTCGACGAGGTCGCGGTAGAGCTCGAGCACGCTCCAGTGCAGCCCGTCGAGGGTGCGCACGGGCGAGTTGCGGAACCGCGCGACGTCGGTGAGTCGCACCTCGTCGTGTCTGACGTGACC
>CAMLMQ010000257.1 GCA_946481135.1 uncultured Microbacteriaceae bacterium
CAGCGCATCGCCCTCGCCCGCGCCCTGATCCTCGAGCCGAACCTCCTCGTCGCCGACGACCCGACGATGGGCGTCGACGTGCTCGTGCGCGGCCGCATCCTCACCGTCATCGCCGACCTGCAGCGCGAGCGCGCCTTCTCGGCACTCGTCATCGGTCACGACCTGCGCGAACTGCGCACCATGACCGACCAGATCGCCGTCATGCACGAGGGCATGTTCGTCGGCTACGGCCACGCCGACGAGGTGCTCGGCAACCCGTTGCACCCCTATGTGGAGGCCCTCGCCGCGACCGTGCGGTGACATCCGGCGCCTCCCGCGTTTGCTACGCTGGAGCGGTTGTCGTCACGACGATCCTCGGTAGCTCAATTGGCAGAGCAATCGGCTGTTAACCGATAGGTTCTTGGTTCGAGTCCAAGCCGGGGAGCCACGAAGGCCCGGAATCAACGGCGATTCCGGGCCTTTCGCCGTTCTCGATGCCGGGATCCTCCTCGCGGTCAGTCGACGCGGTCGAGGAGTGCGCGCACCTCGCGCGCGGGCCCGGCACCGTCGCGGTGGTCGGCTCCCAGGTGCGCGACCGCGCTCAGCCACTCCCGCACAGCGAGGATCGTGAGCCGCTCCCGCCAGCCGTCGGCGAGCGGCCTCTCCTCGACGTAGGCGTCGAAGAACCGGTCGGGCACTCCACCGCACTGCTGCACCATGGCGAGCTCCGCCTCCGCCCACCCGAAGTGAACGGCGGGGTCGACGAGAACGCCCCGGCGTCCGGGGCCGGCGACGATGTTCTCCCGCCACAGGTCGCCGTGCAGCAGCGACGGCGGTTGCGCGGGAATCAGGTCGGGCAGCCGTTCCGCGAGCCGTTCGAGGCGGCGCCGGTCGCGGGCGTCGAAGGCGGATGCGCAGCGCGGCTCCTCCAGGAACCGGAGGATGCGGTGGCGTGCGAAGAACTCGTGACCGTCGGTCGTCCACTCGTTGCGCTGTGGGAGCAGGCCGAGGTAGTTGTCCTCCTCGAAGCCGAAGCGTTCACCCTCATGGCGGTGCTGCCGAGCGAGGGAACGTCCGAGCTCCTCCCAGTCGAGGTCGCTGCGCCGACCGTCGCCGAGGTCGTCGAGGAGGAGGTAGTCGTCGGCGACTTCGACGACGCCGACCGTTCGCGTTCCGGCAGCTGCCAGCCGGCGCAGGCCGAGCGCCTCCGCGCGGTAGAGGTCGCGTGGGGCCTGACGCGCCTGCTTGACGACGAAGGTGCGGGTGTCGGTGACGATGCGTCGGGTGAGGCTGATCATGCCCCCGTTGAGCGTCTGCGATGCCCGGATCTCGCCGAACCCTTCCGTCGCGAGGAAACGCACGAGCGACGTCGGGAAGGGGTCGGGCGCAGACGGGTCGGGCGCAGACGGGTCGGGCACCGTTCGAACGTACCGGCCTCCGGATTGCACCCGGATTGCGGACGGGGAGGCGGTCCGATGCGCCCGATCCCGCCGTGCGTAGGCTGCCCGCATGACGATCCTCGAGCACGCCGGAGCCCGCATCCACTGGGAGGTCGAGGGGCCGGCCGACGCCCCCGCCCTGCTGCTCCTCCACGCCGGGGTCGCGACCTCCGCGATGTGGAACCCGGTGTGGAACGACCTCGCGCGCGACCACCGGGTCGTGCGCTACGACCTCCGCGGGTTCGGGCGCACCGAGTCGACGGATGTGGAATTCTCGAACCGCGCCGACGCGATCGCCGTCCTCGATGCGGCGGGCGTCGACCGAGCCACCCTCGTCGGCGCCTCCCGCGGCGGCACGATCGCGCTCGACGTCGCCGCGGAGTTCCCCGATCGGGTGCGCGGGGTCGTCGCGGTCGGCTCGGCGGCGTCGGGGATGCCCTCAGCCGACGCGACCGAGGAGGAGCTGGCGCTCGACGCCGAGATCGAGGAGCTGTTCGACGCCGGCGATGCGGAGGCGGCGCTGAGACGGGAAGTCGACCTCTGGTGGGTGGGCCCGCGACGCCGGCCCGAGGATGTCGACGCGGCGTTCCTCGCGTTCGGCTACGCCGACAACCTCGCGAACCTCCCGCGGCAGGGGGAGTCGCCGCGGCCGATCCCGCTCGACCCTCCCGCGTGGCAACGCCTGCCCACCCTCGGCATCCCGTTCCTGTTCGCCGTCGGCGACCACGACCTCTCGACCGAGGTCGCGAACGCCCGCACCCTCGCCGACGCCGTACCGGGTGCCGACCATCATGTGTTCGCGGGGGCCGCCCACCTGCCGAGTGTCGAGCAACCCGAGGAGTTCCTGCGGGTGCTGCGCGACTGGCTCGCACGGAACGACCTCTCAACGACCTCCACGGATTACTCCCGCGGGACGACGCGCTCGCCGCGGACCCGCCCGTAGCATCGGGGGATGCATCGGCCGTGGCACTCGGGGGAGCCGAACGGCGCCTGGCCCCCCGGCGGATGGCACGGCCCCCCGCCGCCCGAGTGGCGCATGCCGCAGTGGGCCACGCTCTGGCTCCCGGTGTTCGCGTCGTTCGCCGCCCAGGTGCCGTTCGCCCTCATCACGGTGCGGGCGAACCCCGGGCTCCGACCGGTCGAAGTGCTGTCGCTGCTGGGCCTCGCGCTCGTCGGCCCGCTCGCGCTCATCGCGGCGCGGCGCTTTCCCGGCCCGGTCGTGCTCATCGTCGCGCTCGCCGGCGCGGCCGACATCTTCCTCAACGACTCCGGCGGCCCCCCCTATGTGGCGCTCGCGTTCGCGATTGTCGCGGCGATCGTACGCGGCGCGCGGGTGTGGGCGTGGGCGGCGGTGGGCGGATGCTGGATCGCGACGATCGCGATCGCGCTCGTGTTCGACAACGTGCACTGGGCGCCGGGCCGGATCGCCGGGACGACCCTCGGCATCCTCATCGTCTTCGGCCTCGGCGAGGGCATCCGCACCCGACGGGAGCGCTTCGCCGAGTTCCGCCGCCTGGCGCGGCAGCGCGAGCAGAGCGAGGTGCAGGCGGAGCGGGTGCGCATCGCCCGCGAACTGCACGACGTACTCGCGCATTCGCTCAGCCAGATCAACGTGCAGGCCGGCGTCGGGCTGCACCTCATGGAGCGCCAGCCCGACAAGGCGGCGGAGGCCCTCGCGAGCATCAAGGAGACGTCGAAGACGGCCCTGGATGAGGTGCGCGCCGTGCTCGGGGCGCTGCGGTCCGAGGGGGCGAGCGACGCACCCCTCGTGCCCGAGCCCGGGCTCGACCGGCTCCCCGCGCTCGTCGAGGCCATCCGCGGGGTCGAGGTGACGCTCGACAACCGCGTCGTCGACGCCCCGAAGCCCGTGCAGCTCGCGCTGTTCCGCATCGTGCAGGAGTCGCTCACCAACGTCACCC
>CAMLMQ010000258.1 GCA_946481135.1 uncultured Microbacteriaceae bacterium
CGGGGATGCCGGGCTCCTGGATGTTCTCGCCCTTGACGATCGCCTCGTACACCTTCACGCGGCCGAGGATGTCGTCGGACTTGATCGTCAGCAGCTCCTGGAGGGCGTACGCGGCGCCGTAGGCCTCGAGGGCCCACACCTCCATCTCGCCGAAGCGCTGTCCGCCGAACTGCGCCTTACCGCCGAGCGGCTGCTGCGTGATCATCGAGTACGGTCCCGTGCTGCGCGCGTGGATCTTGTCGTCCACGAGGTGGTGCAGCTTGAGGATGTACATGTAGCCGACGCTCACCGGGTCGGGGAACGGCTCACCCGAGCGGCCGTCGAACAGGCGGGTCTTGCCCGACCGGTCGATGAGACGCTCGCCGTCGCGGTTGAGCAGGGTGCTGTCGAGCAGACCCTCGATCTCCTCCTCGAGCGCGCCGTCGAACACCGG
Organism: uncultured Microbacteriaceae bacterium; assembly: GCA_946481135.1. The sequence goes on from CAMLMQ010000258.1 coordinate 434, forward strand.
GGTGGCGAGCTTCGTGCCGGGGGCGGCCGAGTGGGCCTCCTTCGGCAGACGCTCCGCCCACTTCGGGCTGCCGTCGACCTCCCAGCCCTGCTTCGCGACCCAGCCGAGGTGGGTCTCCAGCACCTGGCCGAAGTTCATGCGGCCGGGGATGCCGAGCGGGTTGAGCACGACGTCGACGGGCGTGCCGTCGGCGAGGAACGGCATGTCCTCGACCGGCAGGATCTTCGCGATGACGCCCTTGTTGCCGTGGCGGCCCGCGAGCTTGTCGCCCTCGGTGATCTTGCGCTTCTGGGCGATGAAGACGACGACCCGCTGGTTGACGCCCGAGCCGAGCTCGTCGTCGCCGTCCTGCGCGTCGAAGACCTTGACACCGATGACGGTGCCCTCCTCGCCGTGGGGGACCTTGAGCGACGTGTCGCGCACCTCGCGGCTCTTCTCGTTGAAGATCGCGCGCAGGAGGCGCTCCTCGGCCGACAGCTCGGTCTCGCCCTTCGGCGTGACCTTGCCGACGAGGATGTCGCCGGGGCGCACCTCGGCGCCGATACGGATGATGCCGCGCTCGTCGAGGTCGGCGAGCAGGTCGGGGCTCACGTTCGGGAGGTCCCGAGTGATCTCCTCCTTGCCGAGCTTCGTGTCGCGGGCGTCCACCTCGTACTCCTCGATGTGGATCGACGAGAGCACGTCGTCCTTCACGAGGTTCTGGCTGAGGATGATCGCGTCCTCGAAGTTGTGACCCTCCCACGGCATGAACGCCACGAGGAGGTTCTTGCCGAGCGCGAGCTCGCCGTTCTCGGTCGCGGGACCGTCGGCGAGCACCTGGCCGACCTCGACGCGGTCGCCCGCGTTCACCACCACGCGGTGGTTGTACGAGGTGCCCTGGTTGCTGCGGTCGAACTTGCGCAGGTAGTACTCCTGCGTGCCGCCCGCGTCGAGCTGCACCGTGACGACGTCCGCCGAGACCTCGGCGACGACGCCCGCGGCGTCGGCGATGATGACGTCGCCGGCGTCGATCGCGGCGTAGCCCTCCATGCCGGTGCCGACGACGGGGCTCTCCGAGCGCAGCAACGGCACGGCCTGACGCTGCATGTTGGCGCCCATGAGCGCGCGGTTCGCGTCGTCGTGCTCGAGGAACGGGATGAGCGAGGTCGCGACCGACACCATCTGGCGAGGGCTCACGTCCATGTAGTCGACCTGGTCGGCATCCACGAGCTCGACCTCGCCGCCCTTCTTGCGGACGAGGACCTTGGACTCGACGAACTTGCCCGAGGCGTCGAGCGGCGCGTTGGCCTGGGCGACGACGAAGTCGTCCTCCTCGCTCGCCGTGAGGTAGTCGATGGTGGTCGACACCTTGCCGTTGTTGACGCGGCGGTACGGGGTCTCGATGAAGCCGAACGAGTTGATGCGCGCGAACGACGCGAGCGAGCCGATCAGGCCGATGTTCGGGCCTTCCGGGGTCTCGATCGGGCACATGCGGCCGTAGTGCGAGGGGTGCACGTCGCGCACCTCGACGCCGGCCCTTTCGCGGGAGAGTCCACCCGGGCCGAGCGCGCTGAGGCGACGCTTGTGGGTGAGGCCCGCGAGCGGGTTGTTCTGGTCCATGAACTGCGACAGCTGCGAGGTTCCGAAGAACTCCTTGATCGCGGCGACGACGGGGCGCACGTTGATCAGGGTCTGCGGCGTGATCGCCTCGATGTCCTGCGTCGTCATGCGCTCGCGCACGACGCGCTCCATGCGCGACAGGCCCGTGCGCACCTGGTTCTGGATGAGCTCGCCGACCGCGCGGATGCGACGGTTGCCGAAGTGGTCGATGTCGTCCACGTCGAGGCGGATGTCGACCTTCTTGCCGTCGCGCACGCCCGGGAGCGTCTTCTGCTCGGCGTGCAGCGCCACGAGGTACTTGATCGTCGCGAGGATGTCCTCGAGCGTCAGCACGCTCGACTTGAGGTCGGCGTCGAGACCGAGCTTGCGGTTGAGCTTGTAGCGGCCCACCTTCGCGAGGTCGTAGCGCTTCGGGTTGAAGTAGAAGTTGTCGAGCAGCGCACGCGCGGCTTCGGCGGCGACCTGCTCGCCCGGACGGAGCTTGCGGTAGATGTCCTTGAGCGCCTCCTCCTTGGTGAGGATGGCGTCCTTCTCCAGCGTGCCCTCGATCGACTCGTAGCCGGGGAACGCGGCGAGGATCTCCTCGCTCGTCATGCCGAGCGCCTTGAGGAAGACGGTCACCGACTGCTTGCGCTTGCGGTCGATGCGCACGCCCACCTGGTCGCGCTTGTCGATCTCGAACTCGAGCCACGCGCCGCGGCTCGGGATGATGCGCGCGGAGTAGACATCCTTGTCGGAGGTCTTCTCCTGCATGCGCTCGAAGTAGACGCCCGGGCTGCGCACGAGCTGCGAGACGACGACACGCTCGGTGCCGTTGATGATGAAAGTGCCCTTCTCGGTCATGAGCGGGAAGTCGCCCATGAAGACCGTCTGGGTCTTGATCTCGCCCGTCATGTGGTTCATGAACTCGGCGTTGACGTAGAGCGGCGCGGCGAAGGTCTTGCCGCGCTCCTTGCACTCGTCGATCGAGTACTTGGGCTCCTCGAGCTCGGGGGCCGAGAACGACAGCTGCATCGTCTCGCCGAGGTCTTCGATCGGGGAGATCTCCTCGAAGATCTCGTCGAGCCCGGTGGTCTCGGGAACGCCGGCGTCACCGGCGGCCTTCGCGGCCTCCACGCGCTTCTTCCAGGCGTCGTTGCCGACCAGCCAGTCGAAGCTCTCCGTCTGCAGCGCCAGCAGATCCGGCACCGTCAGGGTGTCGGTGATCTTGGCGAAGGAGAGCCGCGATGCGGTGCGGCCGGTGGTGGGGGTGGACTTTGCGGAGCGCGCAGCAG
>CAMLMQ010000259.1 GCA_946481135.1 uncultured Microbacteriaceae bacterium
TCGACGACCCGGCGATCTCGATGACGATCGGCACGAACACGTCGCCGCTCGTCGGGAAGGTGAAGGGGCACAAGCTCACCGCGCGCATGGTGAAGGACCGCCTCGACCGCGAGCTCATCGGCAACGTGTCGATCCGCGTGCTCGACATCGGGCAGCCGGACGCGTGGGAGGTGCAGGGCCGCGGCGAGCTGGCGCTCGCGATCCTCGTCGAGAACATGCGCCGCGAGGGCTTCGAGCTCACCGTCGGCAAGCCGCAGGTGGTGACGAAGACGATCGACGGCAAGCTGCATGAGCCGTTCGAGCACCTCACGATCGACGCCCCCGAGGAGCACCTCGGGGCGATCACGCAGCTGCTCGCGGCACGCAAGGGCCGCATGGACGTCATGAGCAACCACGGCACCGGGTGGGTGCGCATGGAGTTCATCGTGCCGTCCCGCGGCCTCATCGGCTTCCGCACCGAGTTCCTCACGATCACGCGCGGCACGGGCATCGCGAACGCGATCTCGCACGGCTACGAGCCGTGGGCGGGCACCATCACGACGCGCGTCAACGGCTCGATCGTCGCCGACCGTGCCGGGGTCGCGACCCCGTTCGCGATGATCGCGCTGCAGGAGCGCATGTCGTTCTTCGTCGAGCCGACGCAGGAGGTCTACGAGGGCATGGTCGTCGGCGAGAACTCGCGGGCCGACGACATGGACGTGAACATCACGAAGGAGAAGCAGCTCACCAACATGCGCTCTTCGACGGCGGACACGTTCGAGAAGCTCACGCCGTCGCGCAAGCTCACGCTCGAGGAGTGCCTGGAGTTCGCCCGCGAGGACGAGTGCGTCGAGGTGACGCCTGAGGTGGTGCGCATCCGCAAGGTCGAGCTGGATGCCACCCAGCGCGCGCGCAACCTGTCGCGGTCGAAGAAGCAGCAGTAGGCCGTCAACCTTTCGCGCTCCCGCATCCGTCGAGTCACCGACCGGGAGTACGATCCCGGGTATCGAGGCGAGGAGCATCCCATGCGCACGTCCACCCGTCCCTGGTTCGCGGCTCTCGGCATCCTGCCGGCCGCCCTGCTGCTGACCGGCTGCCTCGGGGCGCCGGCGCTCCCCGGCATCCCGGGTGGTCCGGGCGCGCCCGACCTGCCCGAGGAGGAGCTCGTCGAGGAGATCGTCGAAGGAGCGGGGGAGGGCATCGACTTCGAGTCGGGGTCGCTGCCGTCCGACTTCCCCGTCGACGCGGTGCCGCTCGTGCCCGGCGAGGTCGGCCCGAGCATGTCGATCTCCGACGGCACCGCGTGGATCGTCACGATCTACGTCGACGACCAGGCGACCGCCGACACGGCCGCCGGGCTGCTCGAGGCGGCCGGCTACGACAACGACAGCGTGTTCGCGTGGGAGAACGAGCAGTACCTCGTCGTGCTCACCGGTGTGACCGAGACCGACGACGGCCGGTTCGCCGTCAGCTATCAAGTGCAGGAGCAGTCATGACCCGTCGGATGCCGCGCACCGCCACCCTCGCCCTCGCCGCCGCCCTGCTCGTCGGCGCGCCCGCGCTCGCCGGGTGCGCGATGGTCGAGGGCATCATCGAGCAGCAGACCGGGGGAGACGTCGACCTCGGCGGTGCCTCGGTACCCGCCGACTTCCCGGCGGAGGTGCCGCTCGTCGACGGCGACGTCGTCAACGGCTCCGCGATCACCGGGTCGGGCGGTGAGCGCGTCTGGAACGTGCTCATGAACGTCTCCGACCCCGACGCCCCTGCGACGATCGCCGCGCAGCTCGAGGGCGCCGGGTTCGCCTCCGCGGGGATGGGCACGGTCGGCGAGCAGGGCGGCACCCTCACGTACTCGCGCGACGCGCTCGTCGTGAACGTGCTGCTTGCGAAGGTCGACGCGGGGTGGACCGCCAACTATACGGTCGCCCGTTCGGCCGGATGAGTCGCTCCGACCTCGTCGCCCGCGTCGCGCTGACCGTTCTCGCGGGCGTCGTCGGGTGCGCCATGAGCATCGTGCTCACGTTCACCCACCGGCAGTACGTCGTCGAGCTCGCGGGCGTCCCGGTGCCGTTCGGGCTGATCGGCGGGCTCGCGATCGTCGCCGCCTACATGGCCGGGGTGCGGCTCGCGTTCGGTGAGCGCATCCCGGCGCTGGCCGCGGGAGCGGGGGCCGTTCTCGCGGTGGGGTTGCTCGGCATCCCGATGGCGAGCGGCTCGACGCCCTACGTCGGCGACGCGATCGACTATGTCTGGATCGTCGGCCCCACGGTGATCGCGATCGTCGTCGTCGGATGGCCCGACCGGAGGCGTCGAGTTAGGGCAGCCTAACCAGCCGAGCGGCGCGCGTCTTCGTAGACTGAGGACGTGACGTACGTGATCGCTCTTCCGTGCGTGGATGTCAAAGACCGCGCCTGCATCGACGAATGCCCCGTCGACTGCATCTACGAAGGCGACCGGATGCTCTACATCCAGCCCGACGAATGCGTCGACTGCGGTGCCTGCGAGCCGGTCTGCCCGGTCGAGGCGATCTACTACGAAGACGACCTCCCCGCCCAGTGGTCGGACTACTACACCGCCAACGTCGAGTTCTTCGCCGAGGTCGGGTCGCCGGGCGGCGCCGCGAAGGTCGGCGTGATCGCGGGCGACCACCCGATCGTGGCCGCGCTGCCGCCGCAGGCGCACTGAGCCCCGTGGCGCTGCACCTCCCCGACTTCCCCTGGGATTCGCTCGTCCCCTTCCGCGCGACCGCCGGTGCTCACCCCGACGGGATCGTCGACCTCGCGATCGGCTCGCCCGTCGACCCCGTGCCCGTCGTCATCCGCGACGCCCTCGCGGCGCACGTCGACACCCCCGGCTACCCGCAGACGCAGGGATCGCCCGAGCTGCGGGAGGCGATCGTCGGCTGGTACGCCCGCCGCGGCGTCGAGCTGGACGTCGCGAACGTGCTGCCGACGATCGGGTCGAAGGAGTTCATCGCGACCCTTCCCACGCTGCTCGGGCTCGGGCCGGGCGACGTCGTCGTGCAGCCCTCCGTCGCCTACCCGACGTACGAGGTGGGGGCGCGGATCGCCGGCGCATCGGTCGTGCGCTCGGACGACCCCGACGAGTGGCCCGTGGAGACGCGCCTCGTGTGGCTCAACAGCCCCGGCAACCCCGACGGCCGGGTGCACGGGCACGAATTCCTGCGTCGCGCCGTCGTGCGCGCGCGCGAACTCGGCGCCGTCATCGCCAACGACGAGTGCTACACCGAACTCAACTGGGAGTCGGACGCCCCCACGGCATCCATCCTCGACCCCGAGGTGACGCAGGGCTCGCGC
>CAMLMQ010000260.1 GCA_946481135.1 uncultured Microbacteriaceae bacterium
CGAACGGCACGATCACGATCACCAACCTCGGGTCGTTCGGCATGGACACCGGCACGCCGATCCTCAACCCCGGCGAGGTGGGGATCGTCGCCCTCGGGGCGATCAAGCAGAAGCCCTGGGTGATCGACGGGGAGGTGCGACCCGCCTACGTGACGACGGTGTCGGCCGCGTTCGACCACCGGGTCGTCGACGGGGACGTCGCGAGCCGGTTCACCGCCGATCTCGCCGCCGTCATCGAGGAGCCGGCGCTGCTGCTCGACTGAGGCGTCAGTTCTTGTCGGAATCGGGGCCGGATACCGACGACAACTGACGCCCCACCAAGGCTTATTGAGAACCGTTTTGACAATGGTTCTCACTCCTGGGTAGCGTTACGGCATGCGCCTGCCCGCCCCGCTCCTGCTCGTCCCCGTCACCGCGCTCGTCCTCGCCGGATGCGCGCCGACCGCCGCCGAGGACGACGGCGCGCTGCGGGTCGTCGCGTCGACCTCGGTCTACGGCGACATCGCCGGCACGGTCGCGGGCGACCTGGCCGAGGTGGAGAGCATCGTCAGCTCGACGACCCAGGATCCGCACTCCTACGAGGTCACCGCACGCGACCGGCTCGCTCTCGAGGGCGCCGACCTCGTCGTCTTCAACGGCGGTGGCTACGACCCCTTCATCGAGACGGTGCTGAACGCGATGGATGCCGCGCCGCACACCGTCTCGGCCGTCGTGGTCGCGGGGTACGTCGAGGACGACCACGAGGACGCGCACGCCGATGAGGACGAGCACGCCGATGAGGACGAGCACGCTGACGAGGACGGCCACGCCGACGAGGACGGCCACGGCCATCTCGAGGGCGTCAACGAACACGTCTGGTACGACCTGCACATCATGGGCGAGGTCGCGCACGAGATCGCCCACGAGCTCGGCGAGCTCGATCCCGACAACGCCGACGCCTACGAGGCCAACGCCGACGCGTTCCTCGCCGACCTGGAGACGCTCGAGGGCGACCTGACGGCGCTCGCCGAGCGGGCATCCGGTCTCGGCGTCGTGATCACCGAGCCGGTGCCCGGCTACCTGCTCGCCGAGGCGGGGTTCGACGACCTCACCCCCGACGGGTTCGGCGAGGCCATCGAGGAGGGTTCCGACGTGCCGCCCGCCCTGCTCGCGGCGACGCTCGCCGCCGTCGCCGACGCCGCCCTCGTGACCAACAACCCGCAGACGACCGGACCCGAGACCGAGCAGGTGCTCGCCGAGGCGGAGTCGGCCGGGGTGCCCATCGTCGACTTCCTCGAGCTGCTGCCCGAGGGCTCCGACTACGTCTCGTGGATGCGCGACAACATCGCCGCGCTCGCCGCGGCGGTACCGTGATCGATGTGACCACCCGCGCGTCGGCCCTCCGGATCCGGGGGGCCGCGCTCTCGTTCGGGGAGCGGCGCCTCTGGACCGACCTCGACCTCGACGTCGTGCCCGGCGAGCTCGTCGCGGTGCTCGGCCCCAACGGTTCGGGCAAGACGAGCCTGCTGCGCGCGATCCTCGGGCTGCAGCCGCTCGACGCCGGCGCGATCGAGGTCGCCGGGCGACCGCCCGCCCGCGCCCGGTCGGCGATCGGCTACGTGCCGCAGCAGCGGGCGATCCCCACCGATCTCGCCCTCCGCGCGCGCGACCTCGTCGGATTCGGGGTGTCGGGCACCCGCTTCGGGCTGCCCCTGCCCTCCGCGCGCGATCGGGCGCGGGTGGACGAGTTGCTGCAGCGAGTCGGGGCCGCCTCCTACGGCTCGATGCCCGTCGGGCGGCTGTCCGGCGGGGAGCAGCAGCGGCTCCGCATCGCGCAGGCCCTCGCCGGCGAGCCGCGCCTGCTGCTGCTCGACGAGCCGCTGCTGAGCCTCGACCTGCAGCACCAGCGCGGACTCGCCGACCTGCTCACGCGGGAGCGGGACCGGGGGGAGGCCGGCATCCTCGTCGTCACCCACGACGTGAACCCGCTGCTCGGACTCGTCGACCGAGTGCTCTACCTCGCCGGGGGGCGCTTCAAGGTCGGCACCCCCGACGAGGTGCTGCGCTCGGAGGTGCTCACCGACCTCTACGGCACGCCCGTCGACGTGCTGCGCTCGAACGGCCGGCTCGTCGTCGTCGGCGCACCCGACGCGGGCGACGCGCACCACGCCCACCACGTCCACCACGAGGCGGAGGGCGGGGCGTGATGGACTGGCTGGGCGACGTCTTCAACTTCGACGACTACGGCACGCTGCTCTGGCTCGTGCGCAACTCGATCCTCGCGGGCGCGGTGCTCGGTCTCGTCGGCGGTCTCGTCGGCGTCATGGTCATGCAGCGCGACATGGCCTTCGCCGTGCACGGCATCAGCGAGCTCGCGTTCGCGGGGGCGGCTGCGGCCCTGCTCATCGGGATGGATGTCGTGCTCGGCTCGGTCGTCGGGTCGGTGCTCGCCGCGCTGCTCATCGGCGCCTTCGGCGCACGCGCGCGCGACCGCAACTCCATCGTCGGGGTGCTCATGCCCACCGGTCTCGGGCTCGGCATCCTCTTCTTGGCGCTGTATCCGGGACGCAGCGCGAACAAGTTGAGCCTCCTCACCGGGCAGATCATCGCGATCGACGACCCCGGCGTGCTGCGCCTCATCATCGTGTCGCTCGTCGTCTTCGTGGCGCTGCTGCTCATCTGGCGCCCCCTCACCTTCGCGAGCCTCGACCCCGAGTCGGCCGTCGCGAAGGGGGTGCCCGTGCGGGCGCTGTCGATCGGCTTCCTCCTGCTGCTCGGGCTCATCACCGCGGTGTCGGTGCAGATCGTCGGCGCGTTGCTCGTGCTCGCGCTGCTCGTGACCCCGGCCGCGGCCGCGCTGCGCGTCGCGACCTCGCCGCTCGTCGTGGCCCTGCTCGCGTCGCTCTTCGGGTTCGTCTCGGCCGTGGGCGGCATCCTGCTCGCGATCGCCGGCTCGCTGCCGATCAGCCCGTTCATCACGACGATCTCGTTCCTCATCTACCTCGTCTGCCGCCTGATCGGCGCGGCGCGGCGCGCTCCGAGCCGGGTACCGTTGACGGCATGAAGCGGAACACCTGGCAGCGGGAGGCGGTGCGCGAGGCGCTCGACGCCGCGCCGGGGTTCGTGAGCGCGCAGGCGCTGCATCAGTCGCTCAAGGACGGCGGGTCGAGCGTGGGCCTCGCGACGGTGTACCGCGCGCTCGCCGATCTCGCCACGGTCGGCGACGCCGACTCGCTGCAGCAGGACGGTGAGAGCCTCTACCGCGCGTGCACGCCGGGCAAGCACCACCACCACCTCATCTGCCGCAACTGCGGC
>CAMLMQ010000261.1 GCA_946481135.1 uncultured Microbacteriaceae bacterium
GCTCCGCACGGGGTGACGAGCAACTGCGTCAACCCCGGCTATGTGCGCACCCCGCTCGTCGAGAAGCAGATCGCCGACCAGGCACGCGTGCACGGCATCCCGGAGGCCGAGGTCGTCGAGAAGGTGATGCTCACCGAGAGCGCGATCAAGCGGCTGCTCGAGCCGGCGGAGGTCGCCGACCTCGTGGCGTGGCTCTGCGGGCCGACTGCGGGCATGGTGACGGGGTCGTCGTACGTGATGGACGGCGGGTGGAGCGCGCGATGACCGACCTCGCGGTCACCGAGTACGGGCCCGCCGACGGGATACCGGTGCTCGCGATCCACGGGATCACGTCGTCGTCGCGCGCCTGGCGCGCCCTCGCGCGGCAGCTGACCGAGGCCCGCCTCGTCGCCCCCGACCTCCGCGGACGCGGACACAGTGCGGGGCTGTCGCCGTCGACCGGCATCCGCCACCACGCCGCCGACCTCGCGGGGCTCCTCGACGAGCGGGGCATCGCACCGGCCGCCGTCGTGGGCCACTCGATGGGGGCGTTCGTCGCCGTCGCCCTCGCGGCTGCACGTCCCGACCTCGTGCGCGCGCTCGTGCTCGTCGACGGGGGCTATCCGCTCGCCCGGCCCGGCGGCGTTCCCGACGCCGAACTCGCCGACGCCGTGCTCGGTCCGATCGCGCAGCGGCTCACCGCGACGTTCGCGACGCGGGAGGCGTACCGCGACTTCTGGCGCACGCATCCCGCGTTCGGCGACGTCACCGAGGCCGACCTCGTGGCGTACGCGGACCACGATCTCGTCGGCGAGCCGCCCGCCCTGCATCCTGCGAGCACCGTCGCGGACATCGCGGCCGACGCGCTGGACCTGTTCGGCAGCGACTGGCACCTCGCGGCGATGCGCGAGCTGCACGTTCCGGCGGTGCTGCTGCGCGCGCCGCGCGGCCTGCTCGACGAACCCGACGGGCTCTACCCCGACCTGGTGTCGCATCCGCCGCTCGCGCCGACGCTCACCGTCGTGGATGTGCCCGACGTGAACCACTACTCGATCCTGCTCACCGATCCGGGTGCCGGCATCGTCGCCGACGCCCTCCGCCCCCTGCTCACCGAAGGAGCCCGCTCATGACCCTCACCCTGCTGCCCGGCATCGTCGCCCACACCGTCTCAACGCCGCGACTCACCGCCAACGTGCTCGAACGGCCCGCCGCCGGCGAGGCCGCCCGCACCGTCGTGTTCGTGCACGGCAACGTGTCGTCGGCGCACTTCTACCAGCCGACGATGCTCGCCCTCCCGGCCGACGTGCGCGCGCTCGCCGTCGACCTGCGTGGCTTCGGCGACTCCGAGACGCTGCCGGTCGACGCCACCCGCGGCCTGCGCGACTTCTCCGACGACGTGCTGAGCGTGCTCGACGCGCTCGGCCTCGACGCGGTGCACCTCGTCGGCTGGAGCATGGGCGGTGGCGTCGTCACGCAGCTCATGCTCGACGCCCCGCAGCGCGTGCTCACCCTCACGCTCGAGGCGCCCGTCTCGCCGTACGGCTTCGGCGGCACGCACGGCCCCGACGGCGTGCGCAACGACGCCGACGGCGCGGGAACGGGCGGCGGGGGAGCGAACCCCGACTTCGTCGCCCGTCTCCAGGCCGGGGATGCCGAGAGCGTCGAGCAGACCTCGCCGCGAGGCGTCTTCCGTGCCGCCTACACCGCGAAGCCCGACGCGCACGCCGAGCTCGAGGACCTCTGGGTCGCGTCGATGCTGTCGACGAAGACGGGTGTCGACAACTACCCCGGCGACTCGGTGCCGAGCGACATCTGGCCGGGCTTCGCCGCCGGCTCCCGCGGGGTGCTCAACACGATGGCACCGCAGCACTTCGACGTGTCGGGCATCGTCGACCTCGCCGCGAAGCCCTCGATCCTGTGGATCCACGGCGAGAGGGACGCGATCGTGAGCGACGGCTCGTTCTTCGACCTCAACATGCTCGGCAAGGTCGGGGTCGTGCCCGGCTGGCCGGGCGACGACGTCGCTCCGCCGCAGCCGATGAAGGTGCAGACCCGGGCCGTGCTCGACCGCTACCGCGCGAACGGCGGCGAGTACCGGGAGGTCGCGCTGCCCGACGCCGGTCACGCCCCGCACCTCGACGAGCACGACACCTTCGTCGCCGAGCTCGTGCGCCACATCTCGGGGCGCTGAGCCGGTGCGCGGCGGGCACGGCACCTAAGCTGGAGCCGTGCCCGCCGTGAACATCGGGATGCCCAAGCCCGCACCCGAAACGCTCGCCCCCCGCCGCAAGTCCCGGCAGATCAGGGTGGGCAAGGTACTCGTCGGCGGCGACGCGCCCGTGAGCGTGCAGTCGATGACGACGACGCCCACGACGAACATCAACGCCACGCTCCAGCAGATCGCCGAACTCACCGCGTCGGGCTGCGACATCGTGCGCGTCGCCGTCCCCTCGCAGGACGACGCGGATGTGCTCCACATCATCGCGAAGAAGTCGCAGATCCCGGTGATCGCCGACATCCACTTCCAGCCCAAGTACGTCTTCCAGGCGATCGACGCCGGGTGCGCGGCCGTGCGCGTCAACCCCGGCAACATCCGCAAGTTCGACGACCAGGTCGGCGCGATCGCGAAGGCCGCGAAGGATGCCGGCGTCTCGCTGCGCATCGGCGTCAACGCGGGCTCGCTCGATCCGCGGCTGCTCGAGAAGTACGGCAAGGCGACCCCCGAGGCCCTCGTCGAGAGCGCCGTGTGGGAGGCGAGCCTGTTCGAGGAGCACGACTTCCACGACTTCAAGATCTCGGTCAAGCACAACGACCCCGTCGTCATGGTGAAGGCCTACCGGCTGCTCGCCGAACGCGGCGACTGGCCGCTCCACCTCGGCGTGACCGAAGCCGGCCCCGCCTTCCAGGGCACCATCAAGAGCGCGACCGCGTTCGGCATCCTCCTCGGCGAGGGCATCGGCGACACGATCCGCGTCTCGCTCTCGGCGCCCCCCGCCGAGGAGGTCAAGGTCGGGCTGCAGATCCTGCAGTCGCTCAACCTGCGTGAGCGCAAGCTCGAGATCGTCTCCTGCCCGTCGTGCGGACGCGCGCAGGTCGACGTCTACACGCTCGCCGAGAACGTCACCGAGGGGCTCAAGGGGCTCACGGTGCCGATGCGCGTCGCCGTGATGGGCTGCGTCGTCAACGGGCCCGGTGAGGCCCGCGAGGCCGACCTCGGCGTCGCGTCGGGCAACGGCAAGGGCCAGATCTTCGTCAAGGGCGAGGTCATCAAGACCGTGCCCG
>CAMLMQ010000262.1 GCA_946481135.1 uncultured Microbacteriaceae bacterium
TGCACACCGGATGGGACCGCCACTTCGGCACGCCCGCGTACGGGACGGGCTCGCCCTACCTCGAGGCCGAGGCCGTCGGGCTGCTCGTCGAGCGCGGCGCGGCGCTCGTCGGGATCGACGCGCTCAACATCGACGACACCGAGTCGGGAGGGGAGCGGCCCGCCCACTCGGGACTGCTCGGCGCGGGCATCCACGTCGTCGAGCACCTCACCCGGCTCGGCGAGCTGCCGGCCGTGGGTGCGCGGTTCACCGCGGCACCTCCCGCGATCGCGGGATTCGGCACCTTCCCCGTGCGGGCGTTCGCCGTCGTGCCCTAACCTGAGCCGGGGGATACGTCACCGACGGCGCCGGCGCTCCCCGCCCGTCCTCGTCAGGAAATGCGCCATGGCTCTCACCCAACCGATCCCCGTCACGCTCGCCCACCCCGGCGACGCCCTCACCCGCGGGTCGCGCGTGCTCTACATCGTCGCGCTCGGGCTGCTCGTCGGACTCGGGCCCTTCACGATCGACCTCTACCTGCCGGCGTTCCCCGTCGTGGCCGACGAACTACGCGCGAGCGAGGCGGCGATCCAGCTCACCCTCACCGCGACGATGGTCGGCTTCGGGGTGGGGCAGCTCGTCATCGGCCCGTGGAGCGACACGGTCGGCCGGAAGCTGCCGCTCATCCTCGCCACCGCGATCCACGTCGCCGCGAGCCTCGGCGTCGCCCTCGCCCCCACGATCGAGTGGGTGCTCGTCGCGCGGGTGTTCCAGGGCATCGGCGCGGCGGGCGGCGGCGTCGTCGCGATGGCGACCGTGCGCGACCTGTTCGGCGGGCAACCCCTGGTGAGGATGCTCTCGCGCCTCGCCCTCGTCACGGGACTCGCGCCCATCCTCGCCCCGGTGATCGGATCGCAACTGCTGCTCTGGCTCGACTGGCGCGGGCTGTTCGTCGCGCTCGCCGGGTACGGCGTGCTCGTGATCCTGCTCGCCGCGCTGCTCGTCGCCGAGACGCTCCCGCCCGAGCGCCGCCGGATGAAGGGTCACAGCACGGCTCGCCAGCGCTACGCGGCGGTGCTCTCCGACCGGGTGTTCATCGGGGTCGCGCTCATCGCCGGCCTGCTGTTCTCGGGCCTGTTCGCCTACCTGTCGTCGTCGTCCTTCGTCTTCCAGGAGGTGTACGGGTTCGACGCGCAGCAGTACGGCATCCTCTTCGCGGTCAACTCGCTCGGCCTCGCGGTCGCCTCGCAGGTGGCGTCGCGCCTCATGCGCCGGTTCGCGCCGCCGAAGATCCTCGCGGTGTCGCTGCCGACGATGGCGCTCGCCGGCTTCGGCGCCGCGCTCGCCGCCGCGCTCGACGCCGGACTCGCGCCGGTCGTCGCCTGCACGTTCGTCTTCCTCACCTGCGCGGGCCTCAGCTTCCCGTGCATCCAGGTCACCGCGCTCGCCCCGCACGGATCCGAGGCGGGCACCGCCGCGGCCCTGCTCGGCGCCGTCAACTTCGGACTCGCGAGCATCGCCGCGCCCGTCGTCGGCGCCTTCGGCACCGAGTCGGCGGTGCCGATGGGCCTCGCGATGGGGATCGCGCTCACGCTCGCCGTCGCGCTGCTGTGGATCGTCGTGCGTCCCCTGCGCGCTCGGGTCGTCGACGACACCGACGGCCACGTGATCGCCGGGCACTGACGCAAGCCCCCGCCGCCGACGAACTGCCGTCGATACGTTGGGAGGATGACGCCTCCCGCCGCGCCGCGCGACCTCCCGTGGCGGCGGATCGCCGCGGTGTCGGCCGGAGCCGGGTTCGGTGTCGCGCTGCTGCTCGGGTTGCTCGTGCGCATCCGCGTGATCGCCGACGAGATCGACGGCGAATGGATGGAGGAGATCCTCGAGCTGCGCGGGCCCGTCTGGGAGTCGGTGTCGCGCACCTTCGACTTCCTCGGCGGCGGGTGGTTCGCGATCTGGCTCGTGCCGATCGTCGTCGCCGTCGTGCTCCTCCTGCTGCGGCGGCCGTGGAGCGCGATGCTCTTCGTGCTCGCCTCGGCGGTGAGCGCCGGAATCGTGCAACTGCTCAAGGTGCTCTTCGCCCGGGCGCGGCCCGAGGACATCCTCCTCGAGCTCGACTCGGGGTCCTACCCGTCGGGTCACGTCGGCAACGCGGCGACCCTGGCCGTGCTCGCCGTCGCGCTCCTCGCGCGCTGGTGGGTCGCGGTCGTCGGCGCCGTCTACGTCGTGCTCATGGCGCTCAGCCGCACCTACCTCGGAGCGCACTGGGTGACCGACACGATCGGCGGCGCGCTCGTCGGCGCCTCCGTCGCGCTCCTCGGGTGGGTGCTGCTCGCGCCCCGGCTGAAGATCGAACGCGAGACCCCTCGCCCGCAGG
Source organism: uncultured Microbacteriaceae bacterium (assembly GCA_946481135.1). The sequence continues at coordinate 2,357 of CAMLMQ010000262.1, forward strand.
AGGGCTCTGCCGCTAGCTTCGGGTCATGAGAATCCTCCTCGTCGGCGCCGGCGGTGTGGGCGACGCGATCGCGAAGATCGCCGCGCGCCGCGACTTCTTCGAGTCGATGGTCGTGAGCGACTACGACGTCGCCCGCGCCGAGACGACGATCCGCTGGATCACGCAGAAGCACGGCGACCAGGGGGCGCGGTTCACGGCGGCACGGATCGACGCGAGCGACCCGGCCTCCGTCGCCTCCGTCGCCCGCGAGCACGGCGCGACGCATGTGATGAACGCGGTCGAACCGAAGTTCGTGCCGACGATCTTCGCGGGCGCGCTCGAGGCGGGAGCCGACTATCTCGACATGGCGATGAGCCTCTCGGAGCCGCATCCGTCGGAGCCGTACGCGAAGACCGGCGTCAAGCTCGGTGACGACCAGTTCGCGCAGGCGCCCGACTGGGAGAAGGCGGGGCGCCTCGCGCTCGTCGGGATGGGCGTCGAGCCGGGGCTCTCCGACGTGTTCGCCCGGTACGCCGCCGACGAGCTGTTCCGCGAGATCGACGAGCTCGGCACCCGCGACGGGGCGAACCTCGTCGTGCGCGACGAGAGCGGCGAGGAGATCTTCGCGCCGTCGTTCAGCATCTGGACGACGATCGAGGAATGCCTCAACCCGCCCGTGGTGTGGGAGAAGGAGCGCGGCTGGTTCACGACGCCGCCGTTCTCGGAGCCCGAGGTGTTCGACTTCCCCGAGGGCATCGGACCGGTCGAGTGCGTCAACGTCGAGCACGAGGAGGTGCTGCTCATGCCGCGCTGGGTCGACGCG
>CAMLMQ010000263.1 GCA_946481135.1 uncultured Microbacteriaceae bacterium
CATGATGCTCGACGCGATGAGCGGGATCGCCTCGACCGTGCCCGTGATGTCGCGCAGCGCATACAGCTTGCCGTCGGCGGGTGCGAGGCCCGCCCCGGCCGCGCAGACGACCGCGCCGACGTCGGCGAGCTGCCGCATGAACTCGTCGTTGGAGAGCTTCGCGCGCCACCCGGGGATCGACTCGAGCTTGTCGAGCGTGCCGCCCGTGTGCCCGAGGCCGCGGCCGGAGAGCTGCGGCACGGCGACCCCGAAGGAGGCCACGAGCGGCGCGAGCGGGAGCGTGATCTTGTCGCCGACCCCGCCGGTCGAGTGCTTGTCGGTCGTCGGCTTGTCGAGCCCGGAGAAGTCGAGCGTCTCCCCCGTCGCGATCATCGCGAGGGTGAGGTCCTTGATCTCGCGCGGCTCCATCCCGTTGAGGAAGATCGCCATCGTCATCGCCGACATCTGCTCGTCGGCGACATAGCCCCGCGTGTACGCGTCGACGAGCCAGTCGATCTGCGCCGTCGAGAGGATGCCGCCATCCCGCTTGGTCTTGATCAGGTCGACCGCGTCGAAGGCCTCAACCACGTGTTCCTCCTTGAGGGGTTTCGATACGCGTCCGGCTGCGCCGGGCGCTACTCAACCCGCGGAATATTCCTCGAGCTGGCGGGGGCCGAACGCGTCGGGCAGCACCTCGTCGATCGTGCGGATGCCCGACACGGTCTCCAGCAGCATCCCCGGCGCCGAGAACTCGTAGAGCAGCTGCCGGCAGCGGCCGCACGGCATGAGCACGTTGCCGTGCCCGTCGACGCACGAGAAGGCGACGAGCCTGCCGCCGCCCGACGCCGCGAGGGCCGACACGAGGCCGCACTCCGCGCACAACCCGACGCCGTAGGAGGCGTTCTCGACGTTCGCGCCCTGCACGATCCGCCCGTCGTCGACGAGCGCCGCCGCGCCGACGGGGAAGTTCGAGTACGGCGAGTACGACCACGTCCTCGCCTCGTTCGCGGCCGCGCGAAGAGCCGCCCAGTCCACCTCGGGCACGGTCACTCCTTGATGTACGGCTTGCCCGCGGCACGCGGGGCGATGACGCGGCCGGCGACGAGCGCGACGGCGAGGATCGTGACGACGTACGGCGTCATCGCGATGAGGTCGGACGGGATGGCTGCTCCCGCCTGTCCGGCCCAGATGCGGAAGTTGCTCGCGAAGCCGAACAGGAGGGCGGCGAGCGCGGCGTAGAGCGGATTCCACCGCCCGAGGATGACGGCTGCCAGGGCGATGAAGCCCTGCCCGGCGCTCATCTCGCGCACGAACGCCCCGACGCCGCCGATCGTGAGCGCCGCGCCGCCGAGACCGGCGATGAGGCCCGCGAACGAGACCGTCCAGAAGCGTGTGCGGTTGACCTTGATGCCGACGGTGTCGGCGGCGAGCGGATGCTCGCCGAGCGAGCGCACCCGCAGGCCCCAGCGGGTCTTGAACAGCAGGAACCACACGAGCGGCACGAGCACGAACATGAGGTACGTCGTCGGTCGCTGGTTGAACAGCACCGAACCGAGCACCGGGATGTCGGAGAGCAGCGGGATCGCCACCCGCGGCATCGTGCCGGGATTGTTGAACTGCGCCGAGTTCGGGCCGAGCACCGCCGAGTAGAAGAAGTTCGTGATCGCCGTGACGAGGCCGATGAGCACGACGCCGACGACGACCTGGTCGACGAGGTACTTGATCGAGAAGGCGGCGAGCACCATCGACACGAGCCCGCCCGCGACCATCGCCGCGATGACGGCCAGCAGGTAGTTGCCCGTCGTCGACGCGACGACGGCGGCGACGAACGCGCCGCCGAGCAGCTGTCCTTCGATCGCGATGTTGACGATGCCGACGCGCTCGCCGATGACCCCGGCGAGCGCGCCGAAGACGATCGCGGTCGAGAGACCGATCGCGCCGGTCAGCAGGAAGACGACCGGGACGGTTCCGCCCGCGCCGACCCAGGCGACGAGGTTGACGAGGAACGCGAGCCCGACGATCAGGGAGATCCAGACCGGCACGGGGCGGCGGCGGGAGGCGAACCAGAGGGCGGCCGCCGACGCGAGCACGGCGAGGATGCCGAGGGTCCAGCCGAGCACCCTCGGGATGGCGGGGGTGGGGTCGAGCACGAAGGCGTCGCCGGCGGAGGCCCAGGCGAAGCGCACCTCGCGCGATTCGCCGAACAGGCCGAACGCCACGAGCGTCACGACCGCGACGACGACGAGCAGCACCGGGATGCGCCAGCTGCGCGGCGGGAGCGGCACGACGTGCGCCGACGTCGGGGCGGGCTCGACCTGAGTCTGCGTGGTCATCGGCCGACTCCTCGGGGTGCGGGCACGAAGCGGAAGATCGCGCGGACGAGGGGCGGCGCGGCGATGAAGAGCACGATGAGGCCCTGCACGACGCCCAGCACCTCCGGCGAGACGTCGGCCACCTGCATCGCCGGTCCCGCGGCTTTGAGCGCGCCGAACAGGAGACCCGCGAAGAGCACGCCGATCGCACGCGAGTTGCCCAGCAGCGCGACGGTGATCGCCTCGAAGCCGATGCCGGCATCCACGTTCGGCGCGAAGTTGCCGTCGCGGCCGATCGACTGGTTGAGTCCGGCGAGCCCGACGAAGAGGCCCGAGAGCACCATCGCGACGATCGCCATGCGCGGCACATTGACGCCGGCGGTGCGCGCCGCGTCGGGGTTGAGGCCGACCATGCGCAGCCGGAACCCGAGCGGCGAGCGCTCCATGAGCCACCAGTACACGCCGACCGCGAGGATGCACAGCACGAACGACCAGCGCAGGTTGTAGCCCTCGCCGAGCAGCAGCGGGAACACCGCCGTCGGCTCGGGCGGGATCGACGTCGGGTTCGACCCCGAGTCCATGTCGTGGAGGATCGGCGTGCGCATCAGATAGGTGATGAGCGAGACGGCGATGTAGTTCATCATGATCGTCACGATCACCTCGTGGGCACCCGTGCGCGCCTTGAGGAACCCGACGATCCCGGCCCAGATCGCCGCACCGAGGAATCCGGCGAGCATCGCGACGACGAGGTGGAGCGGGAACGGCAGCTGCAGCTGCGACGCGACGAACGACGAGAAGATCGCCGCGAGCAGGATCTGCCCCTGGCCGCCGATGTTGA
>CAMLMQ010000264.1 GCA_946481135.1 uncultured Microbacteriaceae bacterium
CGCCGCCGCCACGGGCGAGCCCTCGGTGTGGCTGCTCGTGCCGGTCGCCGCGGTCGGCGCGCTCGTGGGCGACTCCCTGTGCTACGTCATCGGGCGTCGGATCGGGATCGAGCGGTGGGCGTGGATGCGGAGGGGCCGCGTGCAGACGGCGCTCGCCCGCGCGCGGCGCACCGTGCTCACCCGGCCGGCGGTGCTCATCTTCACGGCCCGCTACATCCCGTACGCGCGCATCGCCGTCAACCTCTCGGCGGGAGCCGCGGGCCTGCCGCCGCGGAGGTTCCTGCCGCTCGCCGCCGCCGCGGGGACGGCGTGGGCGATCTACAACCTCTCCGTCGGGGCGCTGTTCGGCGCCGCGATGCCCGAGTCGCCCCTTCTCGCAATCGGGCTCTCGGTCGTCGTCGCGATCGCGCTCGGCGTGGCCGTCGATCTCGTCGCCCAGCGCCTGGCCGCCCGCCGTGCCTAGGCTGGAGGCATGGCTGCCACTGTCGCCCTGACCGCCGACGACTTCGAGTCGACGATCCTCACCCCACCCGCCGAGTCGGGCATCGTGCTCGTCGACTTCTGGGCCGGCTGGTGCGGGCCGTGCCTCGCCTTCGCCCCGATCTACGAGGCGGCCGCCGAGGACAACACCGACCTGACGTTCGCCAAGGTCGACACGGAGGCCGAGCCGGCCCTGTCGCAGGCGCTCGAGATCCGCTCGATCCCGACCCTCATGATCTTCCGCGACGGCATCGGGGTGTTCTCGCAGCCCGGCGCGCTCCCCCGCCCCGTCCTCGACGACCTCATCGGGCAGGTGCGCGCCCTCGACATGGACGCGGTGCGCGCGCAGATCACGCAGCAGTCGGCCTCGTCGACGCCCGAGTAGACTCGCCGCATGGACGACACGCCCGCCGAGACCTCCCCGTCCGAGGAGAGCAAGCGGAAGTTCCGCGAGGCCCTCGAGCGCAAGAAGCAGAACACGCAGAACCGCCCGGGGCACCTCGACGGCGATTCGGCCATCCACGGCACGCACGGCGTCGCCGGCGGCAAGCGGGAGTTCCGCCGCAAGAGTGGCTGAGCCCGCCTCCGACCCCGTGACGCGGGACCTGCCCGACCACTAGGGTCGTGCCATGTCCGACGCGAAGACCCCCGAGCCCGCCGCGACCGCCCCGGAGCCCGCTCCGGTCGAGCCCGCCACGCCCGTGACGACCGAGCCCGCGCGCTCGGAGGTCGTCGAGCCCACCCCCGCGCCCGTCGCCGAGCCCACCGCCGCGCCGGTGGCCGAGCCGACGGCCGCTCCGCCGGTGGTCGTCGAGAAGAAGAAGCGCGGCACGGGCGCGTGGTCGTTCGTGCTCGGTCTGCTCACGGTGCTCGGCGACCTCGCATTCGTGATCTTCGCCGTCGTCGTCGTCGTGGGCGCCGTCGCCGACCTCTCGTCGGGCGACCTCTCGGGCGTCGGCACGGCGATCGGTGCGGCCGGGCTCGCGCTCCTCGCGCTCTTCGTGTTCTTCGGCGGCTTCATGACGGCGGGCCTCGCCGCGCTGCTGGGGCTCATCGCCCTCATCGGCGGACGCGGCCGCATCCTGGGCCTCTTCGGCCTGATCTTCGGGGCGGGGGCGATCCTCGTGCGCGTGCTGCTGCTGAGCGCCGGTTTCAGCCCCGACCTCGGCTGAGCCGCCCCGCGGGATCGCGGATCAGGCGAAGCCCTCCGGGCGACGCGGGGTGTACGGCGCCTCGAGACGCGCGACCTCGTCGTCGGTCAGCTCGAGGTCGAGGGCGGCGAGCGCCTCGTCGAGGTGCCCGGGCTTCGTCGCCCCGACGATCGGGGCGGTGACGACGGGCCGCGAGAGCACCCAGGCGAGCGCGACCTGTGCGCGCGAGACACCGCGCTCCCCCGCGATCTCGCCCACGGCATCCGTGATGCGGCGGTTCGACTCCTCGACCTTGTCGTACATGCCGAGGAACGGGTCGCTGCGCTCGCGATCGGTGCCGCGTTCGTCCCACGCCCGGGTGAGCCGTCCGCGGGCGAGGGGACTCCACGGGATGACCCCGATGCCCTGGTCGGCGCAGAAGGGGTGCATCTCCCGCTCCTCCTCCCGCTGCAGCAGCGAGTACTGGTCCTGCATCGACACGAAGCGCGTCCAGCCGTGCAGGTCGGCGGTGTACTGCAGCTGCGCGAACTGCCACGCCCACATCGACGAGGCCCCGAGGTAGCGCGCCTTGCCCGCCTTGACGACGTCGTGCAGCGCCTCCATCGTCTCCTCGACGGGGGTGTGCGGGTCGAAGCGGTGGATCTGGTAGAGGTCGACGTAGTCGGTGCCGAGCCGGCGGAGGCTGTCGTCGATCGACTGCATGATCGCCGCACGCGACAGACCCGCGCCCTTCGGCCCGGGGAACATGCGCCCGTGGAGCTTCGTCGCGATCACGACCTCCTCGCGGCGGGAGAACTCGCGCAGCAGCTGCCCGGTGATCTCCTCGCTCGACCCGGCCGAGTAGACGTTCGCGGTGTCGAAGGTCGTGATGCCCGCCTCGATCGCCGCGCGGAAGAACGGGCGCGACGCGTCGAGCGGCATGCTCCAGGCGTGGTTGCCGGCCTGCGACTCGCCGTAGCTCATGCAGCCGAGGATGAGGCGCGACACGGCGAGACCGCTGTCGCCCAGACGCGTGTACTCCATGCGCGCGACTCTACGGATGCCGTCGCCCCGGCGCCTCGCGGTGACCCGCAGAGTGGAAAGGCGAAACGGGCGTCCCGAGTCAGCTCTCGGCGAGCACGATGACCCGATCGCCCGGGGCGAACCCGCGGCGCTCGGTCTTCGTCGGGTTGATGCGCACCCCGTAGGCGTGCTCGCCGCGATGCGCGTGCTCGGCGATGCGGTAGCCGATCGCCGTCTCGCCGCGCCGTCGAGCCGCCTCCAGCACGGTGTAGAAGTCGACCTCGACCCCCGGGGTGACGTAGAACTCCGCCGGTCGGAGGTAGATCTCGGCGCCGGTCGCCGAGAAGAGATCGTCGAAGACGTCGGCGAGCCGTCGGTTCTCGCTCACCTGGGAGAGCATGAGGCTGATCAGCTGGTCGCTCACGATGAAGTCGTCGGCCTGCGTCACCTCGGCGAGCTCGCGGTTGCGGTCGTCGATCATCTCG
>CAMLMQ010000265.1 GCA_946481135.1 uncultured Microbacteriaceae bacterium
CTCGGCATCGCCCACGACGGCGACGCCGACCGCTGCCTCGCGGTCGACCACACGGGCGCGGTCGTCGACGGCGACCAGATCATGGCGATCCTCGCCCTCGCGCTCCGCGACCGCGGGCAGCTCACCGACGACACGCTCGTCGCCACCGTGATGAGCAATCTCGGTCTGAAGCTCGCGATGGCCGAGCACGGCATCCGGATGCGCGAGACGGCCGTCGGCGACCGGTACGTGCTCGAGGCGCTCGCCGAGCACGGGCTCGCCCTCGGCGGCGAGCAGTCGGGTCACATCGTCTTCCGCCAGCACTCGACGACGGGGGACGGGCTGCTCACGGGGCTGCAGCTCGCAGCCGAGGTCGCCCGCACGGGGCGTTCCTTGGCCGAGCTCGCCGCCGTGATGACCGTGTACCCGCAGGTGCTCGTCAACGTGCGCGGCGTCGACCGTGCCGGGCTGGCCGCCGACGTCGGCGTCGCCGAGGCCGTGCGGGCCGCGGAGACCCGACTCGGAGAGACGGGACGCGTGCTGCTGCGCCCGTCGGGCACCGAACCGCTCATCCGGGTCATGGTCGAGGCCGCCGACCAGGCGACCGCGGAGGCGATCGCCGCCGAGCTCGCCGAGACCGTGCGCACCCGCCTCGCGATCTGACACCATCGAAGCCGGGGCCGTCGGCCTCGTCGCGATCCGAGGAGATGCAGGATGCCGTTGCAGGGGGAGTACGCGCCGAGCACGAGCGCATGGGCGCGGGAGCAGGCCGAACTGATCGAGGCCTCCGGAGGCACCGACGGCCTGACGTTGCGCGACACCGGGCTGCCGGTCATCGTGCTCACGACGGTGGGCGCGAAGTCGGGGAAGCTGCGCAAGACGGCGCTCATGCGGGTCGAGCACGACGGCGTGTACGCGGTCGTCGCGTCGCGAGGCGGGGCGCCGCAGCATCCTCAGTGGTATTGGAACCTCGTGGCGAACCCGCTCGTCGAGCTGCAGGACGCGACCGAGAAGCACGACTACCGCGCGCGCGAGGTGACGGGCGACGAGCGAAAGCTGTGGTGGGAGCGTGCGGTCGCGGCCTACCCTCCCTACGCCGACTACCAGAGGAAGACCGAGCGTCAGATCCCCGTGTTCGTGCTCGAGCGCCTCTGAGGGGTCGGTTCTTGTCGGAACAGCAGGGCCATTACGACAAGAATTGACGCCTCAGACCTTGCGGAGGAGCACCGACGAGACGGTGTGATCCGAGCCCTTGCGCAGGACGAGCGAGGCGCGGGCGCGGGTGGGCAGGATGTTCTGCTCGAGGTTGGGTCCGTTGATCGAGCCCCAGATCTCCCGAGCGCGCGTGATCGCCTCCGATTCGCTGAGCGACGCGTAGCGGTGGAAGTACGACGACGGGTCGGCGAAGGCCCCGCGCTGCAGGCGCAGGAAGCGCTCGACGTACCAGCGTTCGATGTCGGCCGTGCGGGCATCCACATAGATCGTGAAGTCGAACAGGTCGCTCACCGCGAGGCGCCCGCTGGTCGGCGGCTGCAGCACGTTGAGGCCCTCGACGATGAGAACGTCGGGTCGCCGCACCACGACCTCCTCGTCGGTGACGTCGTAGACGAGGTGCGAGTACACCGGCGCGCGCACCTCGTCGAGACCGCTCTTCACCTCCGACACGAAACGCAGGAGCGCCCGTCGGTCGTAGCTCTCGGGGAAGCCCTTGCGCTCCATGAGGCCGCGGCGCTGAAGCTCGGCATTGGGGAGCAGGAACCCGTCGGTCGTGACGAGCTCGACCTGCGGCGTGTCGGGCCAGCGCGACAGCAGCTCTTTGAGCAGACGCGCGGTCGTCGACTTGCCCACCGCGACCGACCCGGCGACGCCGATCACGAACGGAGTCGGCGTCGCATCCTGGCCGAGGAACTCCCGCACCTCGGCGCCGGTCGACTGCGCCCCGGCCACGTAGAGGCTCAACAGGCGGCTGAGCGGCACGTACACCTCGGCGACCTCCGCGAGGTCGAGCGCGTCGCCGAGACCGCGCAGCCGCTCGACCTCACCGGCCCCCAGGGGAAGCGGGGTCGTCGGGGCGAGGGCGGCCCACTCGTCCCGAGCGATCTCGAGGAACGGGGTGGAGCCTCCGGAAGCGGAGCCGGGGTCGGACATCGCCCACCAGGTAAACATAGAATCGGGTCTCATGTGTGGCATCGTCGGGTACGTCGGCCCGGGCAGCTCCCTCGGAGTGCTCATGGGCGGCTTGAAGCGCCTGGAGTATCGCGGGTACGACTCGGCCGGCGTCGCCGTGCTCGACGACGAGGGCCGCCTCGGCACCCGCAAGAAGGCGGGCAAGCTCGGCGCCCTCAGCGAAGAGCTCGAGGGGGCCCCGATCCCCGACGGCCACACCGGCATCGGGCACACCCGCTGGGCGACCCACGGCGGGCCCACCGATGGCAACGCGCATCCGCACCTGGGCGACGACGGCAAGCTCGCCCTCATCCACAACGGCATCATCGAGAACTTCGCCGAGCTCAAGCGCGAACTGCTCGAGGCCGGCGCCGAGTTCACGAGCGAGACCGACACCGAGGTCGCTGCCCTGCTCATCGGCCGGCTCTACCGCGAGACCGGCGATCTCACGACCGCTTTCCGTCGCGCCGTCGCGCGGCTCGAGGGTGCCTTCACGCTGCTCGCGGTGCACGTCGAGCAGCCCGGCGTCGTCGTCGGGGCCCGCCGCAACTCGCCGCTCGTCGTCGGCCTGGGCGTCGGCGAGAACTTCCTCGGATCCGACGTCGCCGCGTTCGTCGAGCACACCCGCCGAGCCCTCGAGGTGGGCCAGGACCAGATCGTCACGATCCGACCCGAGGGCGTCGAGATCACCGACTTCGCGGGCAACCCCGTGCCGCCGAAGGAGTTCGAGGTCGCGTGGGACGCCTCCGCGGCCGAGAAGGGCGGCTGGCCGACCTTCATGAAGAAGGAGATCAGCGAGGAGCCGGATGCGGTCGCGAAGACGCTGATCGGCCGGGTCGTCGACGGCGCCATCCGCCTTCCCGAGCTCGACGCGATGACGGATGTGCTGAAGGACATCGACCGCGTCGTCGTGCTCGCCTGCGGCACCGCGGCCTATGCGAGCCTCGTCGGCAAGTACGGCATCGAG
>CAMLMQ010000266.1 GCA_946481135.1 uncultured Microbacteriaceae bacterium
TCACGGGGCTCCGGATGGGCGACCTCACCGTCATGAGCGTGCTCGCCGCCCTCTACCCGGCGGGGACGATCACGCTCGCCTCGCTCGTGCTGCGGGAGCGCATCGCCCCGGTGCAGTGGGTCGGGCTCGTGCTCGCCCTCGCCTCGGCGGCCGTGCTCGCGATCCCCGCCTGAGACGCGCCCGACGTGCCCCGACATGCGCCGAGGGGTCGCGTTTCGGCGCTCTCATTTCGCGAGGGGTCGCAATCGGGCGCTTTGTGGCCGCGAAACGCCCGAAACGCGACCCCTCGGCAGGGGCGGGCACAGCGAAGGGCCGCCACCTCGCGGTGACGGCCCTTCGGGTGAGGCAGGGATGCCTACAGCAGACCCTGCTCGGTGAGCCAGGCCTCGGCGACGTCGGCCGCCGACGGACGGGAGTCGCCCGCCATCTCGCCGTTGAGCTCCAGGAGCACGTCGGTCGTGATGAGCGCCGACACCTCGTCGAGCAGTGCCTTGATCTCGTCGGTCAGCACGTCGGCGTTGAGCACCGGCGTGAGGTTCTGCGCGGCGAACATGTCGCGGTCGTCCTCGAGCACGACGAGGTCGTTCTCGGCGATCGACGGGGTCGTCGTGTAGATGTTGGCGACCTGGATGCCGCCGGCGAGCAGGTCGGCGAGGGTCGCCGGCCCGCCGCCGTCGTCGATCGCCTTGAACGTCCAGCCCTCGAAGCCGTAGACCTCGGCGAGCGCGTCACGCCAGCGGGGCTCGAACTCGGTGTTCGACCCGAGCGTGATGCTCGAGGCGAGCGGGGCGAGGTCGCCGATCGTGGTGAGGTCGTTCGCCTCGGCGTACTCCGGGGTCACGACGAGCGCGTCGGAGTTCTCACCCTCCGACGGGTTCGCGATCGCGAGCCCGAGCGACTCGACGGCCGCCGGGAGCGCCGCCGCGACATCCTCCGCGCTGCGCGCCTCGTTCTCGGGGTCGGCGTAGACGAGCAGGTTGCCGGCGTAGTCGGGCACGATGTCGACCGAGCCGTCCTGCAGCGCCGTCACGTAGACCTCGCGCGGACCGACGTCGTTCTGGTACGAGACGTCGTACCCGTTCGCCGCGAGCACCTGGCCGTAGATCTGGGCGAGCAGCTCGCTCTCGGGGAACGCCTGGCTGCCGATCGTGAGCGCGCCCGCGTCGCCCGTGCCGGGGTCGCCGCCGTCGTCGAGCGGGTCGCCGCCCGAGCACGAGGCGAGCGCGACGGTGAGTCCGAGCGCCGCAGCGGCGACCCCCGCCCGCTTCATGGTGCGTGAGAACATCCGATTCATCCTTCCGTGACGGGTGTCCGCGTGGCGCGCGACGACCGGGACGGTCGCCGGGCTGTGGTGCCGGTACTGCGCGCCCCGCCGCGGGACACCCCGCGCGGCGTGACGACGTATTGGACGACCGCGAGGGCCGCGTCGAGGAGGAGGGCGAGACCCGCGACGGTGAGTGCGCCGACGACGGCGCGCTCGTAGTCCTGATTCCGGATCCCTTCGATGAGGTAGCGTCCGAGCCCGCCCTGCGCGACGTACGCGGCGATCGTCGTCGTCGCGATGACCTGCAGCGTCGCCGAGCGCAGCCCGCCGACCATGAGCGGCAGCGCGAGCGGCAGCTCGACGCGCGTGAGGATCTGCCACTCCGTCATGCCCTGCGCGCGCGCCGCGTCGACCGTGACGCGGTCGACCGCCTCGACGCCCGAGTAGGCGCCCGCGAGCAGCGGCGGGATGGCGAGGATGACGAGCACCGCGACCACCGGCGGCAGGCTGAGCCCGAATCCGAACCCGATGCCGAGCAGCACGAAGAGCAGCAGCACCCCGAACGTCGGCAGCGCGCGGGCGGCTCCCGTGATCGCGATGACGGCTCCGCGACCGCGCCCGGTGTGGCCGATGAGCAGCCCGAGCGGGATCGCGATCGCGGCGGCGAAGGCGAGGCTCAGCACGGTGATCAGGAGGTGCTGCTGGAAGCGTGCGGCGAGGCCGTTGACGCCCGGCCAGTTCGCGGGGTCGAACAGGAAGGCGATCGCGTCGACGAGATAGTTCATGCCGCGCGCACCTCCCGCAGCGCCCGCACCGAGGCAGGACGCACCCGCCGGTTCCACGGCATGAGCACGCGCCCGAGCAGCACGAGGATGCCGTCGAAGACGAGGGCGAGCAGCACGACGAAGACGATGCCGACGACGATCTCGTCGACGAACGAGCGGTTGAACCCGTGGGTGAACAGGTAGCCGAGACCGCCCGAGCCGATGAGCGCCGCGACGCTCACGAGCGACACCGTGCTGACCGACACGACGCGCAGGTTCGCGAGAAGCACGGGGCCGGCGAGCGGCAGCTGCACGGTCCAGAACCGCGAGACGGACGAGAAGCCCTGGGCCGTCGCCGCCTGCAAGACGTCACCGGAGACGCTGCCGAACGCGTCGATCGCGCCGCGCAGCATCATCGCGGTCGCGTAGATCGACAGCGCCACGATGACGTTGAGCGGGTCGAGGATGCGCGTGCCGAGGATGCCGGGCAGCACGACGAAGAGCGCGATCGACGGGATCGTGTAGAGCACGTTGAAGACGAACAGCAGAGTGCCGCGCGAGAGCGGCGACCGCGAGGCGAGCCAGCCGAGCGGCAGGGAGGCTGCGAAGCCGATCAGGATCGGGATTCCGGCGAGCCGCGCGTGATCCGCGGTCAGGCCGAGCACCAGCTCCAGATTGGCCCACAGCCAGGTCATCAGGCGTCTCCCGCCTGATCCGTCTTGTTCGAGATGCTGCGCGACTTCGGTGAGGCGTCGCCGACGGCGAGGCGACCGCCCGGGGCGGCGATGACGCCGACCGGGTAGCCGCCGGCATCCACGAGCACCCGATCGTCGCCCTGCCCCGCGCGCGCGACGGTGAGGCGCCGCTTGCCGCGGTCGGCGCCGATGAACGACGCGACGAAGTCGTCGGCGGGGGCGGCGAGGATCTCCTCGGGGGTGCCCTTCTGCACGATCCGGCCTCCCTGCGCGAGGATCACGACCTGGTCGCCGAGCAGGAACGCCTCGTCGATGTCGTGGGTGACGAAGACGA
>CAMLMQ010000267.1 GCA_946481135.1 uncultured Microbacteriaceae bacterium
CCCACTTCGAGCCGTCGGAGCCCCACACGCTCGCCGAGATGCCCGGCTCGTCGGCCGGGCCGATGACGGCGGCGCCGGCGCCGTCGCCGAGCAGGAACGAGATCGAGCGGTCTTCGGGATGCACGTACTGGGAGAGCTTCTCGGCGCCGACGACGAGCACGTACTCGGCCGCGCCACCCCGGATGAGCGCGTCGGCCTGCGCGATCGCGTAGGTGTAGCCGGCGCACGCCGCGCTGATGTCGTACGCGGGGGCGGGGTTCGCGCCGATCTTGTCGGCGAGGAGTGCCGCCATCGACGGGGTGACGGCGACGTTGCTGATCGTCGAGACGAGCACCGCTCCGATCTGGTCGGGGCGGATGCCGGCTTTCGCGATGGCTTCGTTGGCGGCGGTCTCGGCGAGGTCGATCGCGTTGATGCCCTTGCTCGCGCGCTTGCGGGTGATGATTCCGGTGCGCTGACGGATCCACTCGTCACTGGAGTCGATCGGCCCGACGAGGTCGTCGTTCGGCACCGTGAGGTCGCCGCGCGCCGCGCCGAGCGAGAGGATGCGGGTGTACTTCGGCCCGACGGCCTGCTTCAGGGTCATGCGTGGTCCTCGATCAGCTGGAGGGCGGCGGGGATGTCGTCCGGGGTCTTCACGGCCACGGTGGGGAGGCCCTTGAGCCCGCGCTTGGCGAGCCCGACGAGCGCCCCGGCGGGGGCGAGTTCGACGAGCCCGGTGACGCGCGTCTCCGCGAACGCCGCCATGCACAGATCCCAGCGGACGGGGTTCGCGACCTGGCCGACGAGCAGGTCGACGAACGCGGCCCCCGAGGCGACGGTCGAGCCGTCCTTGTTCGTCCAGATGCGCACGGTCGGGTCGTTCACGGCGAGACCGTCGGCGACGGTGCGGAGATGGTCGACGGCGGGCTGCATGAAGCGCGTGTGGAAGGCACCCGCGACCTGCAGCGGGATGACGCGCGCGCCCGCGGGCGGGGTCTCGGCGAGGGCGGCGAGGGCGGGCAGCTCGCCGGCGACGACGAGTTGCCCGCCGCCGTTGTAGTTGGCGGGCGAGAGACCCAGTTCGTCGAGGCGCGCGAGCAGCTCGGCCTCGTCGCCGCCGACGACGGCGCTCATTCCGGTCGCGACCTGGGCCGCGGCCTGCGCCATCGCCCGGCCGCGCTCGCGCACGAGGGTCATTGCATCCGACTCGCTGAGGATGCCGGACGCGGCCGCCGCCGCGACCTCGCCGACCGAGTGCCCGGCGACGCCCGCGATCGCGTCGCGGCGGTCGCCCACGACGGCGCGGAACGCGAGCAGGGACGCCGCGACGATGAGCGGCTGCGCCACGGCGGTGTCACGGATGGTGTCGGCATCCGACACCGTGCCGTGGGTGCGCAGATCGACCTGCGCGGCCTCCGCGAGGGCGCCGAGGTGCTCGGCGATGCTCGACTCGGCGAGCCAGGGCTCGAGGAATCCGGGGGTCTGCGAGCCCTGACCGGGCGCGACGACGACGACACTCACGAAAGACCATCCTGCCAGTCCCGTTCCCGCGCCGTCGGTCGCGATCGACGAAGAAACGCGGGAATCGTTGGGGGATTCGTCAGCGCTCCGACTTCGGCGATCCCGCGATCGCGCCGACGACGAGAGCCGACTGCAGGATGAGCGCCTCGCGCGCGCCGGTCGCGTCGTAGCCGATGACCTCCGAGATGCGCTTGAGGCGATAGCGCACGGTGTTGGGGTGCACGAACAACTCGCGTGCGGTCGCCTCGAGCGAGCGGCCGTTGTCGAGGTAGCACCACAGCGTCGTGAGCAGTTCGCTCGAGTGGTCGAGCAGCGGACGGTAGATGCGGTTGATGAGGGTCGAGCGGGCGAGGGGGTCGCCGGCGAACGCGCGCTCGGGCAGCAGGTCGTCGGCGAGGGTCGGCCGCGGCGCGTTGCGCCACGCGCGCGCGACGGCGAAGCCGGCGAGGGCGGCCTTCGCGCTGCGGGCGGCGTCGAGCAGTGAGGGAACGGCGTGCCCGAGCACGAGATGCCCCGGGCCGAACCCCGGCTCGAGCTCGGTCGCGATGTCGAGGAACGACCGCGGGGGTGTCGCCGACTCCACGGCGGCATCCCCCTCCGGGACGGGCTCGACCCGGCCGATGACGATCACGAGCCGACTGCCCTGCACGCCGATGAGCACGTCGGCGTCGAGGTGCCGGGCGGTGCGTCGCAGCATGTCGACGTCCAGCATCCGCGGGGCGGTGCCGACGAGAACGCTCACCTCGCCGTGCCCGTTCCAGCCGAGGGCGGCGATGCGGCTCGGCAGCTCGGAGTCGTACTCGCCGGTGAGGATCGAGTCGACGACGAGCGCCTCGAGGCGCGCATCCCAGAGTCCCCGGGCCTCGGCCGCGCGGGCGTAGACGTCGGCCGCGGCGAACGCGATCTCGCGCGAGTACAGCAGGATCGCCTCGCGCAGGCTCTCGTCGTCGTCCTTGACGCGCTGCTCGACGACCTCGACGGTGACGCGGATGAGCTGCAGCGTCTGCTGCAGGCTCACCGACCGCAGCAGCTCCCGGGGCGCGGCGCCGAAGACATCCGCCGCGATCCACGGAATCGACTTCGGATCGTCGTACCAGGAGATGAAACTCGTGATGCCGGCCTGCGCGACGAGCCCGACGGCGCTGCGACGCCCGGGCGGCATGTCGCGATACCAGGGCAGCGTGTCCTCGAGGCGCTTGAGGGTCGCCGTCGAGAGCTCACCCGACAGCGTGCGCAGCCAGGCGAGGGTCTGCTGCTTGGTCCGCGCCGGCGCCACCTACGACTCGCCGCCCGCCGTCCCGGACGTGCCGGCGTTGACGTCGTGCAGCCGGTAGCGTTCGATCGCCTGCGCGGGTGCGTCGGGGGCGACATCGCCGCGCCGCGCGAGCGACTGCAGCACGCGCACGACGATCGACGGGCCGTCGATCTTGAAGTAGCGGCGGGCCGCGGCGCGCGTGTCGCTGAAACCGAAACCGTCGGCGCCGAGCGTGAGGTACTCGCCGGGCACGAACGGGCGGATCTGGTCCTGCACGGCGTGCATGAAGT
>CAMLMQ010000268.1 GCA_946481135.1 uncultured Microbacteriaceae bacterium
CGACCTCGACCGCGTCGAACTGCTGCCGAGCCGCGAGCTGCTGCTCACCCCGGCCGTGCGTCAGCGAGCCCGCGAGCTGCAGGGCGAGTTCCCCGCGCTGCAGCAGATGCTCGCGAAGGTCGCGGAGGGCATCCCGGTCGAGGGGATGGAGTCGCTCGCCCCCGCCCTCGTCGGCGACCTCGTGCCGCTCACCGACCTGCTGCCCGAGGATGCCGCGGTCGCGCTGCTCGGCCCGGAGCGCATCGCGACGCGGGCGCTCAGCCTCGCCGAGACGAACCGCGAGTTCCTCGAGGCCGCGTGGAGCGCCGCGACGGCGGGGGCGCACGCGCCGATCAGCCTCGAGCGAGGCGACTTCCTCACGGTCTCGCGGCTGCGCGCCGCGGCGGCGCCGCGCACGTGGTGGACCTTCAGCCCCTTCGACTCCGACGCCGACGAGGTTCTGCGCATCCCGGGCGTCGCGATCCCGAGCTTCGCGGGGCAGGTGGAGGGCGCCGCCGACCACGTCGCCGCGCTCGTCCGTGACGGCTGGCAGGTGACCGTCACGGCGGCGGGCCCCGGCATGGTCGAGCGCGCTCGGGATGTGCTCGCCCAGACGGGCGTCGAGACGGCGGTCGAGCAAGCGACGATCGAGGCGGGCTTCGCGCTGCCCGACGAGCGTGTCGCCGTGCTGTCGGAGGCGGAGTTCTACGGCCGCGCGGCGGCGATCGACGCGCGCGGCGGGAAGAAGCTCGCGAGCCGGCGCCGCAACGTCGTCGACCCGCTGCAACTCAAGCCCGGCGACTACGTCGTGCACGAGACCCACGGCATCGGCCGTTTCGTCGAGCTCATCCAGCGCGAGGTCGCATCGGGCGAGCGCACGAAACGCGGCCCGCTCGGCACGACCCACGCGAAGGTCGTGCGCGAGTACCTCGTGCTCGAGTACGCGCCGAGCAAGCGCGGGGGAGCCCCCGATCGGCTCTCGGTGCCGACCGACCAGCTCGACCTGCTCAGTCGCTACGTCGGCGGCGAGGCGCCGGCGCTGTCGAAGATGGGCGGCTCCGACTGGGCCGCGGCGAAGGGGCGTGCGCGCAAGGCGGTACGCGACATCGCGGTCGAGCTCGTGAAGCTCTACTCGGCGCGGATGGCGAGCGCGGGCTTCGCGTTCTCGAAGGACACCCCGTGGCAGCGCGAACTGGAGGAGGCGTTCCCGTTCGCCGAGACGCCCGACCAGCTCGTCACGATCGACGACGTGAAGGCCGACATGGAGCGGCCCATCCCGATGGACCGTCTCATCTCGGGCGACGTCGGCTACGGCAAGACCGAGGTGGCCGTGCGTGCCGCCTTCAAGGCCGTGCAGGACGGCAAGCAGGTGGCGATGCTCGTGCCGACGACGCTGCTCGTGCGCCAGCATCTCGAGACCTTCGCGGAACGCTTCGCCGGTTTCCCCGTTCACCTGCGGGCGCTCTCGCGCTTCCAGACCGACAAGGAGTCGAAGGAGACGCTCGAGGGCCTCGCGTCGGGCGATGTCGACGTCGTCATCGGCACCCACCGTCTGCTGTCGGAGAACGTGCGGTTCAAAGACCTCGGGCTCGTGATCATCGACGAGGAGCAGCGTTTCGGCGTCGAGCACAAGGATGCCCTCAAGAAGCTGAAGACCAACGTCGACATCCTCGCGATGTCGGCGACGCCGATCCCGCGCACCCTTGAGATGGCGGTCACGGGCATCCGCGAGATGTCGACGCTCGCGACCCCGCCCGAGGACCGGCATCCGATCCTCACCTATGTCGGGCCGTACAACGACAAGCAGGTCGCGGCGGCCATCCGACGCGAGCTGCTGCGCGAGGGCCAGGTGTTCTTCGTGCACAACCGGGTCTCGTCGATCAACCGCGTCGCGGCGCAGCTCGCCGAGCTCGTGCCCGAGGCGCGTATCGCCGTCGCCCACGGGCAGCTCAGCGAGAGCGTGCTCGAGCAGGTCATCGTCGATTTCTGGGAGCGCAAGTTCGACGTGCTCGTCTCGACCACGATCATCGAGACCGGCATCGACATCGCCAACGCGAACACCCTCATCATCGACGGCGCCGACAAGTACGGGCTGAGCCAGCTGCACCAGATCAGGGGCCGCGTCGGCCGTGGACGCGAGCGCGCCTACGCCTACTTCCTGTACCCCGACGACAAGCCGCTCACCGAGACGGCGCAGGACCGCTTGGAGACGATCGCCGCGAACACCGAGCTCGGCGCCGGCATGCAGGTCGCGCTCAAGGACCTCGAGATCCGCGGCGCCGGCAACCTGCTCGGCGGCGAACAGTCGGGGCACATCGCGGGCGTCGGATTCGACCTCTACCTGCGCATGATCGGCGAGGCCGTCGCGACGTTCCGCGGCGACGTCGCGGAGGGGCAGACCGAGCTGCGCCTCGAGTTGCCGGTGGATGCGCGCATCCCCGAGGACTACATCGAGAGCGAGCGGCTGCGGCTGGAGGCGTACCAGAAGCTGTCGACCGCGTCGGCACCGGCCGCCCCCGACGAGTCGATCGACTCGGTCGCGGAGGAACTCGTCGACCGCTACGGCGACCTGCCCGAGGCGGTGCAGAACCTCCTCGCGATCTCGCGCCTGCGGCGCACCGCGCAGAAGGCGGGCCTGTCGGACGTCGTCGCCGTCGGCGGCAACCTCCGCATCGCGCCCGCCGAGTTGCCCGACTCGAAGCAGCTGCGCCTGCAGCGGATGTATCCGGGCGCCCGGCAGTTCGCGCAGGCGAAGGCGCTCAGCATCCCCCTCCCGCAGGGCACCGACGCCGACCTGATCGCCTGGGTCGGGGGAGTGCTGACCGCCCTGTTCGAGAAGGACGCCGCCCCCGCCGCCCCGCGGGTTGAGTAGCGCGCCGCTCAGCGGCACGCGTATCGAAACCGCAACTTCGAACTACCTGGTTTCGATACGCGTCGCTGCGCGGCGCTACTCAACCCACGGGTTTCGATACGCGTCGCTGCGCGGCGCTACTCAACCC
>CAMLMQ010000269.1 GCA_946481135.1 uncultured Microbacteriaceae bacterium
GCCTTGCGGGCCTTCTTGAGACCGGCCTTCTTGCGCTCGATGACGCGGGCGTCACGCGTGAGGAAGCCCGCCTTCTTGAGCGTCGGGCGGTTGTTCTCACGGTCGATCTCGTTGAGCGAGCGCGCGATCGCGAGGCGCAGCGCACCGGCCTGACCCGAGGGGCCGCCGCCGGTGATCTTCGCGATCACGTCGTAGCTGCCGACGAGGTCGAGCACCTTGAACGGGTCGGTGATGAGCTGCTGGTGCAGCTTGTTCGGGAAGTACTCCTCGAGGGTGCGGCCGTTCACCGTGAACGTGCCCGAACCCGGGATGAGACGAGCGCGCGCGATGGCCTCCTTGCGGCGGCCGACGGCCGCGCCGGGGACGTTGACGACGCGCGGGGTGCGGGGCTCCGCGGACTGCTCCGCCGGGCTCTCGGTGGTGAACGAGGAGAGGGCCTCGCTGCCGATGGTGTCTTCGATCTTCGCCATGGTCCTGGATCCTTACTGGGCGACCTGAGTCAGGGTGTAGGCCTTGGGCTGCTGCGCAGCGTGCGGGTGCTCGGCGCCCGCGTAGACCTTGAGCTTCTTGATCTGGGCGCGGCCCAGCGAGTTCTTCGGCAGCATGCCGCGGATGGCCTTCTCGACGGCGCGCGTCGGGTGCTTCTCGAGCATCTCGATGTACGACGTCGCGGTGAGGCCGCCCGGGTAGCCCGAGTGCCGGTACGCCATCTTCTTCTCGAGCTTCTGGCCGGTGAGGGCGATCTTCTCGGCGTTGATGACGATGACGAAGTCGCCCATGTCCATGTGGGGGGCGAAGGTGGGCTTGTGCTTGCCGCGCAGGAGGGCGGCGGCGTGGCTGGCCAGGCGGCCCAGGACGACGTCGGTCGCGTCGATGACGACCCAGTCGCGCTGGATGTCCGCCGGCTTGGGGCTGAACGTACGCGTCACAGTAGTGCTGCTTTCTTCGAGTGGTTCGTGAATCCCGCTCCGGTGCGCGTTGTCCGTGGATCACGGGCAACCCTGCGGTGGAGGGCTCAGAAGAAACCTCCGGGATGGAGGCAACCTCGTAAGACTAGTCCAGGCCGCTCGGGTGGTCAAACGCATCCCGCCGCGCCCGGGTCTGCGCGACGCGCGTGGCGAGCTCCGCGTCGTCGGGATAGCCGACTTCGACGAGCGTCAGCCCCTTCGCGGGCACGACCGCGAACTCGTTGGTGCGCCGACGGGCGTCGCGCACCTCCACCGCCCGGGAGGGGGCGAGTCGCCCGCCGCCGGTCGCGAGGCACGCCCCGACGAGGGCGCGCACCATGCTGTGGCAGAACGCGTCGGCGCGCACACGGGCGACGAGCACACCATCGGCATCCCGAGTCCACGAGAACTCCTGCAGGGTGCGGATCGTGGTCGCCCCCTCGCGCGGACGGCAGAACGACGCGAAGTCGTGCAGGCCGAGCAGGCTCTGGGCCGCGTCGTGCATCGCGGCCCCGTCGAGGCTCGTCGGGTGCCACAGCTCGAAGCCCCGTCGGCGCGGATCGCGCAGGGCGTCGGCGTCGGCGATGCGGTATTCGTAGCGGCGCCACACGGCGGCGAAGCGGGCGTCGAAGCCGGGCGGCGCGAGGGTGGCGCGCTGCACGTGTACGTCACCCTCGGCTCCGGCGAGTCCGTTGAGTCGCCGGGCGAGCGACCCGAGTCCGGTCGGGGCGTCGCCGCCGCGCCGGGGTCGGTCGAGGTCGGCGAGCTGGGCGTCGTCGAGGTCGAGGTGGGCGACCTGGCCGGTGGCGTGCACGCCGACGTCAGTGCGTCCGGCGACGGTGAGCCCCGGAGCGTCGCCGGTGCGGCGGAAGATCGTCCGCAGCGCCTCCTCGAGCTCACCCTGCACGGTGCGGAGGCCGGGCTGGCGCGCCCAGCCGGTGAAGCCGCCGCCGTCGTAGGCGAGGTCGAGACGGATGCGGGTCACCCGTCGAGTCTGCCGCACGGGTCGGCCCGCGCGGAGGGTTACCCTGGTCACCGGAGTCCCCACCCCATGACACCGATCACCCCGTCCCCGACCCCGCGCACCCCGGCGTCGGCGCCCTTCCGCATCGCGGGGCTCGACGGCATCCGCGCCCTCGCCGTGACGACGGTCGTCGTCTTCCACCTCGTCCCCGGAACCCTCGTCGGGGGTTACCTCGGCGTCGACATCTTCTTCGTCGTGAGCGGGTTCCTCATCACGACGCTCCTGCTGCGCGAGCGCGCGGCCACCGGCCGCATCTCGCTGCGCGGGTTCTGGGTCCGTCGCGCGCGTCGCCTGCTCCCGGCGCTCGGGCTGCTCGTGCTCGTCTGCTGCACCGCCGCGCTCGCGGTCGGCGGCGACGTGCTCGTCGGCCTCGGCACGCAGGTGCTCGGCGCCGCCACGTTCTCCAGCAACTGGTTGTTCATCGCGGCCGGCGCGTCGTACTTCGACGAGACGGTGCCCGAGCTGTTCCGCAACCTCTGGTCGCTCGCCGTCGAGGAGCAGTTCTACCTCGTCTGGCCGCTGCTCGTGGTCGCGGTGCTCGCGCGCATCCCCCGCGCCGCACGGCTCGTCGTGATCGGCGCGATCGCCGTCGCCTCGGCGGTCTGGATGGGGGTCGCCTACTCGCCTCTCGACCCCACACGCGTCTACTACGGCACCGACACGCACGCGTTCGGCCTGGCGGCCGGGGCGTTCCTCGCGGTGCTCGTGTTCGAGCGTCCCGCCGCGCGCGGCCTCTCCGGCCGGGTGAGCCGATGGACGCTCGCCCCCGTCGGTGCGCTCGCGATCGTCGGCCTCGTGCTCCTCGCCGCCGTCATGCCGGGAGAACTGCCCGAGGTCTACCGCGGCGGCCTCGTGCTCGTCTCCCTGCTGAGCGCGGTCGCCGTCGCGGCACTGCTCGTGCCGGGCTCCCCCCTCGCCCGGGTGCTGGACCTCGCGCCGATCCGCTGGGTGGGGGTGCGCAGCTACGGCATCTACCTCTGGCACTGGCC
>CAMLMQ010000270.1 GCA_946481135.1 uncultured Microbacteriaceae bacterium
AGAGCGCCGACCGTGGGGGCGAGGATGCCGTCGGCGAGTCGCGAGAGTCCCACGACGGCACCGAGCACGAGACCGACGATCGCGCCGATCGCGAAGCCGATGAGAACCCGCTGCGTCGAGATCGCGATGTACAGCCCGAGCAGCCCGCGGTTCCAGAGGTCGACGGCGGCGACGACGAGCGACTCCGGCGTGGGCAGCTTGTATGGCGGGAGCCAGCCCAGGTGAGAGGCAGCCCACCACAGGGCGAGCAGCAGGACGGGGATTCCCGCCCCGAGGAGCCAGAACGCCCCCCGCCGCGCACGCCGGCGAGCCGGTGATCCCTGAACTGCTCCCGGGACCACCGGCTCAGCGGTGACGGACTGCTGCGTCATCGGTGCTCTCAGCCCACCCGGCTCGGGTCGGCGTTCTCGGCGAACTGCGTGTTGAAGAGCGAGTCGAGGGCGGCATCCACCTGGTCCTGACCGGCGATGTCGCCGTTCGCGACCTGGATCGGGCCGACCTTCTCGAGCACCGCGCGCTGCGTCTGACCGGGCACGGGGTCGAGATCGATCACGGTGCGCTCGAGCAGCACCGTCTCGGCGACGGCGAGATCGATCCCCGCCACCTCGGCGAGCAGCGCTGCCGTCTCCTCCGGGTTCTCCAGCGCCCACGCCCGCGCCTTCTCGTAGGCGTCGACGACGGCCTGCGCGAGGTCGGGGTGGTCGGCGAGGAACGACTCGGTCGCGTTGAGGAAGCCGTACGTGTTGAAGTCGATGTTCCGGTAGAACAGCTCGGCGCCCGAGTTGAGCTCGTTGGCGGCCATCATCGGGTCGAGGCCCGACCAGGCGTCGACGCTGCCGTTGAGCAGCGCGGCGCCACCGTCGGCGTGCTGGAGGTTCTGCACGTTGACCTCGCTGAGCTCGATGCCGGCCTCGTCGAGCGCTTGCAGCAGGAAGAAGTACGGGTCGGTGCCGATCGTCACGGCGATCGTCTTCCCCCGCAAGTCCTCCACCGACGTGATGTCGGAGCCCTCGGCGACGACGAGAGCCGACCACTCCGGCTGCGAGTAGATGTCGATCGTCTGAATCGGCGAGCCGTTGGCGCGGGCGAGCAGCGCGGCCGAGCCGGCCGTCGAGCCCACGTCGAGGGCGCCCGCGCGCAGTCCTTCGTTGGCCTTGTTCGAGCCGAGCGACTGCGTCCACGTGACCTCGACGTCATCGCCGAACGTCTCCTCGAGCCAGCCCTGCTCCTTGATGATGAGGCTGAGCGGGTTGTACGTCGCGAAGTCGATGCTGAGCGTCGACGCGCTCCACTCTCCTTCGCCGGCGGCGGGCTCGTCGGGCGTGTTCTCGCCCGCGATGCAGCCGGTCAGGGCGAGGGTGGCGGTGGCCGCGATCGCCGCGAGAGCGACGAGGGGACTTCTCTTCATGGCGGGTTCCTTTGCTGGGAGGTGCGGAGGGTCAGAACGCGTCGGAGCGCGTGGGTTCGGTGCTCGTTCCGGGCACGACCGGACCGAGTTGCCGCTGCTTTCGCAGGGCGGCGGTGACGTAGTTGGGCGTGTGGTGGCTGTCGACGCCGAGGCGCTCCAGCAGGTCGGCGCGCAGGAGGGCGAGGGCGGCATCCGCCCGGTCGCGCGGGCGCGGTTTGCCGACCTCGAGGATCGAACGGATGGTCGACCCCTGCCCCTCGCGGCCCGGCTCCTCGCCGAGGAGCACGATGCGGTCGGCGAGGGCGAGCGCCTCGTCGACGTCGTGCGTGACGAGCACGATCGTCGCGGGCTCGCTCGCGTGGATGTCGAGCAGCAGATCCTGCATCGTGAGCCGGGTGAGCGCGTCGAGCGCGCCGAACGGCTCGTCGAGCAGCAGCACGCCCGGGTTGCGCGCGAGCGCACGGGCGAGGGAGGCCCGCTGCGCCATGCCGCCGGAGATCTGGCGCGGGCGCAGGGCCGCGGCGTGGGCGAGTTGCACGAGTCCGAGCAGCTCGGTGACACGTTCGCGTCCGGCGGCGGCCTCGGTGCCGCGCGGAAGGCCGAGTGAGACGTTGCGCTCGATCGTGCGCCACGGCAGCAGGCGCGGCTCCTGGAACGCGACGGCGGAGCGCTGGTCGACCTCCGCAACGGGCTGATCGTCGATCGCGAGCTCCCCGGCATCCGGGGCGTCGAGCCCGCCGATGAGCCGCAGCAGGGTCGACTTGCCGCATCCCGAGGGTCCGAGGAGCGCGATGATCTCGCCGGGCCGGATCGCGAGCTCGACGTCGCGCAGGACGACCTTCTCGCCGCCGCCGGGCGCCGGGAAAGCGCGCCCGACGCCGCGCAAGCTCACGCGGAGCGCGGATGCGGTGGTCGGGGTCGTGGACACCCGACCGAAGTTACGGAAGGGCGCGGAACCGACAAAACCGACGTGTCACGGAACGCAACGTTCCGTCACAGAGCGTCGCGCACGTCGCCCTTCGACCGCGAGATCGCGCCGAGGAGCCCGTTGAGGAACCCCGCCGAGTCGTCGGTGCTGAGACTCGTCGCGAAGTCGACCGCCTCCGAGATCGCGACCCCGTCGGGCACCTCGTCGTTGTGCAGGATCTCCCACGTCGCGAGGCGGGCGATCGCACGGTCGAGCGCGGGCATCCGGGCGAGCGTCCATCCCTGCGCATGCGCCTCGATGGCCGCGTCGAGCTGTTCGAGCTCCCCCGCGACGCCCTCGACGAGCTCGCGCGCGTAAGGCCACGACGAGGCGCGTTCGGGGCGCTGCTCGGCGCGCTCGGCCTCCTCGCCCAACAGGTCGGCGATCGCGACCCCGCGCACGTCGGCTCCGTAGAGGATGTCGAGGGCGCGTTTGCGGGACTTCGTGCGGGCGCTCACCTCAGTCGGTGACGCGGCCGAGGTACGACCCGTCGCGGGTGTCGACCTTGACCTTCGTGCCCTGCTCGAGGAAGAGCGGCACCTGGATCTCGTGACCCGTCTCGAGCGTCGCGGGCTTCGTGCC
>CAMLMQ010000271.1 GCA_946481135.1 uncultured Microbacteriaceae bacterium
CCGACGGCGGTGACTGCGGCGAGTGCCGCAGTGAGTGATCTCCTGCTGAACACCTGGACCTCCTGGGGTCGGGATTGGGGTGGGCCCACTCTAGCGAGCCGTTTCTCACCTGTAAACACGAGTTCATGTTGGTGAACTCCTCACCTACCCGCCGTAGTCCGCCGCATTCGCCGGGTCGTGGATCGCGACGACGACGTCCGCCCGCTCCGCCATCCGACGCATCGCACGACGTGCCGCCGCCGCATCCTCGGCGATGCCGATCGGGGAGCCGGTCTCCAGGTTGCGGCGGACGAAAGCGGTCTCGAGCAGCGCGACGACGCCGTCGTCGGTCTTCACGAGCACCGCGGCCGATCCCGGATGATGGCCGCCGGTCACCGCGAACGTGATGCCCGGCGCGATCTGCTCCTCGTCGGCGACGAGCCGAAGGCGCCCCTCGATCGCGAGCTCCCTCAGGGTCCTCCACGAGCGCTCGGTGAAGTAGAACTCGGGCGCGGGGTGACCCGGCGGATCGACGAGCAGCTCGAGCACGCCCGCGCGCGCGAGGAAGAAGGTCGCGTTCGGCAGCAGCTCCGCGTCGATCCCGCCCGTGTGGTAGGTCACGGTCTGAGTGATCGCGACGAACGAGACGTCGGCCGGATCGATCCCGCGATCCGCGAGGATCTCGGGCAGCGTGCGCACCTCGCGGAATCCCGCATCGTCGCCGAAGGCGGCGTTCGTCGCCCCGAGCGCCGCCGCGTCCTCCGGGTCGAGGGGAAGCCCGGCATCCACGATGCCCACCGCCGTCCCGTCGGTGACGATCCACACATAGAAGTGGAGGTCGTGCAGCGCGTCGTCGTTGTCGCCGAGCACGAGCGCCCATCCGGGGGCGGGGAGGATGGCGGCGCGCTCGGCGCGGAGGCGATAGGTCACGACGCGGACATCCTCCCGGTCTTCGTCCACTGCCCCGTTGCGGCGGATCTCTCGGCCGCGGCGGCGAGGACGACGGCGCGGTGCCCGACGGCGAGCGTCGGTTGGTCGAGCATCTCACCCCGGATGCCCGCGACGAAGTGCTCGAGCTGTCGCGCGAGCCAGTCGTCGTCGGCGTAGGCCTCCTCGACGACGCCCTCGGCGGTCGACACCCGCAGCAGGCGCGCCGTCGTGTCGATCTCGATCATCCCGAGCGCGCCCTGGACGAGGAGGGAGAGACGCGGTTCGGCGTCGTAGCCGAGCCCGAACGACATCGCGGACACCCCGAGAACCCGCTCGCCGAGCCGCGCCTGGAGGGCGACCGAGAACTCGGTGTCGCCCGCGACGCCGCTCGGCCGCGTGAGCCGCACCGACATCTCCTCGATGTCGGCCTCGAGCAGCCACTCCCAGCGGTCCACGACGTGGTGGCTCTGTAAGTGCAGCGTGCCGCCGCCCGCGGACCGCTCCCAGTACCAACCGGGGGTCGAGCGGTAGGCCTCGACGACCGTGTCGGTCACGAGGTAGGGATCGCCGATCGCACCCGCAAGCACGAGTTCCCGCGCCCGACGCCACTCTGCGCGGAACCGCGTGCTGAAGCCCATCATCCAGAACGCCGACGTCGCCCCGGCGGCGCTCAGCACCGCGTCGGCATCGGCGACGTCGGTCGTGAGCGGCTTGTCGACGAGCACGTGCAGCCCGAGCGCGGCCGCCTCGAGGCACGCGTCGCGGTGCGCCGCGTTGGGCAGCCCGATATAGACGGCGTCGAGACCCGCCCGTGCAGCCTCGGCGAGGGTCACGGATGCCGTCGCGTTCACCGCGCGCGCGACGACCTCGGCGCGAGCCGGGTCGCGATCGAGCACCGCCGCGACCTCGACGCCGGGCAGCCGGGCGGCGGTTCGCACGACGCGCTCCCCCATGCCGCCGGCGCCCCACACCCCGAGCCGGACGACGTCAGTCATCGCCGAGTCCCCGCGCGCGAAGCGCGGCGATGGGGTCGGGGTAGGCGTCAAGCAGGAGGCGCGTGTAGGCGTCCTGCGGACTCGTGAGCACCTCGCGCGTCTCGCCCGACTCGACGACCCGTCCACCCTTCATCACGAGCAGGCGGTCGGCCAGCGCCGACAGCACGGGCAACTGGTGCGACACGAAGATCACCGAGATGCCCGTGTCGTCGCGCAGGTCGAGGAAGAGGTTCACGATCTCCGTCTGCACCGATACGTCGAGCGCGCTGACCGCCTCATCGGCGATGATGACGCGCGGCTGCGAGGCGAGAGCGCGTGCGATCGCGACGCGCTGGCGCTGTCCGCCGCTCAGGTCGCGCGGCAGGCGGGTCGCGTACGACCCCGGCAGCCGCACCTGGTCCAGCAGCACCTCGGCGAAGTCGGGCTCGCGCGCTCCCGGGATGCCGTGCACGACGCCCGCTTCGCGGATCGCCGCGCCGACCTGCAGCCGCGGGTTGAGCGACGAGTACGGATCCTGGAACACGACCTGCAGATCGCGGCGGGCGCGGCGGAGGGCCGCACGTCCGAGCGTCATGAGGTCGCGTCCGTCGAGCAGCACCTCGCCGGCATCCGCGTCGACGAGCCGCGCGACGCACTTGACGGTGGTCGACTTGCCGCTGCCCGACTCACCCGCGATGCCCACGACCTCGCCGCGCCCGAGCTCGAACGAGACGTCGTCGACCGCGACGAGCGGAGATCGGCCGACGCCTCGCGAGTAGGTCTTGGTCAGGCCCCGCACCGAGAGCACCGCCTCAGCCATGATCCACTCCGTTCGTCGTGAACGGGCACGCCGTCGTATGCGCCGCATCCGCGGGGAGGAGCTCCATCGAGACCTCGGTGCACGCGGGGCGCGCGAACGGGCAGCGCGGAGCGAACGGACAGCCACCCGCGTACGGCACCGCGCCGAGCGACGGCCCGGGGATCGTCGGACGGCGGTAGCCGCGCTCGGGCACCTCGAGGGTCGGCACCGACGCGATGAGCGCCCGGGTGTAGGGATGCT
>CAMLMQ010000272.1 GCA_946481135.1 uncultured Microbacteriaceae bacterium
CTCGTGAAGCTCAAGAACCTCGGCAACACGCTCATCGTCGTCGAGCACGACGAAGACACCATCCGCACCGCCGACTGGCTCGTCGACATCGGCCCGGGGGCGGGCGAGCACGGCGGCGAGGTCGTGCACTCCGGCGACTACGCGTCGCTTCTGGCGAACCACCGGTCGGTGACGGGCGACTACCTCGCCGGGCGCCGCGCGATCGAGATGCCCACGAGGCGCCGGAAGATCGACAAGAACCGCCAGATCACCGTCGAAGGGGCGAAGGCGAACAACCTGCGGGACGTCACGGTGAGCTTCCCGCTCGGCGCGTTCGTCGCCGTCACGGGCGTCTCGGGGTCGGGCAAGTCGAGTCTCGTGAACGACATCCTCTACAAGGTGCTCGCCAACGAGCTCAACGGCGCGCGTCAGGTGCCCGGCAAGCACAAGCGGGTCACGGGGCTCGAGCAGCTCGACAAGGTCGTGCACGTCGACCAGGCGCCGATCGGTCGCACCCCGCGGTCGAACCCCGCGACGTACACGGGCGTCTTCGACCGCATCCGCACCCTGTTCTCCGAGACGATGGAGGCGAAGGCGCGCGGCTATCTGCCCGGCCGGTTCTCGTTCAACGTCAAGGGCGGCCGCTGCGAGAACTGCGCGGGCGACGGCACGATCAAGATCGAGATGAACTTCCTGCCCGACGTCTACGTCGCGTGCGAGGTGTGCGGGGGAGCGCGGTACAACCGCGACACGCTCCAGGTTCACTACAAGGGCAAGAACATCGCCGAGGTGCTCGACATGCCGATCAGCGAGGCGGCCGACTTCTTCGAGCCGATCAGCGCCATCCACCGGTACCTCAAGACCCTCGTCGAGGTCGGCCTCGGCTACGTGCGGCTCGGTCAGTCGGCGACGACGCTGTCGGGCGGCGAGGCACAACGCGTCAAGCTCGCGACCGAGCTGCAGAAGCGGTCCAACGGCCGCAGCGTCTACGTGCTCGACGAACCCACGACGGGACTCCACTTCGAGGATGTGCGCAAGCTCCTGCTCGTGCTGAACGGACTCGTCGACAAGGGCAACACCGTCATCGTGATCGAGCACAACCTCGACGTCATCAAGAGCGCCGACTGGATCGTCGATCTCGGACCCGAGGGCGGATCGGGCGGCGGCACGGTGCTCGCGACGGGCACGCCCGAGCACCTCGCCACGGTCGAGGGGAGTCACACCGGGTTCTTCCTGCGCGAGCTGCTCGACGAACGCAGCATGCCCGCGCGCAAGGCGGGCTGAGGTGGCGGCGCGGACGGTGCGATCCGACGCGCTGGAGTGGCGTCCGAAGCCGGGGGAGATCCCGACCTCGCCGGGGGTGTACCGGTTCCGCGACGCCACGGGTCGCGTGCTCTACGTCGGCAAGGCGATCAACCTGCGTCAGCGACTGAGCAACTACTTCCAGCCGCTGCGCAGCCTGCACCAGCGCACGCGCGCGATGGTGCTCTCGGCGAGCGGCGTCGAGTGGACCGTCGTCGGCAGCGACCGCGAGGCGCTCGACCTCGAGTACGCGTGGATCAAGCAGTTCGCGCCGCCGTTCAACGTCAAGTTCCGCGACGACAAGACCTACCCCTACCTCGTCGTGACCCTCGGCGACGAAGCGCCGCGGGTGATGGTCACCCGCAACCGCCGCATCCCGGGCGCGCGCTACTTCGGGCCGTACCCGAAGATCTGGGCGGTGCGCGACACGATCGACCTCATGGTGCGGGCGTTCCCGATCCGCACGTGCTCCGACTCGTCGTACAAGCGGGCGATGCAGACCGGCCGCCCATGCTTCCCGGGGCAGATCGGGCGCTGCGGCGGTCCGTGCTCGATGCGCGTGAGCATCGAGGAGCACCGCCGCATCGTCGACGACTTCGTCGCGTTCATGGCCCATCCCGACCGATCCGTCGTGCGCCTGCTCGAACGGGAGATGCGCGACGCGGCGGCGGCCTTCGAGTACGAGCGCGCCGCGAAGATCCGCGACCGGCTGCAAGCCCTGGAGAACGTGCTCGAACGCAGTGCCGTCGTGCTCGCCGAGGACTCCGGCGACACGGATGTCTTCGGCATCGAGTACGACGAGCTCGCCGCCGCCGTTCAGCAGTTCACCGTGCGCGGCGGACGCATCACGGGCACCCGTTCGTGGGTGGTCGACACCGAACTCGACGTGCCGATCGGCGAGCTCGTCGAAGCCGTGCTCACGTCCGCCTACGAGAACGAGGAGCCGCCGCGCGAGATCGTCGTACCGCGTCTGCCCGACGACGCCGCCGCCCTCGAGGCCTGGCTCGGTGACCGCCGTACGAAGGGGTCGGTCACCCTTCGCGCGGCGCAGCGCGGCGACAAGGCCGCCATCCTGCAGACGGCGACGATGAATGCGAAGCAGGCGCTCGCGCTCTACAAGATGCGGCGCAGCGGCGACTACGTGGCGCGGACGCAGGCGCTCACCGACATCCAAGAGGCCCTCGGACTCGCCGACGCGCCGTTGCGCATCGAGTGCTACGACGTGTCGCACCTCGGGGGCACCAACATCGTCGCCTCGATGGTGGTCTTCGAAGACGGGCTCCCGCTCAAGAGCGCCTACCGCAAGTTCTCGATCCCCGAGTACGCCGACGACCTCGCGGCGATCTCGCAGGTGCTGCGTCGCCGGCTCGCGCGGCTCGCCGAGGACGAAGCCGACGACGACGGCGCGTCGCCCCGCAAGCGGTTCGCGTACCGGCCGGGACTCATCCTCGTCGACGGCGGCGAGCCGCAGGTGAACGCCGCAGCCGCAGTGCTCGACGACCTCGGCATCGACGACATCCCGGTCGCCGGGATCGCGAAGCGGCTCGAGGAGGTGTGGCTGCCGGGGGAGTCGTTCCCCGTCATCCTGCCGCGCAACAGCGAGGCGCTCTTCCTCATCCAGCGCATCCGCGACGAGGCGCACCGCTTCGCGATCA
>CAMLMQ010000273.1 GCA_946481135.1 uncultured Microbacteriaceae bacterium
GGTGACATGCTGAACGAACTAATCACCGGTGTTGCGCTGACCCCTTGAGACCACCGCTCGGAAACGAGGTCATCCGGGCAAACAGCCGAAGGTCGGAAGAGTATCCCGCGGCGGCCACCGCCACAGGGCCGCCGCGGGGGGTCGGGGGCCCCGGTCAGGGCAGGATGCGGGGCGCGAGCCGCTGGAGCTGGGTCACGTGCTGCGGGCCGAGCTCGTCGAGGGCGGCGACGCCGAGCAGCTGCATCGTGCGCTCGAGTTCGGTGCGCAGGATCTCGAGGGTGCGGTCGACCCCGCGGCGGCCGCCGGCCATGAGGCCGTAGAGGTAGGCGCGACCGATCATCGTGAACCGGGCGCCGAGCGCGACGCACGCGACGATGTCGGCTCCCGACATGATGCCGGTGTCGACGCCGAGCTCGACGTCGCGTCCCACTTCGCGCGCCACCTCGGGCAGCAGGTGGAACGGAATCGGCGCCCGGTCGAGCTGCCGTCCGCCGTGGTTGGAGAGGATGATGCCGTCGACCCCGAGATCGGCGAGGCGGCGCGCATCCTCGACGGTCTGCACGCCCTTGATCGCGATCTTGCCCGGCCACATCCCGCGGATCTCGGCGAGGTCGTCGTAGGAGATCGTCGGATCCATCGCGGCGTTGAGCAGTTCGCCGACGGTGCCCCCGGTCGTCGTGAGCGACGCGAACTCGAGCTTGGGCGTGGTGAGGAAGTCCCACCACCACCACGGGCGCGGGATCGCGTTCGCGATCGTGCCGAGCGTGAGGGCCGGGGGGATGCTGAAGCCGTTGCGCTTGTCGCGCAGGCGGGCGCCGGCGACGGGCGTGTCGACGGTGAACTGCAGCGTGTCGAAGCCGGCCGCCGCGGCGCGTTCGACGAGCCCGTACGAGATCGAGCGGTCGCGCATGACGTACAGCTGGAACCAGTTGCGCCCGTCGGGGTTCGCCGCCTTCACGTTCTCGATCGAGGTCGTGCCGAGGGTCGAGAGCGTGAACGGGATGCCGGCCGCGCCCGCCGCGGAGGCCCCGGCGAGTTCGCCCTGGGTCTGCATGAGCCGCGTGAACCCGGTGGGAGCGATCGCGAGCGGCAGGGCCGACGGCCCGCCGAGGATCGTCGTCGAGGTGTCGACCCCGGCGGCGGGGCGCAGGATCGACGGCCGGAACTCGACGTCCTCGAACGCCTGGCGGGCGCGCGCGAGCGACAGCTCCTGCTCGGCGGCGCCGTCGGTGTAGTCGAAGGCCGCCTTCGGGGTGCGGCGCTGCGCGATGAGTCGCAGGTCGGCGATCGTGAGCGCCCCCTGCAGCCGCCGCTCGGTCGCGTCGAGATTCGGCTTCTTGAATCTCAGCAGCTCGAAGATCTGCGCGGGGCGCGGCACCTGACGGGTCTGGGTCCAGGCGTTTCTCGGCATCGTCGTCCTCGTCGTCGGTCGGTCAGCGCGTCGGTCAGCGCGGTCGGTGGGTGGCGTCGTAGTGGCGTAGCAGGGCGGTGCGGGTCGCGTCGACGTGGGCGGCGGAGAGATCCGCCGCGGTCGCCGCATCGCCCGCGAGCACCGCGTCGAGGATGCCCTGGTGCTGCGCGGCGACGTCGGCGACGGGAACGAGGTGGTGGGCCTGCACCTGTCCGATGCAGAGCTCGATCTCCCCCATGAGCGTCGCGTGCATGCGGGCGAGTCGCGGGCTCGGCTGCCCGGCGACGAGGGCCCGGTGGAAGGCGGCGTCGTGCGCGGCGAAGTCGCCCCCAGTGCGGGCCGCGGCGAGTACGGCGCGGTGGGCGGCGAGCGCGTCCGCCGGGATGGCGCCCGCGGTCGCGAGGGAGGCCAGGCCGGCCGATTCGATGAGACGTCGGGTCTCGAACAGGTCGACGATGTCGTCGCGGGTGAGGTGCGGCACCCGTGCGGCGCGGTGCGCCTCGCGGCGGAGCAGCCCCTCGGCCACGAGGCGTTCGAGCGCGAGCTTCGCGGTGGGCCGGGCGACCCCGAAGCGCAGCGCTACGGCGGACTCGGTGATCGTCGACCCCGGCGCTTCCGACTGGTCGAGGATGCGCGCGCGCAACGCCTCGACGATCGCGTCGGACATCGTGGGACTCGGAAGAGACATTGTCGGACAATCTAACGGATTGTCAGGCAATCCGCGAGGCTCTGCGGTGGACCCGAGCGCACATCCGGGGGTTGTCCCGTGGGCCGTCGAGACCCGGCCCTGCGAATCTGGAGTCATGAACACGCGACTTCTCGCCCTGGGTGCCGCCACCGTCCTCACCGCGGCCTCGCTCACCGGCTGCGCCGTGCGCCTCGGGCCGATGACCTCCAGCTCTCCCGACATCGACGACGCCACCGCGGTCGTGCTCGACACCGCCGGCGATCTCACGATCCGCGAGGGCGAGCCGTCGCTCACGATCCATGCGCCGCAGGGGGTGCTCGACCGTCTCACGGTGCGGGTGCGCGACGGCGTGCTCGAGCTCGGCCATCGGGGCGGACCGTTCCCGATCGGCAACGCCGACATCCGCTACGAGCTCACCCTGCCGAGTCTCACCTCGATCGAGGTCAACGGCGCGGGCGATGTCGACGCCACCGTCTCGGGCGACTCCCTCGCCGTCGCGATCAGCGGCGCGGGAGATGTCGAGGTCTCCGGCATCGACGCCGACGCGGTCGAGGTGCGCATCGACGGCGCCGGCGATGTCGAGCTCTCGGGCGAGGCCGCCTCGCTCGACGTCGCCATCGACGGCACGGGCGAGGTCGACACCGACGATCTGCGGGTGCGCGACGCGTCGGTCGCCATCAGCGGTGCGGGCGACGCCCACGTCTACGTCACCGGCACGCTGCGGGTCGAGCTGTCGGGCGTCGGATCGGTGCGCCACCGCGGCGGTGCCGACGTCGAGTCCGAGATCTCGGGCCTCGGCGAGGTGATCGCCGAGGACTGACCGGGGTCAGTCGAG
>CAMLMQ010000274.1 GCA_946481135.1 uncultured Microbacteriaceae bacterium
GCGCGTAGTCCTTGTCGGCGAGGTGCTTGAGGTAGCGCATCATCGTCGTCTCGGAACGGTGCGCCGAGAACACCGGATGTTCGAGGTACCGCGACGTGCGCACGAGCGTCGGCGGGATGCCGACCGCCGCGGGCTTGAACCCGAGCGGGGCCCTGACGTCGAACGCCGCGAGCACGGCCTGCACCTCGTCGGGAGTCGTCGTCTCATCGAGGGAGACGGCGACGTGGGAGTCGTCGACGCGACGCAGCAGATAGCCGGCGTCCGCCGCGCGCGCGACCACGGCATCCGCGTCGGCGCGCACGAGGAGGGTGTCGAAGTAGTCGGCGTGCACGACGGCGTCGCCGAGCGCATCCGCCATCAACCGCGTGAGCCGGTTCACCTGGTGTGCGATCTGCTTGAGTCCCGAGGCGCCGTGGTAGACGGCGTACATCGACGCCATGACGGCGAGCAGCACCTGCGCGGTGCAGATGTTGCTCGTCGCCTTCTCGCGGCGGATGTGCTGCTCCCGCGTCTGCAGCGAGAGCCGGTAGGCGGGGTGGCCGGCGGCATCCACGGAGACCCCGACGAGGCGACCCGGCAGCTGGCGCTCGAGGCCCGACCGCACCGCGAGATACCCCGCGTGCGGTCCGCCGAAGCCCATCGGCACGCCGAATCGCTGCGACGTGCCGACCGCGATGTCGGCGCCGAGTTCGCCGGGCGAGGCGAGGAGGGTGAGCGCGAGGAGGTCGGCCGCGACGACCGCGAGGCCTCCCGCGGCGTGCACCGCCTCGATCACGGCGCGTGGGTCCCACACGCGACCCGACGCCCCGGGGTACTGCACGAAGGCGCCGAACGCGTCCACCGGGGGTCGAGTAGTCGCCGCAGGCGACGTGTCGAGACCCGTGAAGTCGACTACTCGCAGCTCGATGCCGAGCGGCTCGGCCCGGTGCGCGAGCAGGCGCTGCGTCTGCGGCAGCGCGTCGGCGTCGACGAGGAACACGTTCGACGCCGAGCCTGAGGCACGCCGCGCGAGCAGCATCCCCTCGACGACGGCGGTGCCCTCGTCGAGCATCGACGCGTTCGCGGTCGCCATGCCCGTGAGGTCGGCGACCATCGTCTGGAAGTTGATGAGTGCCTCGAGCCGGCCCTGCGAGATCTCGGGCTGGTAGGGCGTGTATGCGGTGTACCACGACGGGTTCTCGAGCACGTTGCGCTGGATCACGGCGGGCGTGATCGTGCCCGAGTAGCCGAGGCCGATCATGCTGCGGCGCACGCGGTTCTTCGCGGCGAGGGTGCGCAGCTCGGCGAGCGCAGCCCGCTCGCTCACTGCGGCGGGCAGCGCGGCGGCCGCCTGCACGCGGATGCCGGACGGCACCGCCGCATCCATGAGGTCGTCGACCGACGAGTACCCCACGGCCTGCAGCATGATCTGCTGCGCCGCGGAGTCCGTTCCGATGTGACGGTCGGCGAACGTCGTCACGCCGTCAGCTCCGCGTACTGCTCGGCGGTGAGCAGCTCGGGCAGCTCGGTGAAGCGCACCTTGATGAGCCACGCGGCGCCCTCGGGGTCGCCGTTGACACTCGACGGGTCGTCGACGACCCCCTCGTTGCGTTCGATCACCTCGCCGTCGACGGGGGCGAAGAGCTCACCCACCGACTTCGTCGACTCGATCTCGCCGACGATCTTCCCCGCCGCGATCGTCGAGCCCACCGCGGGGAGGTCGACGTAGACGACGTCGCCGAGCTTGTCGGCGGCGTACGTCGTGATGCCGATCGTCGCGACGTCGCCGTCGACGGTGACCCACTCGTGGTCCTTCGTGTAGTGCGTGGTCATGTCAGGCCTTCCTTCGCGAATAGAACGGGAGCGGAACGACGCGCGCCGGGATGGCGGTGCCGCGGATGTCGAGGGCGAGTTCGGTGCCGAGGATGGAGGCGTCGGCATCCACGTACGCCATCGCGATCGGATGCCCGAGCGTCGGGGAGAGCGCGCCCGACGTGACCTCGCCGACCACCTCCTCGCCGCGCAGCACGGGGTAGCCGGCCCGCGCGGCCCGACGGCCCTCGGCGGCGAGACCGACGAGCACCCGTCCACCCGGGGTGCCGATGTCGGCGATGCGGCCGAGCCCGGCATCCGCGGGGCGGATGTCGCGGGTCAGCTCGTGCCCGTAGAGCGGCATCCCCGCCTCGAGGCGCAGGGTGTCGCGGGCGGCGAGCCCGCACGGCACCGCCCCGGCGGCGACGAGGTCGTTCCAGAGCGCTTCGGCGCCCGGGTTGTCGATGTACAGCTCGAACCCGTCCTCGCCCGTGTACCCGGTGCGGGCCACGAGGATCGGCTGGTCCCGGTAGGTCGTCTCGACGATGCCGTAGTACCGCAGGTCGGTCGGCAGCCCGAGCGAGGCGACGATCGCCTCCGACCCCGGGCCCTGCACCGCGACGAGGGCGCATGTGAACGTCTCGTCGCCGATCGTGACCTCGAACCCGGCGCTGCGGGCGGCGAGCTCCGCGGCCACGACGTCGTGGTTGGCGGCGTTGGCGACGACCCAGAACTCGTCGTCGGCGAGACGGTAGACGACGAGATCGTCGAGGATGCCGCCATCCTCCGCCAGCAGCAGCGAGTACTTCGCGCGTCCCGGGGCGATCGCCGACGCGCGCCCGGCGAGCGCCGCGTCGAGGAAGTCCGCCGCCTGCGGCCCGGTCACGAGGAACTCGGCCATGTGGCTCAGGTCGAAGAACCCGGCGGCGGTGCGCACCGCCTCGTGCTCGGCGAGGTCGGAGCCGTAGCGCACGGGCATGCGCCAGCCGCCGAAGTCGGTGAACGAGGCGCCGGCGGCCTCGTGCACCGCGTCGAGCGGTGAGAGACGGGGCGAGGAATCGGACACGGAGTTCTCCCGGATGGTCGGTGTGAGAACTCCCCCTCTGTCATGGTGCCTGAGAGTTTCG
>CAMLMQ010000275.1 GCA_946481135.1 uncultured Microbacteriaceae bacterium
CGCAGATCTTGTCCGGATGACCCTCGGTCACGGACTCGGAAGTGAACAGACGCAGGGACATGAGGGACTCCGACGGTTGACGACGATTTCGAGGTGGCACGACCGGGACGATCTGCCCGGGCCGCCGACCTCGGCAACTCTATCCGGCGCCGTCTCAGACGAACGCGGCCTTCCCCGTGATCGCGCGCCCCACGATGAGGGCGTTCATCTCCCGGGTTCCCTCATACGAGTAGAGCGCCTCGGCATCCGCGAAGTGCCGCACGACGTCGTAGTCGAGCACGATGCCGTTGCCGCCCATCGACTCGCGCGCCCACGCGACGGTCTCGCGCATCCGCGAGGTGGCGAACTCCTTCGCGAGCGCCGCGTGCTCGTCTTTCTGCGTGCCCTCGTCGAGCATCGCCGAGACGCGCGTGCAGAGGGCGATCGACGACGTGATATTGCCGAGCATCTTGGAGTAGTGCTCCTGGATGAGCTGGTGGCTGTCGATCGTCTTGCCGAACTGCACGCGGTCGGCGCCGTAGCGCACCGCCCCCTCGTAGGCGCCGATCGAGTTGCCGACGGCGGCCCACGCGACCTCGGCGCGGGTGAGCCGCAGCACGGCCGCGGTGTCGCGGAACGAGTTCGCATTCGCGAGCTTCATCGCATCCGGCACGCGCACCCGGTCGAGCGTGATGTCGGCGTTCTGCACGATGCGCAGAGCCTGCTTGTTCTCGATCTTCGTCGCCGACCAGCCCTCCGAGTCGGTGGGCACGAGGAAGCCCTTCACCTGACCGTCCTCGGCGGACTTCGCCCAGACGATCGCGTGGCTCGCGACGGTGCCGTTGCCGATCCAGCGCTTCGAGCCCGTGATCACCCAGTCGTCGCCGTCGCGCTCCGCGACCGCGCGCAGGCCCTGCGCCGAGTCGGATCCCGAGAGCGGCTCGGTGAGAGCGAAACATCCCAGCCACTCGGCGGAGGCGAACTTCGGCAGCCACTCCGCGCGCTGCTCGGGGGAGCCGGCGACGCCCACCGCGCCCATCACGAGACCGTTCTGCATGCCGACGAGCGTCGCGACGGAGGCGTCGACGCGGGCGAGCTCGAGCGCGACCCAGCCGCGGAAGACCGCCGAGTTGGGGAACGGCTGCGTCTCCTCCCACGGCATCCCGTAGACGCCGAGGTCGGCGAGGCCCTTCACGACCGACGACGGCAGCCACTCGGCGCGCGCCCAGTGGTCGTTCACGATCGGCTTCACCTCGGTCTCGAGGTAGTGCCGCAGCTTCGCGAGCACCTCCTTCTCGCGGTCGGCGAGACCGTTCGCGAAGCCGTAGAAGTCGCTCGACAGTGCGCTGAAGTCCATGGCGGGAGCCTACGGACGCGCGCCGCACCCGCCAACGGCGTTGGTACTTTGGTGCAAGACCGAAAGGGTTGACGGCACCCGATGTTCGTGGAGATCACCAACTCCCCGCGCGACTACGCGTGGGGCTCGACCACCCTCCTTCCCGCCTTCCTCGGGAACGAGCCCGACGGCCGCCCGCAGGCGGAGCTGTGGCTCGGCACGCACCCCGGCTCGCCGGCGCGGGTGGTCGGCCGCGACGGCGACCTGCGGGATGTCGCGGGCGAGCTGCCGTT
Source organism: uncultured Microbacteriaceae bacterium (assembly GCA_946481135.1). The sequence continues at coordinate 1,609 of CAMLMQ010000275.1, forward strand.
CCTGCTGAAGGTGCTCGCCGCGGGGTCGACGCTGTCGCTGCAGGCGCATCCGACGACCGCGCAGGCGGAGCAGGGGTTCGCGCGCGAGAACGCCGCCGGCACCCCGATCGACTCCCCGTCGCGCAACTACAAGGACCCGTACTCGAAGCCCGAGATGATCTACGCGCTGTGCGACGAGTTCCGGGCGCTCAGCGGGTTCCGCCCGGTCGCCGACACCCGCGCCGACCTCGACGCGGCCGCACCCGGACTGCTGCCCGACCTTCGCTCGGACGCCGACCTGCGCGCCGTCGTCGAGCGGCTGCTCACGACCGACGTCTCCACCGAACTCGACGCCCTCGTCGCCGCCGCGGACGGCGCGCCGGGGGAGTCGTGGGCGACCGTGCGCGACCTCGCCGCCCAGGTGCCCGGCGACCCCGGCATCGCGATCTCGCTGCTGCTGCACACCGTCGTGCTGCGCCGCGGCGAGGCGCTCTACCTGCCGGCCGGCAACATCCACGCGTATCAGCGCGGGCTCGGCATCGAACTCATGGGACCCTCCGACAACGTGCTGCGGGGTGGCCTCACGCCGAAGCACATCGACGTGCCCGAACTGCTCGGGGTGCTCGACTTCCGCGCGCTGCCCGAGCCGCGGATCCAGCCCGTCGTCGCCGGGGGCGTGAGCGACTTCGCGCCCGAGGGTGCGGGGTTCCGGATGCGGGTGCTCGACGCCGGGGCGTCCGTCGAGGTCGACGCGCCGGCCCTCGTGCTCGTGCTCGACGGCTCGGCGACCGTCGATGATGTCGTGCTCGGTCAGGCAGGGGCCGGCGCGCTCGTCGAGGGCTCGGCCGTCATCCACTCCGCAGGGGCGACGGTCGTCGCGACCCTCCCGCGGGTTGAGTAGCGCCGCATCGCGACGCGTATCGAAACCCCGCCCACGGGCTACTCGTGGGGCTGGTTTCGATACGCGTCCGCCGGGGCGGGCGCTACTCAACCCGCGGGGTGCGGGGATCAGCCGGCCATCACCTCGTCGTCGCGGCACGAGAAAGTCCGCCGGTAGGCGGTGGGCGTGGTCTGCAGCACCTTGAGAAAGTGGTGCCGCATGACCGCGGCCGTGCCGAAACCCGCAAGTCGCGCGACCTCTTCCAGTCCGGCATCCGTCTGCTCCAGCAGCTGCTGCGCCCGCAGGATGCGCTGACGGTTGAGCCACCCGGCGGGCGTGGTGCCGAGGTCGGCGCGGAACCGGCGGGCGAACGTGCGTGACGACATGAGGGCCTTGCGGGCGAGCTGGTCGACGGTGAGGTCCTGGTCGAGGTGCTGCAGCATCCAGTCG
>CAMLMQ010000276.1 GCA_946481135.1 uncultured Microbacteriaceae bacterium
ACGGGTTCTCGGCCTTGCGGGCGATCTTGTCGACCTCGTCGATGTAGATGATGCCCGTCTCGGCGCGCTTGACGTCGTAGTCGGCGGCCTGGATGAGCTTGAGCAGGATGTTCTCGACATCCTCTCCGACGTAGCCGGCCTCGGTGAGGGCCGTGGCGTCGGCGACCGCGAAGGGCACGTTGAGCCGCTTCGCGAGCGTCTGCGCGAGGTAGGTCTTGCCGCAGCCGGTGGGACCGATGAGCAGGATGTTGGACTTCTGGATGTCGATGTCGTCGATGCTCTCCGCGGGGGCGACCGTGCCCCGGGCGCGGATGCGCTTGTAGTGGTTGTAGACCGCGACCGAGAGGGCGCGCTTCGCGGGCTCCTGCCCGATGACGTACTCCTCGAGGAAGGAGAAGATCTCCTTCGGCTTCGGCAGGTCGAATTCGCTCGCGGGCTCTTCGCCGGCCTCGGCGAGGCGCTCCTCGATGATCTCGTTGCAGAGCTCGACGCACTCGTCGCAGATGTAGACACCGGGGCCCGCGATGAGCTGCTGGACCTGCTTCTGGCTCTTTCCGCAGAAGGAGCACTTCAGAAGGTCGGCGCTCTCACCGATCCTCGCCATGTCAACCCCTTCCACCCGCGAATTGTGTTCGAGCCTAACCCGAACCACCGCGTCGGGCAGGCACGCGCGTGCACAACGTCCCCCGGCGTGGCGGCCCCGCGGGTGACCGGCCCGGGTGCGGGGGGCGTCGCGCCGTAGGCTGGATGCCGTGCAGAGCCGAGTGGCGCGCCTCGCGCGCGGGTGGATGGCGGGGTCGTTCGCGACCGGCGTCGCCGCCCTCGGCCACGGGCTCGCCGATGGTGCCGCCCCGAGCGGGTTCGCGATCGTCAGCGGCCTCGTGTTCGCCGGCCTGCTCGGCACGGTCGTCGCGGGTCGCCGCCCGTCGCTGCCCCGCCTCGCGGTCACCGTGGGCGGCGCCCAGCTCGCGTTCCACCTCGTCTTCTCGTGGCTGACGCCCGGCACGTCGACGGCGGGCGACCACCACTCGGCGGGCGCGCTGCTCGCCCCCGCGGTCGCCCACCACGGCACCGACCCGGCGATGTGGGCGGCGCACGCCCTCGCCGCCGTCGCGACGCTCGTCTTCCTCGTGCGGGCGGAACGCGCGCTGTGGAACCTCCTCGTCGACGCGCTCGAGGCCGCGACGGTCGCTCGCACGCCCGCGATCGCGGCGCTGCCCCGCGTCGGTCGCGCGATGCCCGGTGCCGGGGCGCGGCATCCGATCGCCGCCGTCTTCCTCTCGGCGTTCTCCCTCCGCGGTCCCCCGGCGCTTCTCGGCGCCTGACCCGCATCCCGGCGACGGGTCTCCTCGGCGCGCACGTGATCCCCCGTGCCGGCGGGTTCACCTTGCAACGAAAGAGAACATCCATGAGAAAGTCCACCCGTTTCACCGCCGCGTCGGCCGTCGCCCTCGGCGCGGGAGTCGTGCTCGCCCTCGCGCCCGCTCTCGCGGCGAGCGCGCACGTGTCGGCGAGCGCCACCTCGACCGCCGCCGGCTCGTACACCGTCGTGACGTTCAGCGTGCCGCACGGCTGCGAGGGGTCGCCGACGAACGTCGTCACGATCGAGCTGCCCGAGTCGGTGCCAGCGGTCACCCCGACGGTCAACCCGAACTGGACCGTCGAGAAGGTCGTCGAGCAGCTCGCCGATCCGATCACCGATGCGCACGGCAACGAGATCACCGAGCGTGTGTCGAGCGTCGTCTACACGTCGACGACCGGCGGCCTGCCCGACGGCTACCGCGACACCTTCGAGCTGTCGCTGCAGCTCCCCGAGGGCCAGGCCGGCGACGCCGTCGAGTTCCCGGTGACGCAGACGTGCGCCGAAGGCACCGCCGAGTGGGTCGGCGACGACGTGCCGTCGATCGTGCTCACGGCCGCGGTCGAGGGCGACGGGCACGACGACCCGGCGACCGACGATCACACGGACGAGCAGGTCGACGTGCGCGCGGCGGCGACCGGCGGTGAGGATGTGCTCGCCCGCGTCTTCGGCATCGGCGGCCTCGTCGTCGGCGCGGTCGGCGTCGTGATCGCGGTGCTCAGCCGCCGCGGGGCGAAGGCCTGACGTGCGGCGCGCGCTGAGCGGCGCCCTCGTCGGGGTCGTGGCGGCGGCTCTTGTGCTCGCCGCCACGACGCCGGCGTCGGCGCACAACTTCGTCGTCTCGTCCACCCCGGCGGAGGGCGAGGTGCTGACCGAGCTGCCGCCCGCGTGGGAGCTCATGACGAACGAGAACCTCCTCTACGTGGGCAACACCGAGGTATTCGGGCTGTGGGCGCGCGACGCCGAGGGGCTCTTCTACGGCGACGGCTGCGTCGACGTGTCGGGCGCCGGGATGTCGGCATCCCCGGTGATCGGCGAACCGGGCGACTACACGCTCGTGTACGCGATCGTGTCGGCCGACGGCCATCCCCTCACCGGGGAGATCCCCTTCGAGTGGGCGCCCGCGGGCGAGTATGAGGCCGCGACGGGCACGTCTGAGGCGGAACGCTGCGGCGCCCTCGCCGAGGAACCGCCCGCGACGCCCGGCGACCCGGGGGCCGGCATCCCGTCGGACGTGTGGTGGATCGGCGGTGCCGTGCTCGCGCTCGTCGCGGCGATCGCGGTGACCGCGCTCGTGGCGCGGCGCCGACCCCGCGGGGACTGACCGCGGGAACGACGAAGCGGCCGCGCCCCCGAGGGGGCGCGGCCGCTTCCGTGTCGGCGTCTACTTGACGGTGAGCGCCGGGATGTTCTTGCGCGAGGTCAGCACCTGGTCGATGAGGCCGTACTCGAGCGCCTCGTCGGCGGAGAGGATCTTGTCGCGCTCGATGTCGGTGTTGACCTCCTCCTG
>CAMLMQ010000277.1 GCA_946481135.1 uncultured Microbacteriaceae bacterium
TCGGTGCACGTGCGGGCCCCCGGCAAGATCAACGTCTACCTCGAGGTCGGGGCGCTGCAGGACGACGGCTACCACGACGTCGCGATCGCCTACCAGGCGGTGTCGCTCTACGAGGACGTGCGGGTCAGCGAGGCGGAGTTCTTCACCGTCGGGCTGCAGGGCAGCGTCGAGCTGAGCCGCGTGCCGCTCGACGACTCCAACATCGCCATCAAGGCGGCGAAGCTGCTCGCCGAGCGCACCGGCTACCCGGGTGGTGCGCGCATCGAGATCGAGAAGCACGTGCCCGTCACGGGAGGCATGGGCGGAGGCTCGGCGGATGCCGCCGCGACGCTGCTCGCGTGCGACGCGCTGTGGGGCACCGACCTGCCCCGCGACGAGATGCTCGACCTCGCCCGTCAGCTCGGCGCCGACGTGCCGTTCGCGTTCACCGGCGGCACCGCGATCGGCACGGGACGCGGCGACGAGCTCTCGCCGGCGCTCGCGAAGGGCATGTTCCACTGGGTGCTCGCCCTCGCCGACTTCGGGCTGTCCACCCCGGACGTCTACCGCGGCCTCGACGAGCACCGCGAACGTCACGCCGAGACGCTCGGCCCCGCCGACCCGCGTCCGAGCGTCGGCGCCGACGTGCTGCAGGCGCTGCGCGCCGGGGATGCCCGCATGCTCGCCGACGCGATGCGCAACGACCTGCAGGCGCCGGCGCTGCACCTCGAGCCTTCGCTCGCGAAGGTGCTCGAGACGGGGGAGCGCAACGGCGCCCTCGCGGGGATCGTCTCCGGCTCGGGTCCGACTGTCGCGTTCCTCGCGGCCGACCTCGACACCGCGCTCGACCTGCAGGTGGCGCTCTCGGCGGCGCAGTTCAACGTCGTGCGCGCGACGGGTCCCGTGCACGGCGCCCGCATCCTCCCCGACTGACCCCGCCCGTGGGTTGCCGAGGGGTCGCGTTTCGGCCCTCTGCCGGGGCGAAACGCCCCGAACGCGACCCCTCGGGGGCCGGAGCGGTCAGGCAACCCTCAAGATCGCGGGGCCGAGACGGAGGATGCCGTCATCCAGCGGGCCGGTGCGCAGCCCGCCCCGACCGCGGAAGGCCCGGAACGCGCCGGGAGCGATCGCGGTGTCCATCCACGCGCACGGATTGCACGCACGGATGTCGGCGAAGCGGATCGGCCCGGAACCTGCGTCGAGGCTGAACTCCCCGCGCACGAGGGCGTCGACATCCACCCCCCGCAGCAGGATGTTGCGCCGCGTCTGCCGCAGTCCCGGCACGGGAACGTCGAGGTCGGCGGCGACGGCTTCGAGCGCTTCGACGGCCTGCAGCGACACCGACGATGCGCGATGGGCGCGCTGGTTGAAGTACCGGTCGCCGACAATCCCGAGTCCGGCGCGCAGGTGGAGTTCGTCGCGCAGCTCCTCGACACCACCCGTGCGGGGTCCGTCGCCGGGTCGCCCCTCGTAGCGGTGCACGGGCGAGGCGAGCAGTTCGACGATCTCGACCTCGATCTCGGGAATCAGCATCGTCCCGTCGAACAGCGCGCTCACGCGGCAACGTTACGCTCGAACCATGGTTCATCTGCTCGGCGCGGAGGGCGTCGGGTTGGAGTTCCCCACGCGCACGGTCTTCGACTCGGTCACGGTCGGCATCGACGAGGGCGACCGCATCGGCGTCGTCGGTCGCAACGGCGACGGCAAGTCGACGCTGCTGAAGATCCTCGCCGGGCGTCTCGAACCCGACTCCGGGCAGGTGACGCGCCGCGGCGGCGTCACACTCGGGATGCTCGACCAGGGCGACTCGCTCGACCCCGCGCTCGCCGTCGCCGAGGCCGTCGTCGGCGATCGCGTCGAGCACGAGTGGGCGGGCGACGCGAAGGTGCGGGATGTCATCGCCGGCCTGCTCGGCGACGTGCCGTGGGAGGGGCGCATCGGCGACCTCTCCGGGGGCCAGCAGCGGCGCGTGGCGCTCGCCGCGCTGCTCACCCGCGACTGGGATGTCGTCTTCCTCGACGAGCCGACGAACCACCTCGACGTCGAGGGGGTCGCCTGGCTCGCCGAGCACCTGAAGCGCCGCTGGCCGGCGAACCGGGGCGGGCTCGTCGTCGTCACCCACGATCGGTGGTTCCTCGACGAGGTCTGCACGACGACGTGGGAGGTGCACGACCGGATCCTCGAGCCGTTCGAGGGCGGCTACGCGGCCTACATCCTGCAGCGCGTCGAACGCGACCGGATGGCGGCGGCGTCCGAAGCGAAGCGACAGAACCTGCTGCGCAAGGAGCTCGCGTGGCTGCGCCGCGGCGCCCCGGCCCGCACGAGCAAGCCGAAGTTCCGCATCGACGCCGCCAACCAGCTCATCGAGGACGAGCCGCCCGTGCGCGACAAGGTGTCGCTGTCGCAGCTCGCGACCGCACGCCTCGGCAAGGACGTCGTCGACCTCGAGGAGGTGAGCGTCGTCTACGACGGCCGCGCCATCCTCGACGGCGTCACGTGGCGCATCGCGCCGGGCGAGCGTACCGGCATCGTGGGCGTCAACGGGGCGGGCAAGTCGACACTGCTCGGCCTCGTCGCGGGCACCGTGACCCCGACGTCGGGGCGCGTGAAGACGGGCAAGACGGTGCGGATCGCCGTGCTCGATCAGCGGCTCGTCGGCCTCGACGAGGTGATGGACGACCGGGTGAGCGACGTCATCGGCCGGCAGAAGCGGTCGTACGTCTCGGGCGGCGTCGAACTCACGCCGGGCCAACTGCTCGAGCGTCTCGGGTTCACGAGCGCCCAGCTCTCGACCCCCGTGAAGAACCTCTCGGGCGGGCAGAAGCGGCGGCTGCAGCTGCTGCTCATCCTGCTCGACGAGCCGAACGTGCT
>CAMLMQ010000278.1 GCA_946481135.1 uncultured Microbacteriaceae bacterium
CGGGTTGCCGTCGGCATCCCAGTTGTCGGCGTTCTTCTTGCTCGGCTGCACGCGCGGCGGCTCGCCGGGCATCTTCGGGAAGTCGGGCGGGAACGGCAACTCGCCGAGGCCGTCGGCGACGTCGCGCTCCCACCACTCCAGGAGGGTGTCGATGCGCCCGGGCGACTCGGCGAACGCCGCCCACGGGTCGCCGGTCGTGCGCAGCCGTTCGGGCACGGTCAGCACCGTGAGATCGCGCGGGTCGACGTGCTCGAGCTCGTCCCAGGTGATCGGCGTCGAGACGGGCGCGTGCGGGAGAGCGCGCGGGCTGTACGCCCCGGCGATCGTGCGGTCGCGGTTCGCCTGGTTGAAGTCGACGAAGACCCTCTCACCGCGCTCCTCCTTCCACCACGACGTCGTGACGCGATCGGGCATCCGCCGTTCGAGTTCGCGCGCGGCGGCGATAACCGCGTGGCGCACGTCGAGGAACTCCCACTCGGGCACGATCGGGGCGTAGACGTGGATGCCGCGGTTGCCGGAGGTCTTGATCCACGCCTCGAGACCGGCCTCCTGCAGCACCTCGCGCAGCGCCACGGCCGCGGGGACCGCGTCGGCGAAGCCGGTGCCGGGCTGCGGGTCGAGATCGATGCGCAGTTGGTCGGGGTTGTCGGTGTTCGCGGTGCGCGACGGCCACGGGTGGAACACGATCGTGTTCATCTGCACGGCCCAGACGATCGACGCGGGTTCGTCGAGCACGACGAGCGGATGCGATCGGGCGCTCGGGAAGACGACGGGCACGCTGCGCAGCCACTCGGGTGCGCCCTTCGGCGGGTTCTTGGAGAAGAAGCTCTCCCCGTCGACGCCCGCCGAGTAGCGCTCGAGCGCGACCGGGCGATCGCCGTTGGCGGCGAGGAACGCGGAGGCGGTGGCGATCGCGTACTCGGCGAGACCCCGCTTCGTGATGCCGACCTCGGGCCAGAGCACCCGATCGGGACTGGAGAGCCTCACCGTGCGTCCGGCGACCTCGAGCTCGACGGGAGTACCTGCCATTCCCCCATCCTGACGCGGTCCGACGACATCCACTATTCAGTGTTGCCAAGTACCGGTACTCAGTGTTACTTTCTACCGGTAGTCAACATCACTGAATAGTTAGGAAGGAGGTGCCGGATGGCCAAGCAGATCACCGAGATGCTCAAGGGAACCCTCGAAGGCATCGTGCTCGCGATCCTGAGCGGCCGCGCCGCGTACGGATACGAGATCACGGCGTGGCTGCGCGATCAGGGCTTCGCCGACATCGCCGAGGGCACCGTGTACGCGCTCCTCGTGCGCGTCGAGCAGCGGGGCCTCGTGGATGTCGAGAAGGTCCCGTCGGAGAAGGGACCGCCGCGCAAGGTGTATTCGCTCAACGCCGCCGGCCGCGAGTACCTCGACGAGTTCTGGAGGACGTGGAGCTTCCTCGCAGAACGACTGGAACAGCTCCGCACGGAAGGGAATTGACCATGGCGAAGAACCCGCTCGAGCTGATCATCGGCTCGTTCGACGACAAGAAGCAGTGGCGTGCCTACAAGGCGCGCGTGAAGGGCTTCCCCGAGCCGTACCGCACCACGATCGGCGCGATCGAGCGGTACCTGATGCACTCGGGCGACACCCCGACCGACTGGGCCCTGGCCCAGAAGATGTTCGACGATCTCGCCGACCTCTTCGACCGCGCGGCCGCGGACGGCACCCCGGTGCGCGACATCGTCGGCGACGACCCGCTCGAGTTCGTCGAGACGTTCGTCGCGACCTACTCCGACGGCGGCTGGATCGGCAAGGAGCGCGACCGCCTCCGGAACAGCATCACGCGTGCCGAGGAGGCGGAGTCGTGAACGCGGCCATCCAGGTCTCGGGCATCGAGAAGTCGTACAAGAAGCTGCGAGTGCTCAACGGCGTCGACCTCGAGGTCGAGCGCGGAAGCATCTTCGCGCTGCTCGGCTCGAACGGGGCCGGCAAGACGACGCTCGTGCGCATCCTCGCGACGCTGCTGACGGCGGATGCCGGAACGGCCACCGTCGACGGGCACGACGTCGCGACCCACGGTGCGGCCGTGCGCGCGTCGATCAGCCTCACCGGGCAGTTCGCGGCGGTCGACGGCGTCCTCACGGGGCGCGAGAACCTCGTGCTCGTCGCGCGGCTGCGGCACCTCCCCGACCCCGGGGCGATCGCCGACGACCTGCTCGCCCGGTTCTCCCTCACCGAGGCCGGCGCCCGCAGAGTGGCGACGTACTCGGGCGGCATGCGCCGCCGGCTCGACATCGCGATGAGTCTCGTCGGCGACCCGGCGGTCGTCTTCCTCGACGAGCCGACGACGGGACTCGACCCGGAGGCGCGGCTCGAGGTGTGGCAGACCGTGAAGGACCTCGCCGGAAAGGGCACGACCGTGCTCCTCACGACGCAATACCTCGAGGAGGCCGAGCAGCTCGCCGACCGCATCGCGATCCTGCACCGCGGTCGCATCGTGCAGAACGGCACCCTGGCGGAGCTCAAGGCGCTCCTGCCCCCCGCCGAGAAGCAGTACATCGAGAAGCAGCCGAGCCTCGAGGACGTGTTCTTCGCGGTGACAGGACAGAAGGACGAGGAGGTCGCGGCATGAACGCGCTCAAGGACACGGCAACGCTCACCGGGCGCTCGCTCACGCACATCCTGCGCAGTCCCGACACGATCATCACGACCGCGATCATGCCGATCGGGTTCATGCTGCTGTTCGTGTTCGTCTTCGGCGGTGCGATCGACACCGGATCCGGCGCCGGCGAGGGGTCGTACGTCGACTACCTGCTGCCCGGCATCCTGCTCATCACGATCGCGTCGGGCATCGCCTACACGGC
>CAMLMQ010000279.1 GCA_946481135.1 uncultured Microbacteriaceae bacterium
AGGCCCTTGTTGAGGAACGCCGTCTGCTGGAACCGGGTGCGCAGCGTCTCGTAGTCGAAGTCGACGGTCTCGAAGATGTCGGGGCTCGGCCAGAAGGTGATCGTCGTGCCGGTGGCGTCGGTCGCCTCCTGCTTCTCCAGCGGCGCGTCGGGCACGCCGACGGTGTAGCTCTGGCGGTACACGTTGCCCTGACGTCGCACCTCGACGTCGAGTCGCGACGAGAGCGCGTTGACCACGCTCGAGCCGACCCCGTGCAGTCCGCCCGAGACCGCGTACCCGCCGCCGCCGAACTTGCCGCCCGCGTGAAGCACCGTGAGCACGACCTCGACGGTGGAGCGCTTCTCGATCGCGTGGATGTCGACGGGGATGCCGCGGCCGTTGTCGACGACGCGCAGACCGCCGTCGGCCAGGATGGTCACCTCGATCGTGTCGCAGTAGCCGGCGAGCGCCTCGTCGACCGAGTTGTCGACGATCTCGTAGACGAGGTGATGCAATCCGCGGGGGCCGGTCGATCCGATGTACATGCCGGGGCGCTTGCGCACGGCCTCGAGGCCCTCGAGCACCTGGATGTCGTCGGCTCCGTAGGTGGCGTCGGACGCCTTGTCACGCGGGGCGTTGCTCATGCGGCGGAACTCCTGACGGTCTGATGCCGACCGCCTCAGGCGGGCTCGTCGGAACCGTCCGATTCTATCCCGTGACCGCCTCCCGCATCGGCCTCCGCGCCGATCTGGGGGGTTTTCTTCCGCCGGTCGACCGGATTTGCCTTCTCAACCGTAGGTATCGCGTGGACCGCGCCCCGGAACGGCTTTGGGGCCGTGTTTCCAGGAGGGGGCGTGGGGTCCGAAAAAGTGGGCTCGTTCGACACCCGCCGCCGGGAACCTCTCGGCGATGCTGTTCAGCACCGTCGCCTGCATGAGGCGCAGTTGCTGCGCCCATGCCGTCGAATCGCACCGCACGCTGAGAACGCCGTCCTCGATGCCCACGGGCGACGTGTGCGCGGCCGTGTCCTCTCCGACGATGTCGGTCCACGAGGCGAGCAGTTCGGCACGTGCGATCGGCGACTCCCAGCCGAGCGCCGCGGCCATCGACGCGACGACGTCGCCGACCCCGCGGGGTTCCCGGCCGAGCCCGAAGGGCTCGCTCGTCGCGGCGTCAGCCGCGCGACGTCGGCGGCGGCCGTCGGCGGAGCGGAGCTCGGGGTTGCCGAACAGGCGACGCAGCCGGCGGTACACGGCCAGGTGCTCCGGGATGCGCTCTGCCTCCGTCATTCCCCCTCCTCGACGATCCGGCCCGCCCGGATGTGCACGGCGTTCGTCCGCAGGTCGTCCGGGACGTCTCCGAGCACCGCCGCCGTGATGAGCACCTGCTCGTACCCGGCGATCGCGTCGGCGAGGCGACCGCGTCGCGACTCGTCGAGCTCGGCGAAGACGTCGTCGAGGATGACGACGGGGTCACCGAGCGGCGAGTCGGCGCGCAGGGTCGCGGCGGCCGCGAGCTTGAGGGCGAGCGCGAACGACCACGACTCGCCATGACTCGCGTAGCCGCGCGCCGGCAGGCCGTTGAGGGTGAGCACGAGATCGTCGCGGTGCGGTCCGACGAGCGTGATCCCGCGCTCGAGTTCGGCGCGGCGCACCCGGGCGAGCGCGCCGGCGAAGGTCTCCCGCACCTCGCCGGACGCCATCGTCGACGAGGCGCCCGCGGCGTCCTCGTCGTCATCGGATCCGTCACCCGCGATGCTGAGTCGCGCGCCGAGGTCGGCGGCGTGCTCGTCGCCCGCGATGCGGCGGTACGCGTCGGCCACGTGCGGCCGGATGCGTTCCACGAGGGCGGCACGCTCGACGATGATCTGGCTTCCGAGGTCGGCGAGCCGTTCATCCCAGACCTCGAGCGTCGTCAGCTGCGACGCGGCGACGCGGGCGGCGCGTACCGACTTGAGCAGCGTGGTGCGCTGACGCAGGACGCGATCGTAGTCGGCGAGCACCCCGGCGACGCGGGGGGCGAACTGCACGAGGAGCTGGTCGAGGTAGCGACGGCGTCCTCCCGGGTCGCCCCGCACGAGGGCGAGATCCTCGGGGGCGAACAACACACTCGTGACGTAGCGGGGGAGCTCGCGCGGTTTCGTCGCGACGCGGTTGACCTGCGCGCGGTTCGCCGACGAGCGGTTGAGTTGCAGCTCGACGAGTACGCTGCGCTCGCCATGCTCGAGCCGGGCGCGCACGATCGCGGCGTCCCGGCCGGCCCGGATGAGCGCCTGGTCCGACGAGACGCGGTGCGAACCCAGCGTGCTGAGGTAGCCGATCGCCTCGACGAGGTTCGTCTTGCCCTGACCGTTCCGCCCGACGAAGAGATTCGGGCCGGCGACGAGGTCGACCGACGCGTCGGCGTAGTTGCGGAAGTCGGTGAGGGCGAGGTGCGCGACGATCACGGGGCGTGCGGAGCGGACATCCGGATCACGCCTTGCGCACGGCGTGCCCGCCGAACTGCTTGCGGAGCGCGGCGACCGCCTTCATCGACGGCGAGTCCTCCTGGCGCGAGACGAACCGCGCGAAGATCGCGGCCGCGATCGTGGGCACCGGCACGGCGTGGTCGAGCGCGTCGTGCACCGTCCAGCGACCTTCGCCCGAGTCCTCGACGTAGCCCTCGATGTCGGCGAGCGCCGGATCCTCCTCGAGCGCCTTCACGAGCAGTTCGAGCAGCCAGCTGCGCACGACGGTGCCGCGTTGCCAGGCCTTGAAGGTGCCGGTCACATCATGGATGAGGTCGTTGCGCGCCGCCATGAGCTCGAAGCCCTCGGCCCAGGCCTGCATGAGCGCGTACTCGATGCCGTTGTGCACCATCTTCG
>CAMLMQ010000280.1 GCA_946481135.1 uncultured Microbacteriaceae bacterium
GTTCGAGGAGTGCCGATCCATGCGCACCGCGAGCGTCTTGATGCCGCGCGTCGTGAGCCAGGCGTCCATCGGGCCGGAGACCGCGCCGACCGCGAACTGGAGGAAACCCACCTTCTCGGCCAGCTCGCCGTCGCGCAGGATCACGGCGCCCCCGAGCACGTCCGAGTGTCCGCCGAGGTACTTCGTCGTCGAGTGCACGACGACGTCCGCGCCGAGCGCGAGGGGCTGCTGCAGGTAGGGCGTCGCGAAGGTGTTGTCGACGACGACGATCGCACCGGCCGCGTGGGCGAGTTCGGCGACACCGGCGATGTCGGTGACCTTCATGAGCGGGTTGCTCGGCGTCTCGACCCAGACCACCTTCGTGGCGTCGGGGCGGATCGCGGCCTTCACGGCATCCAGGTCGCTCATGTCGACGGTCGACAGCGAGACGCCCCACGGCACGTGCGTCCGGCTCACGAGGCGGTGCGTGCCGCCGTAGACGTCGTTGCCCATGAGCACGTGGTCGTTCGGCCCGAGGAGGGCGCGCAGCAGGGTGTCTTCGGCAGCGAGCCCCGACGCGAACGAGAATGCCTGGTCGCCGCCCTCGAGACTCGCGAGCTGCTCCTGCAGCGAGGTACGCGTCGGGTTGCCGCCGCGCGTGTACTCATAGCCGTTGCGGAAGCCGCCGATGCCGTCCTGCACGAACGTCGTCGTGAAGTACACGGGCGGGATGACGGCGCCCGTGGTCGGGTCGAAGTCCTGCCCGGCGTGGATGGCGCGGGTCGAGAACCGGTGCTGATCGCTCATGGTGGTGCCTTCGGGTGGGGCGCTACGCGCCGAGGAAGCTGAGGAGGTCGTGGCGGGTGATGACGCCGGCGGGCTTGCCGTCGTCTACCACGAGCAACGCGTCGGAGGTGCTCAGGGCTTCCCGCGCCGCCTCGACGGGTTCGTGGATGCCGATGAGCGGGAGGGCCTTGCCGATGTGCGGCTCGAGCGCGTCGGTGAGGTCGGCGCGGCCGGAGAAGACGGCATCCACGAGCGCGCGCTCGTCGATGGACCCGACGACCTCGCCCATGACGACCGGCGGTTCCGCCGACAACACCGGCATCGAGCCGATGTCGTAGCGGCGCATCTTGTCGATGACGTGCCGCACGGTGTCGCTCGGATGCACGTGGATCAGGTCGGGCAGGTCGGCGTCCTTCGTCTGGATGACGTCTTCGACGGTCTTGCCGCCTTCGGGCGGGAGGAAGCCGTACGACCGCATCCACTTGTCGTTGAAGACCTTGCCGAGGTAGCCGCGCCCGCCGTCGGGCAGCAGCACGACGACGACCGCGTCGGCGGGGAGGTCCTTCGCCGCCTTGAGGGCGGCCGACACCGCGAGTCCCGACGACCCGCCGACGAGCAGCCCCTCTTCGCGCGCGAGCCGCCGGGTGATCTCGAACGACTCGGCGTCGGACGACGCGATGATCTCGTCGACGACGCTCGGGTCGTAGGCGGTCGGCCAGAAGTCCTCGCCGACGCCCTCGACGAGGTACGGGCGCCCCGTGCCGCCGGAGTACACCGATCCTTCGGGGTCGGCGCCGATCACCTTGATGTCGGGGTTCTGCTCTTTGAGGTACTTGCCCGCACCCGAGATCGTGCCGCCCGTGCCGACGCCGGCGACGTAGTGCGTGACCTTGCCGTCGGTGTCACGCCAGATCTCGGGACCCGTCGTCTCGTAGTGGCTCAGCGGGCCGTTGATGTTCGAGTACTGGTCGGGCTTGAACGCGCCCGGGATCTCGCGGGCGAGGCGATCCGACACGGAGTAATAGGAGTCGGGGCTCTCCGGGGCGACCGACGTCGGGCAGACGACGACCTCGGCGCCGTACGCCTTGAGGGTGTTGATCTTGTCTTCCGAGACCTTGTCGGGGCAGACGAAGACGCACTTGTAGCCGCGCTGCTGGGCGACGAGCGCGAGGCCGATGTCGGTGTTGCCCGACGTCGGCTCGACGATCGTGCCACCGGGCTTGAGCTTGCCCTCGGCTTCGGCCGCGTCGATGATGCGTTGCGCGATGCGGTCTTTGCTCGACCCGCCCGGGTTGACGTACTCGATCTTCGCGAGCACCGTCGCGGCGATCCCGTCGGTCACCTTGTTCAGCTTGACGAGCGGCGTGTTGCCGACGAGGTCGAGCACGGTCTCCGCGTACTTCATGCCCCGATCCTACGGTCGGCGTCTCGCGTGTTACCGGGTCCGCTCCGACGCGAGTGGCCCGTGACGGACCGAGGATGACCAAATCAAGGAGATCCGAGGGTGCCGACGCCAAGCCCCGGTGAACAGGGCACCTCAGCGACCGGATCTCCTTGATTCGGTCGGCACGCGACCGTCATGGTGGGGGCTAGTGGCGCGCGCCGAGGTTGGCGGAACGACGCGCGCCACGCCTCAGTCCGCGGGACGCGCCCCGCGGCGGTTCGGGGGCTCGACCGGGGCGACATCCACGAAGGTGCGCGCGCGCACCCCGCCGACCCCGTCGACGAGCCAGAGCAACAGGCGGGCCGGGCCGCCCGGTGCGGGGATGGTCAGGATGACGGCATCCGTCACGCGGTAGGGCTCGGCCGCGATCGAGGCGCCGACGAGAGCGTCGGGCGGACTCGCAGGGAAGGGGCGACCGGCAGACACCCAGGCGGCGTGCACCGTCCCGGCGATCCCGGCGGATCCGTGGTGCGAGACCCGCACGCCGAGGTCGAACGGAGCGACGGGCACCTCGAGGTCGGCACCGGCGTGACGCGGCACGAGGTCGACGACGAGCACCGTGTCGGCGTGGGCGTCGGCGTGGTTCAGGCCGCCGGCATCCTTCGGGCGGCG
>CAMLMQ010000281.1 GCA_946481135.1 uncultured Microbacteriaceae bacterium
CGTTCGCGGCGGCGGCCTCGACCATCGCGTACTCCCCCGACACCTGGTACGCCCACACCGGCACGGGTGAGGCGGCTGCGGTGTCGGCGAGCACGTCGAGGTACGACATCGCGGGCTTCACCATCACGATGTCGGCGCCCTCGGCGACGTCGAGCGCGACTTCGCGCGCCCCCTCGCGACGGTTGGCGGCATCCATCTGATACGTGCGTCGGTCGCCCTGCAGCTGCGATTCGACGGCGTCGCGGAACGGCCCGTAGAACGCCGACGCGTACTTCGCGGCGTAGGCGAGGATGGCGACATCCTGCCGCCCGGCCACGTCGAGCACGGCGCGCACCGCCGCGACTTGGCCGTCCATCATCCCGGAGAGCCCGAGGAGTTGTGACCCCGCCTCCGCCTGCGCGAGCGCCATCTCGCGGTAGCGCACGAGCGTCGCGTCGTTGTCGACGCGGCCGTGCTCGTCGAGCACCCCGCAGTGGCCGTGATCGGTGAACTCGTCGAGGCAGAGGTCGGTCTGCACGACGAGCGCGTCACCCGCCTCGGCGACGGCGACGCGGGTGGCGACGTTGAGGATGCCGTCGGGGTCGGTCGCCCCCGTGCCGGTCGCGTCGCGGTGCTCGGGGACCCCGAAGAGCATGACGCCGCCGATGCCCGCCGCCGCGGCGCGCGCGACCTCGGCCTTGAGCGAGTCGAGCGAGTGCTGCACGACGCCCGGCATCGACGCGATGGGCAGCGGCGCCGCGGCACCCTCGCGCACGAAGATCGGCAGCACGAGCTCCGCCGGATGCACGCGCGTCTCGGCGACGAGTCGGCGCCACGCCGGGGTCGCGCGCAGGCGGCGGGGACGGATGACGGGGACGACGTGACCCATGCGATCAGCCCTTCAGGGGGGCGAGCTCGGCCGCCCCGTGCTCGAGGAGTTCGTCGGCGACGCGCTCGGCGAGCTCCCCCGCGGGGTCCTTCGCGTCGGCGACGTAGAGGGCGTGCGACGCGGTGAG
This sequence comes from uncultured Microbacteriaceae bacterium, assembly GCA_946481135.1. The sequence continues at coordinate 996 of CAMLMQ010000281.1, forward strand.
GCGTTCCGAGCCGTCGGGGGCGTAGACGCGTCCGGAGAGGAACATCATCCCGTCCTCGAGGAAGGCGTGCGCGGCGACCGGGGCCGAGCAGCCGGCCTCCAGGCGCGCGAGCACCCCGCGCTCGGCGTCGGCGGCGAGGTGCGACGGGCGGTGGTCGAGCTTCGCGGCGAGCTTCGTCTCCCCCGCGCGGGTCTCGACGGCGAGCGCACCCTGGGCGGGCGCGGTCGGCCACCACGCGAGCTCGAGGAACTGCGTGACCGCGTCGAGGCGGCCGAGCCGCCCGAGCCCGGCGGCGGCGAGCACGACGGCGTCGAGCGCGCGCTCGGGGTCGTCGGCGCCCACGCGCCCGAGCCGCGTGTCGACGTTGCCGCGGATGTCGACGACGTCGAGGTCGGGGCGGCGGGCGAGCAGCTGAGCGCGTCGCCGTGGCGAGCCCGTGCCGACCCGCGCGCCCTCGGGGAGGGTGTCCAGCGTGAGCCCCTCGCGGGCGCACAGCGCGTCGCGGGCGTCGGCGCGCGGCGGCACCGCGGCGATCGCGAGGCCCTCGTGCGGCGCCGTCGGGAGGTCCTTGAACGAGTGGACGACGACATCCACCTCGCCCTTCAGGAGCGCCACCCGGAGTGCCGCCGCGAACACCCCCGTACCGCCGAGCTCGGCGAGGGACGCCGACGACCGGTCGCCCTCCGACTCGATCACGACGACGTCGGCTCCGAGCTTCTCGGCGATCGCCTGCGACTGGGCGAGGGCGAGGGCGCTGCCTCGGGTGCCCAGACGGATGCTCACGGCGCCACCCCCGCCGCGGCGGGCTTGAAGCCGGCGCGGATGTTCTCGCAGCAGCCCGGTCGGCACACGTCGAACCACGGACCGAGATCGGTGAGCGCGGGACGCTCGGCCGGAGGGGTGCCGTCGCGGCGCTCCAGCACGAGGTCGACGAGACCCTCGACGAACCGGCGGTGCGATCCGGGGGTCGGGGTGCGCACGGCGGCGAGGCCGTGCTGCTCCGCGGTCTCCAGGGCCTCGGTGTCGAGGTCCCAGAGCACCTCCATGTGGTCGGAGAGGAACCCGACCGGCACGATCGCGACGGCGCGCACCCCCTCGCCGGGCAGCTCGGCGAGCCGGTCGTTGATGTCGGGTTCGAGCCACGGCTGCGTCGGCGGTCCCGAGCGGGACTGGTAGACGAGGTCCCAGCCGAGGCGTTCGTGGCCCAGTTCCCGGGCCGCGAGGGTCGCGACGAGCTCGCTCACCGCGAGGTGCTGCGCCGCATACGCGCCGCCCTCGCCGAACGACCGGTCGCGCGGACCCGAGCGTTCGGCATCCGCCGTCGGGATCGAGTGGGTCGCGAACAGCAGCCGCACCGCGGAGGCGTCGCCGTCCACGCGCGGCAGCAGCTCGCGCACCCCCGCCACGACACCCTCGACGAAGGGCTCGACGAAGCCCGGGTGGTCGAAGTACTGCCGCACCTTGTCGACGGCGATCTTCCCCTCGAGCCCCGTCTTCTCGAGCGCGATCGCGATGTCTTCGCGGTACTGCCGGCACGACGAGAACGACGAGTACGCGCTCGTCGCGATCGTGAGCAGCGTGCGGTGCCCGTCGTCGTACGCCGCCTGCACGGCATCGGCCAGATACGGGTCCCAGTTGCGGTTGCCCCAGTAGACGGGGAGGTCGATGCCGCGCCGGGCGAGCTCCGCCTCGAGCGCGGCCTTGAGCTCGCGGTTCTGGTCGTTGATGGGGCTCACCCCGCCGAAGTGGCGGTAGTGGTGCGCGACCTCCTCGAGACGCTCGTCGGGGATGCCGCGGCCGCGCGTGACGTT
>CAMLMQ010000282.1 GCA_946481135.1 uncultured Microbacteriaceae bacterium
GTCGCGCGGCCGAGTTCGGGCTCGGGGTGCGAGGTGAAGAACTGCCACGGTGTCGAAGCGCCCCACTCCTCGCCCATGAAGAGCATCGGGGTCGAGGGGCTCAGCACGCCGAGCACCGCCGCGATCGCGAGCCGCCGGGGGGACAGCGACGCGGAGATGCGGTCGCCCACGGCCCGGTTGCCGACCTGGTCGTGGTCCTGCACGAACGTGACGAGCCGCCAGGCCTCGGTCGAGACATCGAGCGGCACGCCGTGCACGCGCTCCCGGAAGGACGACCAGGTGCCGGCATGGAAGAAGCCGCGGGTGGCGACCGCCGCGAGAGCCTCGAGCGACGCGAAGTCGGCGTAGTACCCCGCCGTCTCGCCGGTGAGCGCGACGTGCACCGCGTGGTGGTAGTCGTCGCTCCACTGCGCGGTCAGGCCGTGGCCGCCCTCGGTGCGCGGCGCGAACATCACGGGGTCGTTGAGGTCCGACTCCGCGATGAGGGTGAGGGGTCGCTCGACCCGTCGGGCGATCTGGTCGGTCTCCCGGGCGATGGCGGCGAGGATGTGCTCGCGGGAGGTGTCGCGCAGAGCGTGCACGGCATCCAGGCGCAGCCCGTCGACGCCGTACTCCTCGAACCACATGCGCACGTTGTCGAGGATGTAGCGCCGCACCTCGGGCTCGTCGAGGTCGATCTCGGCACCCCAGGTGTTGGCGCCTTCCGCACGGAGATAGGGACCGAACAGGGGGAGGTAGTTGCCGCTCGGACCGAGGTGGTTGTAGACGACGTCCTGGATGACGCCGAGACCGTGCGCGTGACACGCCTCGACGAAGCGGGCGTAGGCGTCCGGACCGCCGTAGCTCTCCTGCACGGCGAACCACGCGACGCCGTCGTAGCCCCAGTTCCACTCGCCGTTGAAGGCGTTGACGGGGAGCACCTCGACGAAGTCGACGCCGAGGTCGACGAGGTGGTCGAGCCGACGGGCGGCCGCGTCGAGGGTGCCCTCGGGCGTGTAGGTGCCGACGTGCAGTTCGTAGACGATCCCGTCGCGCAGCTCGCGTCCGGCCCAGCCCGTCGGGGCCGCCTGGCGCGGCGCGACGGCTTCCGTGAGTCCGTGCACCCCGTCGGGCAGGCGACGGCTGCGCGGGTCGGGTCGGGGTGTCGGGTCGTCGTCGAGCAGGAGACCGTACCGCGCGCCCGGCGTGAGTTCCGTTCCCGACCACCAGCCGCCCGGTTCCGGCGTGAGCGGATGCCGCTCCCCGTCGATGAGGGCCGCGAGCTGTTCGACCCGCGGCGCCCAGACCCGCAACCTGCTCATCCGTCGTCCCTCAGCAGCAGGGCGACCGGGTAGCGCTCCAGCAGCTCGGCGAGCACGAGCGACTCGCCCTCGAACGCGCGCCGCGTGAGGGCGTCGACGTAGCGGCCCGGAGGCGCGAGCAGCACGGTGTCGCCCCATCCCCCGCGCGCCGCCAGTCCGGCCGGCAGACGGGTGGCGACCGGGATGGCGCCGCCCCGGTCGGCCGCGACGACGTGTGCGGCCGCCGGTCCGATCGCGGGCAACGGCAGGTAGCGGTCGAACAGGTCAGGGCGATCGCGGCGCGCCCGAAGCACCCGCGACGTGACGAGCAGCTTCACGGCGCCGTCGTCGCCCACGTCCGGCAGTTCGCCGTGGTCGAGCCGCGCGAGCATCCTCCGCCGCTCCTCGAAGTCGACGGGTCGGCGGTTGTCGGGGTCGACGAGCGAACGCTCCCAGAGTTCGCTGCCCTGATACACGTCGGGAACCCCGGGTCCGGCGAGCTGCAGCAGCTTGGCGGCGAGCCCGTTCGACCAGCCCGCGGCTTCGATGAGCGCGACGATCGCGTCGAGGTCGGCGCGCGTGGCCCCGTCGTCGAAGGCCGAGTCCACGAGCGCGTGCATGCGCTCCTCGAACTCGGTGTCGGGATCGGTCCACGTGGTCGAGGTCCCCGCCTCGCGGGCGGCCTTCTCGGCGTAGGCGTGCAGGGCCTCACGCTCGCGCGGCCACGCGCCCGCGATCGACTCCCACAGCAGGTTCTCGAACGGCCCGTCGCCGAGGTCGAGCGTCGCACGCCGGCGGGCGAGGAACGCCGCCCACTCGCGCGGGAACTCGGCGAGCGCCGTGATGCGCGCCCGCGTGTCCTCCCCGCGCTTGGTGTCGTGGGTCGACAGCGTCGTCATCGACCCGGGGAGGGCCGCGAGTCGCGTCTGCTGTCGGGCGTGGAAGTCGTCGACCGCGATCGAGAACTCGTCGGGGTCGCCGCCGACCTCGGTCAGGGAGGCGAGGCGGGAGACGCGGTAGAACGCGGTGTCCTCGACGCCCTTCGCCATGACCATCCCCGAGGTCTGCTGGAAGCGCACGGCGACGCGGCGGGCCGGGTCGGCGAGCGCCTCGCCGACGACCTGCAGCTCGGGGGCGAGCTCGGGGCGACGACGATGCGCCTCCCGCAGGGCGTGCTCCAGATGCTCGGCGCCGTACGGGAGGTAGCTGCGGTAGACGGGGAAGCACGCGAGCAGTTCGGCGATCACGTCGGCGAGACGCTCGGGATCGCCGGCGTCGGGCTGCTCTGCGACGAGGTCGCGAACGAGACGCAGCACCTCGGAGCGCAGGATGCCGTCGGCGATCCCGCGCTTGGTGCCGTGGATGACATCGCCCCATGGGCGGCGCTCACCCCGCAGCCGCGCGTCGAGCTCCTCGAGCACCGATCGTCCCGCGGGGTCGACGAGCACGCGGTCGATCTCGGCGAGCGCGTCGTAGCCCGTGGTGCCCGCGGTCGCCCAGAACGGCGGCAGCGACTCCCCGC
>CAMLMQ010000283.1 GCA_946481135.1 uncultured Microbacteriaceae bacterium
GCGCTCGTCGAGACCGTGCGCACGAACCTGGAGGGTGCAGCCAAGTGAGCGACGCGCTCGAGGTCGCCGCCACCGCCGACGCTGCCGACGCGGTGAGCCGGACCGTGCCCACACTCGTCGCCGAGCGGTTCGGAACCCGGCTGCCCGCCGGCGAACTGACCGACCTCACGACCCTGCTCACGACCCGCGCCGGCACCCTCGTCGCCGCGCGCCCCGAGCTCGGGGAGCACCTCGCGGTGCTGCGCACGATCGTGGATCGCGCCCAGGAGGAGTTCCTGGTCGACCTCGACGACGACGCCTTCCTCGCCCGGTTGGGCGCTCACGTCGGCAACCTCGTCGTCCGGGCGCGGGAAGGGGTCGCGAACCCCAACCCGCTCGCCCGCACGATCAAGTCGTCGTATCCCCTCACCTACGAGCTCGCCGTGTTCATCGCGTCGGAGGTGCAGCGCGCGTTCACGATCACGATCGGCGACGACGAGATCGCCTACATCGCCCTGCATATCGGATCCCACCTCGAGCGGCGAGCCGGACGCCGCGGCGTGCTGAGCGTCGTGCTCGTGAGCCCGGGTTACCACGACATCGCCGACCTCCTCGAACGCCGCATCCTGCCCGCGCTCGGCGACGACGCCGTCATCGACCGGGTGCTCACCCGCACCGACGTCGAGCCCGCGGGTCTCGCCGCCGACCTCGTCGTGTCGACCGTGCCGTGGGAGGCGCGCCCGTCGAACGTCGTGATCGTGCAGCCCATCCCCACCGAGGCCGACGTGGATGCCGTACGCGGCGCCGTGTCGCGCATCCGCCGGCAGCGGCGACGGCGGGCGATCACCGACGAGCTGCTGCTCTACTTCGACGACGCGCTCTTCTTCCGCGACCTGGAGGAGACGGACGAGGAGGGGGTGATCCGCGCCCTGGGGCGACGGATGCTGGAACGCGGCATCGTCGACGAGGACTACCTCGAGGGTGTGCTCTCGCGCGAGCAGCTCTCCTCGACCGCGTTCACCGAGTGGCTCGCCGTACCGCACTCGATGCGCATGACGGCCCGCCGCACCGCGATCGCGATCGCCCTCGTCGACCCGCCGATCCGCTGGGGCGAGGGCACCGTGCAGGTCGTCGCGCTCGTCGCGTTCAGCGCGGAGGGCCGGGCGACGTTCCAGACGGTGTTCGAGCAGTTCGTCGACGTCTTCACCGACCGCGCCGACGTGCAGCGCCTCCTCCGGGCCGCGACCGACTTCCCCAGCTTCATCGACGAACTCGTCCGCTTGATCGACGACTGAGGGAGGGCGCGGGTCGCTCGCGGGCTGCGGACCCCGATCGGCTCGCCGAGCCAAGAGCGGGGACCCCTACCCCGATTGGCTCGGCGAGCCGATCGGGGTCCTCCGCGGTCTCCCCGCGGAGAGGAAGCTAGGCGACCGCGCCGAGCCCGCGCGCTTCGAGCGCCGCGAAGATTCTCGAGCTCACGTCGTCGATCGCGCCGAGCCCGTCGACCTCGACGAGGAGGCCGCGGGTGCGGAACATGTCGAGCAGCGGAGCGGTCTCACGCTGGTAGACCTCCTGGCGATGCCGGATCGCCTCCTCGGAGTCGTCGGAACGACCCTGGTCGATCGCGCGCTGCGTGAGGCGACGCACGACCTCGTCCTGGTCCGCGACGAGGCGGATGACGGCATCGAGGGCGTGCCCGTGCGAGCCGAGCAGGTCGTCGAGGTACGCGACCTGATCGGGCGTGCGCGGGTAGCCGTCGAGCAGGAAGCCGCCGGCCGCATCCGCCTCGTTCAGCCGGTCGGTGACGAGCGCGTTGGTGAGCGAGTCGGGCACGTAGTCGCCGGCATCCACGATCGCCTTGACCTGCTTGCCGAGCTCGGTCTCGTTCTTGATGTTCGCGCGGAAGATGTCGCCCGTCGAGATCGTCGGGATCGCGTAGCGCTCGGCGATGCGGGCGGCCTGCGTGCCCTTGCCCGCGCCGGGCGGGCCGACGATGAGCAGCCGGGTCACCGGAGAAGCCCCTCGTAGTGCCGCTGCTGCAGCTGCGAGTCGATCTGCTTCACCGTCTCGAGGCCGACGCCGACCATGATCAGGATGCTCGTGCCGCCGAACGGGAAGTTCTGGTCGGCGCCGATCGCGACGAGCGCGATGAGCGGGATGAGCGCGACGATGCCGAGGTAGAGCGAGCCCGGCAGGGTGACGCGGGTGAGCACGTAGTCGAGGTACTCGGCCGTCGGGCGGCCCGCACGGATGCCGGGGATGAAGCCGCCGTACTTCTTCATGTTGTCGGCGACCTCTTCGGGGTTGAAGGTGATCGCGACGTAGAAGTAGGTGAACCCGACGATGAGCAGGAAGTACAGCGCCATGTAGAGCGGGTGCGACCCGGTCGTCAGGTTGTTGAGGATCCAGTCGACCCACGGCGGGTTGATGCCGTCGGGGCCCGTGTTGAACTGCGCGACGAGCGACGGCAGGTACAGCAGCGACGAGGCGAAGATGACCGGCACGACGCCCGCCATGTTGACCTTGATCGGGATGTAGGTGTTGTTGCCGCCGTAGGTGCGGCGACCCACCATCCGCTTGGCGTACTGCACCGGGATGCGGCGCTGGGACTGCTCGACGAAGATGACGGCCGCGACGATCAGCAGGCCGACGGCGATGACGCCGATGAGGCCCTCGATGCCGACCGCCTCGTTCGCGGCGAGGGCGCCGAACGAGCCGGGGAACGTCGAGACGATCGACGTGAAGATGAGCAGCGACATGCCGTTGCCGACGCCGCGCTCGGTGATGAGCTCGCCCATCCACATGA
>CAMLMQ010000284.1 GCA_946481135.1 uncultured Microbacteriaceae bacterium
ACGTAGTCGGCCTTGACGTTGACGTAGTCGAGGTAGAAGGCGTGCTCCCACATGTCGAGCTGGAGGATCGGCGTGACGCCGAGCGGGGTGTTGTTCTGCTGGTCGTACAGCTGGTGCACGAGCAGCCGCGATCCCACCGGGTCCCAGGCCAGCACGGCCCAGCCGGAGCCCTGCAGGCTGTTCGCGGCGGCCGAGAAGTGGCCGACGAACTTGTCGAACGACCCGAAGAACTCGTCGATCGCGGCCGCGAGCTCGCCCTCGGGCTTGCCCGCGCCGTCGGGCGTGAGGTTCTTCCAGAAGATCGAGTGGTTCACGTGGCCGCCGAGGTGGAAGGCGAGATCCTTCTCGAGCTTCGGCACGTTCGTGAAGTCGCCCGAGTCGCGCGCCTCGGCGAGCTTCTCGAGCGCCGTGTTCGCGCCGGCGACGTAGGCGGCGTGGTGCTTCGAGTGGTGCAGCTCCATGATGCGGGCGCTGATGTGCGGCTCGAGCGCCGCGTAGTCGTACGGGAGGTCCGGAAGCGTGTAGTCAGCCATGCCGTCAGCCTACGCGCAGGCATCACTCAGCCGCCGGGGTGTTGAGCCAACCCGCAGGCTGCGCTACTCCAGGCCGTCGAGCCCGTCGTCGGTGCCCGGGATGCCGAGATCCGAGGCCTTCTTGTCGGCCATCGCGAGCAGGCGCCGGATGCGACCCGCCACGGCATCCTTCGTCATCGGCGGATCGGCGTGGTGTCCCAGTTCGTCGAGGCTCGCGTCGCGGTGGTCGAGCCGCAGCTGCCCCGCGTAGCGCAGGTGCTCGGGCACGTCGTCACCGAGGATCTCGAGCGCGCGTTCGACCCGGCGGCACGCGGCGACGGCGGCCTGGACCGAGCGGCGGAGATTGGCGTCGTCGAAGTTCACGAGCCGGTTGGCCGTCGCCCGCACCTCGCGACGCTGGCGCATCTCCTCCCACGCGGCGACGCTGCGGGTCGCCCCCATGAGCTCGAGGATGGCGCTGATCGCCTCGCCGTCGCGCACGACGACCCGGAACGACCCGCGCACCTCGCGCGCCTTCGCCGGGATCTTCAACCGGCCGGCGGCGCCGACGAGCGCCATCGCCGCCTCGTTGCCGGGGCAGACGACCTCCAGGGCCGCCGAGCGGCCGGGGTCGGTGAGGGTGCCCGTCGCGAGGAAGGCACCGCGCCAGATCGCCGCGAGCTCGTCGCGCGACCCGGTCGTGAGCCGGTTCGGCAGACCGCGGACGGGACGGTTGCGGGCGTCCAGAAGGCCCGTCTGCCGTGCCAAGGTCTCGGCGCCGGCGATGACCCGCACGAGGTAGGTGCTCGTGCGACGCAGGTTGCCCCCGGCGATCTCCGAGGAGTCGCTGCGGACGCCGTAGACCTCCATGAGGTCGCGACGCACGCGGCGGGCGATGCGCGGCGACTCGAGCTCGGCTTCGACCGCGATACGGCCGCCGATCGTGTGCAGTCCGCTCGAGAAGCGCAGGATCGCGGCGAGTTCGGCGGCCCGCACCGATTGCTTGCCCACCTCGACGGACGCCAGTTCGTCTTTGACCTCGGCCGTCAGTGCCACGCAGAGTTCCTTCGCAGTTCGATGGGGCCGGTCATTCCCGGCCCAGGTCCCGGTGCTTCACGCTGACCGCGAGACCCGGGAACGTGCTGAGGCGGCGACCCAGCTCCTCGGCCATCGCCACGGAGCGGTGCTTTCCGCCGGTGCATCCCAGAGCGATCGTAGCGTGACGCTTGTTCTCTCGACCGTACCCCTCGAGCACGGGGCGCAGCGCCTCGGCGTACCCCTCGATGAAGTCGCCCGCACCCGGGAGACCGAGCACGTAGTCGCGCACGGCGTCGTCGCGTCCCGTGAGCGGCTTGAGCTCGGGGATCCAGAACGGGTTCGGCAGGAAGCGGCAGTCGGCGACGTGATCGGCATCCGAGGGCAGGCCGTACTTGTACCCGAAGCTGAGCACGGTCAGGCGGATCGCCGGCGTACCGGCCTCGGCGAACTGGTCCTGGATGAGCGTCGCGAGCTGATGGATGTTGAGCTCGCTCGTGTCGATCACGATGTCGCTCTCCTCGCGGAGCTCCGCGAGGCGGGCCCGCTCGGCGGTGATGCCGTCGAGCAGCGTGCCGTCGCCCTGGAGCGGGTGCGGGCGTCGCACCGCCTCGAAGCGTCGCACGAGCACGGCATCCGTCGCGTCGAGGAACAGCACGCGCGTCTCCTCGGTGCCGCGGAGGGAGGCGAGCGCCTCCTGCACGTCGGCGAAGAGCTTCCCGCCGCGGATGTCGACGACGGCGGCGACGCGCGGGATCGTGTCTCCGGTGTGCCGCGACAGGTCGACGAGCGGACGCAGCATCTGCGGCGGGAGATTGTCGACGACGTACCAGCCGAGGTCTTCGAGGGCGTTGCCGACGGTCGAGCGTCCGGCACCCGACATCCCGGTCACGAGCAGGAGCTCGCGTCGCGGGGTGGTCGCCTCGACGGGAGGTTCCTCCACGGTCACTGCCCTTCGTTCGTACCCAGCCTACCGACGATCGCCGCCGCGAGGGACGGTCCGATGCCCCTCACCTCGGCGATCTCCTCGGCATTCGCGGCTCGGAGACGGGCGACCGATCCGAAGTGGGCGAGCAGCACCTTGACGCGTGCCGGGCCGAGCCCGGGGATCTCGGACAGCGTCGAGGCGATGTCGGTCTTGCGCTTCTGCCGTTGGAAGCTGATCGCGAAGCGGTGCGCCTCGTCGCGGATGCGCTGGATGAGGAAGAGCGCCTC
>CAMLMQ010000285.1 GCA_946481135.1 uncultured Microbacteriaceae bacterium
CCAACCTCAAGCCCATCGCCTACTCGATGAACCAGTCGAGCTTCCTCGCGGGCTACCTCGCCGCGGCCTACTCGACCACGAAGGTCATCGGCACCTATGGCGGCATGAACATCCCGGCCGTCACCGACTTCATGACCGGCTACTACAACGGCGCGAAGTACTACGAGGTCGAGACCGGCACCCCGGTCACCGTCGTGGGTTGGGACCCGGCCACCGAGCAGGGCGACTTCGTCGGCGACTTCGCCAACACCGCGGCCGCGCAGTCGATCTCCGAGGGCCAGCTCGCCCAGGGCGCCGACGTGTTCTTCCCCGTCGCCGGTGGCCTGTTCACCGCGACCGCGACGGTGATCCGCGACGCGGGCACCGGTGTGCTGCTCGGCGTCGACAAGGACATCGCGCTCACGCAGCCCGAGCTCGCCGACATCACGCTGACGTCGGTCGAGAAGCGCATGACGCAGGCGGTGTTCGACGTCATCGCCGATCTGTCGTCGGGTGGCGAGTTCACGGTCGACGCCTACGTCGGCACCCTTGCCAACGACGGCACCGCCCTCTCCGACTTCTACGAGTTCGACTCGCAGGTCTCGGACGAGATCAAGGCGGCGCTCGAGGAGATCACGGCCGGCATCATCGACGGGTCGATCGACCCGCTCGTGACGCCGACCGCGTAGCGACTCCTCGCAACCGGTCGAGCGGGCGCCGGGGCGGATTCCGTCCCGGCGCTCGCCGTATCCGGCGCGCCCCTCTTCAGGCAGGATGGACCCGATGAAACTCGAGCTCCGCGGTATCACCAAGCGGTTCGGTCGACTCGTTGCCAACGACGGCATCGATCTCGTCGTCGAACCCGGACAGATCCATGCCCTCCTCGGTGAGAACGGCGCGGGCAAGTCCACGCTCATGAACGTGCTGTTCGGGCTCTACCAGCCCGACGAGGGCGAGATCCTGCTCGACGACGAGCCGCGGCGCTTCGCAGGACCCGGTCAGGCGATGGCCGCCGGGATCGGGATGGTGCACCAGCACTTCATGCTCATCCCCGTCTTCACCGTCGCCGAGAACGTCATGCTCGGCCACGAGCCGACCCGCTTCGGGCAGGTGCTCGACCTCGCCGCGGCCCGCCAGCTCGTGCACGACATCTCGCAGCGCTTCGGGTTCGACCTCGACCCCGACGCCCTCGTCGAGGATCTCCCGGTGGGCGTGCAGCAGCGCGTCGAGATCGTCAAGGCGCTCTCGCGCGACGCGAAGGTGCTCGTCCTCGACGAGCCGACCGCGGTGCTGACGCCGCAGGAGACCGACGAGCTCATGGTGACGATGCGGCGTCTCGCCGACAGCGGCACCTCGATCGTCTTCATCACGCACAAGCTGCGCGAGGTGAAGGCGGTCGCCGACATCATCACCGTCATCCGGCTCGGCAAGGTCGTCGGCTCGGCGGAGCCGACCGCGTCGACCGACGAACTCGCCTCCCTCATGGTCGGCCGGGATGTCGAGCTCACGGTCGACAAGAACCCGCCGAAGCTCGGCGCCGACGTGCTCGTCGTCGAGGACCTCACGCTCTTCTCGCCGACGGGGCAGCGCCTGCTCGACGAGGTGTCGTTCACGATCCGCGCGGGCGAGGTGCTCGCCGTCGCGGGCGTCCAGGGCAACGGCCAGACCGAGCTCGCGGAAGCCCTCGTGGGTCTCCACCACCGCCTCCAAGGGTCGATTCGCATCAACGGCGAGGAGGTCGTCGGACGCACCGTCCGCCGCCTGCTCGACGACGGCGTGGGGTTCGTCCCCGAGGACCGCAAGGTCGACGGGCTCGTCGCCGAGTTCACCGTCGCCGAGAACCTCATGCTCGACCGGTCGTTCCGAGGCCCGTTCGTGAAAGGGCTGAGCATCGACTTCCGTCGCCGCGACGAGTTCGCCCGCACGTCCATCCAGGAGTTCGACATCCGCACGCCGGACGCCGAGACCCTCGTCGGGCGACTCTCCGGCGGCAATCAGCAGAAGGTCGTGCTCGCCCGTGAGCTCGGCCGTGAGCTCAAGCTCCTCGTCGCCTCGCAGCCCACCCGCGGCGTCGACGTCGGATCGATCGAGTTCATCCACGAAAGGATCGTCGAGGTCCGCGATTCGGGGGTCCCCGTGCTCGTCATCTCCACCGAACTGGACGAGGTGATCGCCCTCGCCGACCGCATCGCCGTGATGTACCGCGGGGCGATCGTCGACATCGTCCCCGCCGACACCCCGCGCGAGAAGCTCGGCCAGCTCATGGCGGGGGTTCACGCGTGACCCCTCGAGAGCCTCAGAGCAGCGGCCTCGACCAGACGGCCGGCGGCGCCCCGGTCGAGACCGACCCGCTGCCCGACGAAACCCGGCCCCGCCGCCGGATCGCGTGGAACGAGGTCGCGCGCGACATCGCGTCGGGCGGACTCGTGCGCACCCTGCTGGCGATCGTCCTGGCACTCGTCGTCGCGGCGCTCCTCGTAATCTTCACCAATGAGCGGGTCTCCGACACGCTCGGGTACTTCTTCTCGCGCCCCGGTGACTTCTTCGTCGCCGCGGGACGCGCGCTCTCGGAGGCCGGCAACGCCCTCGTGCGCGGGGCGATCTACAACACGCGCGCCGATACGTTCGAGGCCGGCATCCGGCCCCTCACCGAGTCGCTGCGCTTCGCGGGCCCGCTCATCGCGGCGGGGCTCGGCATCGCGCTCACCTTCCGCGCGGGTCTGTTCAACATCGGCGGCCAGGGGCAGATCCTGCTCGCGGCGATCTTCTCGTCGTTCGT
>CAMLMQ010000286.1 GCA_946481135.1 uncultured Microbacteriaceae bacterium
CGGTCGGCGTAGAGCACGCCGTCGAGATGGTCGTACTCGTGCTGGAAGATGCGGGCGAGCCAGCCGGTGGCACGCACCTCGTACCGCTCGCCGTCGAGATTCGTGGCCCGCAGCAGGGCGACCTCGGCGCGTCGCAGCGGGAACCGCTCACCGGGGATCGAGAGGCACCCCTCCGATTCCTCCTCGTCGTCGAGTTCGCCGAGCGGCAGCGGCGAGATGAGCAGTTCGGGGTCGATCGCGGTGCCGCGGTGCAGCACGCCGTCGTCGTCGGTCCACGAGTAGACGAAGAGCCGCAGCGGGATGCCGACCTGCGGCGCCGCGAGTCCCACGCCCGGGGCGGCCGCCATCGTCTCCTCCATGTCGCCGACGAGCTCGCGCACCTCGTCGGTGATCTCCCCGACCGGTGCGGCGGGGGTGTGGAGCACGGGATCCCCGGTGATTCGAATGGGTCGGACGGCCATTCGGCCAGGATATCCAGCGCACGTCCGCTAGATTTCCCGGGTGGATGTGCTCGACGATCTCGCCGCGCAGAGTGCCATCGGCGGCATCCCGGTCGTCGGCATCCTCATCGCCCTCGTCGGTGCGGTCTTCCTGTCGCTGGGCGCGCAGTTCCAGCATCGAGGCGTCGAACTCGTCGAGGAGAGCCACGGATCCGGTGCGAAGGCGGGGCTGAGCGTCAAGCAGGTGATGCTGCTGCTGGCCCGCCCGTCGTGGGTGATCGGCACGGTCATGCTGGCGCTCGCGATCCTGTTCCAGCTCACGAGCCTCGGGTTCGCGCCGCTCATCGTCGTGCAGCCGATCGGTGCGGTCGCGCTCGTCATCACGACGATCGTCAACGCCCGGGTGACGCGGGTGAAGATCGCCGGTCCGGTGTGGCGTGCGGTGGCGCTGTGCGTCGGCGGCATCGGCCTGTTCGTCACCGTCGCGGCGTTCGTCGCGCAGGAGCAGGTGATCCGCGAGCCGCAGCTCATCGTCATCCTCAGCATCCTCGGCGGCGTCGTCGTGCTGCTGGGGCTCACGTTCACCTTCGCCCGCAAGCGCGCCGGCGCCCTGTTCTACATCGTCGCCGCGGGCGTGCTCTACGGGTTCGTCGCGACACTCGCGAAGGTCGTCATCAACCGCGTCGGCAACGTGTTCGCGGGCAACGTCGAGTTCGAGTGGCTCACGATCGCGTGCATCGTCGCGCTGCTCATCGCGGCGGCGCTCGGCGCGTACTTCGTGCAGACCGCCTACTCGCTCGGATCACCCGACCTCGTCATCGCGGGCCTCACGGTCGTCGACCCGCTCATCGCCGTCGCGATCGGCATCGCCGTGCTCGGCGAGGCCGCGCAGGCGCCGTTGTGGGTCATCCCGGTGTGGGCCTTCGCGGCCGCTCTCGCGGTGTACGGGGTGTTCCAGCTCGCGAAGCACCACCCGCAGACTCACCGGTGACGCGCGCAGACCGCGCTGCCCGCCTGGAATAGGCTCGTGCAGTGCGAATTCTGATCGGTGCCGACACTTTCGCACCCGACATCAACGGGTCTGCGTCGTTCACGAAGCGCCTCGCCGTCGCCCTCACCAAGCGCGGGCACGAGGTGCATGTCGTCGCCCCTGCGCCCGACCGCCGCCACGGCTCACGCGTCGAGACCCACGACGGCGTCGACCTCATGGTGCACCGGCTGCGGAGTTGGCGGTGGTACCCGCATCCGTGGCTGCGGTTCGCGCTGCCGTGGGAGGCGACGGCGAACGGCCGCAGGCTGGTGGAGTCGGTGAAGCCGGATGTCGTGCACTTCCAGTCGCACATCATCGTCGGTCGCGGGCTGGCGCCCGCGGCGAAGGCACACGGCATCCGCCTCATCGGCACCAACCACTCGATGGCCGAGAACATCGCCCAGCACGTGACGATCTTCCCGCCGTTCGCGCTGCGCTGGCTCATCAACTCCCAGTGGAAGGCGGCCGCCAAGATCTTCGGGATGGCGGATGTCGTCACCACCCCGACGCGGCGCTCGTCGGAGTACTTCGAGAAGATGACCGGCCTCACCGACGTGCACTCGATCTCGAACGGTCTCGACGCCGCCAACTACGTGCCGAGCTACGAGCCGCGCACGGGCAACCACATCGTCTTCGTCGGTCGCCTCGATGAGGAGAAGAGCATCCACGAGCTCATCCAGGCCGCCGCGCGTCTCGACCGCGCACTCGACTTCACGGTCGACATCGTCGGAACCGGTGAGGACCGCCCGCGCCTGGAGCGCATGGCGCGCGACCTCGGCATCAGCGACCGCGTCGTCTTCCACGGCACGATCAGCGACGAGAAGCTGCGCGACCTGCTCACCTACGGCGCCGTCTTCGCGATGCCGTCCCGCGCCGAGCTGCAGTGCATCGCGGCGATGGAGGCGATGGCTTCCGCCCTCCCCGTCGTCGCCGCGAACGCGATGGCGCTGCCCCACCTCGTGCACCCGGGCGAGAACGGCTACCTCTACGAGCCCGGCGACATCCCCGCCTTCGCGCAGCACCTCACGACCGTGCTCACCGCCGCGCCCGACGAGTACACGGCGATGAAGAAGGCGTCGGAGCGCATCGTGTCGCGCCACAGCCTCGAAGCGACCATCGACACCTTCGAGGCGCTGTACCGTGGGGAAACGGTGACCGACCCGGTCACCGACTGACACCGATCGCGGATGCCGTGGCCGGTGCGGGGCGGTAGCTCAGCCGGTTAGAGCAGCGGACTCATAATCCGTCGGTCACGGGTTCAAGTCCCGTCCGCCCTACC
>CAMLMQ010000287.1 GCA_946481135.1 uncultured Microbacteriaceae bacterium
TCGTCATCTCGTTCCTCATCAAGACGTTCCTGATCCGGTCGTTCTACATCCCGTCCGAGTCGATGCAGAACACGCTCCAGGTCAACGACCGCATCATCGTCAACCAGCTCACCCCCGACCTGATGCCGGTCCAGCGCGGCGACGTCGTCGTGTTCCGCGACCCGGGCGGATGGTTGCAGCAGCAGCCCGAGGTCGAGCAGAACCCCGTGGTGGCGTTCTTCGACTGGGTGCTGTCGATCATCGGGCTGACCGCGCCCGACTCGAACGACCACCTCATCAAGCGCGTGATCGGGTTGCCCGGCGATCAGGTGGCGTGCTGCAACGAGTTCGGCCAGATGATCGTGAACGGCGTGCCGCTCGAGGAGCCCTACGTGCTGCTGCCCGACGGTGTCACGAAGGTCTCGCGCGACGACTTCGACATCGTCGTGCCGGAGGATTCGCTCTGGGTGATGGGCGACAACCGCTACAACTCCGAGGACTCCCGCTACCAGCAGGACGCCCCCGGCAAGGGCTTCGTGCCGTTCGACCACGTCGTCGGGCGCGCCATCCTCATCTCGTGGCCGATCGACCGCTGGACGTGGCTCGACAACTATCCGATCGTGTTCTCGGGCGTCGACGAGGGCAGCGGCGAGCAGCCGGCTCCCGACGACGAGCCCGAGCCGACGGAGACGCCGGAGGGCTGATCGTGGTCTCGACGGTTCCGACGCTGCGCCACGAGCGTGCGATCCTACGCGAGGGGGCGCGGCTCGTCATCGGGATGGACGAGGTCGGTCGCGGGGCGATCGCGGGCCCCGTCGCGGTGGGGCTCAGCGTCGTCGACCTCGACACCCGCACGGCGCCCGAGGGTCTCAAGGACTCCAAGCTGCTGCCGGAGCACCGCCGCGAGGAGCTGCAGCCGAAGGTGGCCCGCTGGAGCCGCCACGCGGCCGTCGGGATGGCGTCGAACGAGCGCATCGAGCAGATCGGCATCATCGCCGCCCTCGGGCTCGCGGCGAAGCGCGCCCTCGACGCGGTGCGGGAGGAGGGCGTCGACCTCATCGGCGCCGTCGTGCTGCTCGACGGTTCGCACGACTGGCTCACGCCCGCGCTCGGCGACTCCTACCGGGGTGCCCTCCGGGTGACGACGAAGGTGAAGGCCGACCGCTCGTGCGCCGCCGTCGCGGGGGCGTCGGTGCTCGCGAAGGTCGCGCGCGACCGGCTCATGATCGACAACGACGCGCGGCATCCGGGCTACGTCTGGACGTCGAACAAGGGGTACGCGTCGGCCGAGCACTACGCGGGCATCGCCACCCACGGGGCGAGCGCGCTGCACCGCTGGAGTTGGCTCAAGCAGCCGGGACTCTTCGACCTCGGCGCGGAGATCGCGTAGCTAGACTCGTCGGAATGGACGACGACGAGATCGAGGACTACGACCGCGAGGTCGAGCTGGCGCTCTACAAGGAGTACCGCGACATCGTCGGTCAGTTCCGCTATGTCATCGAGACGGAGCGGCGCTTCTACCTCGCGAACGAGGTGACGCTCGAGCGCAAGGACACCGAGCACGACTTCTACTTCGAGCTCACGATGAACGACGTGTGGGTGTGGGATGTCTACCGCTCCGACCGCTTCGTGAAGAGCGTCCGCGTGCTCACCTTCAAGGACGTCAACGTCGAGGAGCGCGCCGACAAGGATCTGGAGCTTCCGAAGGAACTCGCCCTCGACGAGTGATCCCCGTGTCGATTCCGGCTGTGCCCGTTCGTCGGAGGGGCATACCGTGACTCCGAGGAGGATTCCATGCGCTACATGATGTTCGTCGCGACCGACGCCGAGGCCGAACCGTACAACGCGGCCGACGACACGATCGAGGAGTGGATCGCCGACGTGACGGCGCGGGGCGTCCACGTCACCGGCGATCGGCTGCGTCCCGTCGAGGATGCGACGACGGTACGGGTGCGCGGCGGCGAGCTCGTCGTCAGCGACGGCCCGTTCACCGAGTCGAAGGAGTGGATCGCGGGCTTCGACATCCTCGAGTGCCGTGACCTCGACGAGGCGATCGAGATCGCGAGCCGGCATCCGATGGCCCGATTCGGACGTCTCGAGCTGCGGCCGGTGTGGCCGTTCGACGAGGACGCCGACTGACCACGGATGTGCGGGCGGCGGTGGCGGCCGCCCATCGGGACGAGTGGTCGCAGGTCGTCGCGACCCTCATCCGCCTGACCGGCGACTGGGATCTCGCGGAGGAGTCCGCGGCCGCGGCCTTCGAGAAGGCGCTCACCCGCTGGCCGACCGACGGCATCCCGCGCAGCCCCGGGGCGTGGCTCACGACGGTGGCCCGCAACCGCGCGCGCGACGTGCTGCGCCGACGCGCGTCGGAACGGCAGAAGTACGAGGAGGTGGCCGCGATGGCGCGCCTGGAGGGCGAGGAGGTGACGATGGATGCCGACGACGCGGCGCTCGACGTCGACGACCGGCTGCGGCTCATCTTCACGTGCGCACATCCGGCCCTGCCCCTGGAGTCGCGGGTCGCGCTCACACTGCGCACCGTCGCGGGGCTCACGACGCCCGAGATCGCACGTGCCTTCCTCGTGCCCGAACCGACGATGGCGCAGCGCATCGTGCGCGCGAAGAACAAGATCCGGGACGCGCGCATTCCCTACGAGGTCCCGGGCGCGGCGGAGCTCCCGGCGCGCCTCGAGGCGGTGCTGCGCGTCGTGTACCTCGTCTTCAACG
>CAMLMQ010000288.1 GCA_946481135.1 uncultured Microbacteriaceae bacterium
CCGCGCGTGCACGCCGGGCAAGCACCACCACCACCTCATCTGCCGCAACTGCGGCGTCACGGTCGAGATCGAGGCCGACGAGGTCGAGCAGTGGGCGCAGGCGGTCGCCGCGAAGCACGGGTTCACCCGGCCCCAGCACGTGGTCGACGTGTTCGGGCTCTGCCCGGCCTGCTCCGCCGCCTGAGCCGTCCGCACCCTCAGCGTCGGCGCAGCAGCGTCATGACCTCGGCGTGCCGGGTCTGCGGGAACATGTCGAACAGCCGCGCCTCGACGACCTCGTACGAGGGCATCGCGGCGAGATCCGCGGCGAGGGTGACGGGGTTGCAACTGGAGTACACGATCGTCGCCGGCCCCGCGGTCTCGAGCACGTCGGCGAACGCCGCGCCGAGCCCGCGCCGCGGCGGGTTGACGACGACCGCGTCGGGCGCCGGGCGGCCCACCGGGTAGGCGCCCGCGTCGCCGACCTCGAACCGCACACCCGGGATGCCGGACTGCTCGGCGCTGAGGCGCGCGCTCTCGACGGCCGCCGCCGAGGTCTCGACGCCGACCACCTCGCGGCCGGGCGCGGCGAGGTGCAGCGCGAACCCGCCGACGCCGCAGTAGAGGTCCCACACGGTCCGGGGCGCGATCGGATCGAGCCAGGCCGAGGCCTGCGCGTAGAGCGCCGCCGCGATCGCGGTGTTCGTCTGGAAGAACCCGCCCGGTCGCAGGTGCAGCACGAGGTCGCCCGTGCGCATCGCGAGGGTGTCGGCGTCGCTCAGCAGGAGCTCGGTCTCGCCCTCGAGCACGGCCTTGTGCTCGGGCTGGAGGTTGACGGTCAGCACCGAGATCGCCGGCAGCGCCGCCTGGAGCTCGGGCGCGTGCTTGCGGATGCGCGCGAGCGCCTCGGTGGAGCGAAGCACCCAGCGCACCATCAGCTCTCCGTCGGGTGACTCGGTGACGAGCACGTACTTCAGCTCGCCGCGCCGCGCCGGCACGTCGTACGGCGTGAGTCGAGCACGCGTGACGAACGCCGCGAGGGCGGGCATCGCCGCGACGAGTCCCGGCGCGAGCACCCCGCACCCCCGCAGGTCCACTCCGCGGCCGGTACGGTCGAGGATGCCGAGCGTCGGCGAGTCCACCGTGCCGCCGACCACCATCTTCGCCTTGTTGCGGAACCCGGCCTCGGGGCTCGGCACGGCATCCCGCCACACCGCCTCGGGATGCCCGGCGAGCAGCGCGCGCGCCGCGGCGGTCTTGCCCTCCAGCTGGACGGAGTAGGGCATGCCCATGAGCTCGCACGACCGGCAGGCGCCCACGTCGTAGTAAGCGCACTCCATGGTTCCCAAGCTAGTGTCGGCGTCGATCGCCCGCCCGTACCCGTTCGGAAGAGCCATGATCCCCACTCCCCGCCGCACGGCCGCGCTCCTCGCGCTGCCGCTCCTCGTGCTCCTTGCGGGGTGCGGGGTGGTGGGTACTCCGATGCCGAGCGCCGAGGGCACCGAGCCGCCGGCACCGACGCCGCGACCGCCGGTCACGACCTCCCCGTCGTCCGAGCCGGACCCGGGAGAGACGGGCGCGGCGACCCCGACGCCGACCCCGACCGGCGCGCCGACTCCGACGCCCACGACGACCGAGCCGCCCGCCGTCGTGCCGCTCGCGACCTCCGTGATGCTGCACTCGCGGGCGATCGTCGCGTACGCCGCCGACGGTGAGCCCCTCGCGACGGTGCGCTACGACGAGACCGACCACGCCGACGCGGCCGCGCGCCTCGCGACCGCGCTCGGCATGACTCCCGAGGTCTCGACGACCGGGGCGATCGGCAGCGGGTGCGACGCCGACCAGACCGTCTACGACTTCGGCGGGTTCCTGCTGCGCTCGCCCGGCTACTCCGATTCGCTCGGGTCGATCGAGGCGGAGGTGGGCGGCATGACGACGGCGACCGGCATCCCGATCCGCACCGTCGGCGGGGTGCGCATCGGGATGTCGCGCGCCGACTTCGACGCCGCGGTGCCCGACGCCGTGCCGCTCACCGAGTACAGCGGACGCACGTGGGTCGGGTTCGACCGGGTCGACCCGGACGCGCCCGACGCCGACGCCGCCGGCGCGATCGCCCGCTTCGACGGCAATCGGCTCGCACAGTGGAAGACGCCGCTCGCGTTCCACGGAGTCTGCTGACACCCGCGCGTTGCCCGCGCAGCATCCGTCGTCTATTATCGAGAGGTTGTCCCGGAAACGGGGCTTCTTGCGTGCCGTCCGGGCGACCGGACGTCGGCATGCCGACAAGTGACCTTGGGTGGGGCGCTCGCCCCACGGTAGCCGGCGGATCCGTCCGCCATTAACGGAGGAAACCATGGCAGCTGTCTGCCAGGTGACCGGAGCCACTCCCGGTTTCGGACACAACATCTCGCACTCGCACCGCCGCACGAAGCGCCGCTTCGACCCGAACGTGCAGAAGAAGAAGTACTACGTCCCGTCGCTCAAGCGCACGGTCACCCTCACGCTGTCCGCCAAGGGCATCAAGGTGATCGACGCCCGCGGCATCGAGTCGGTGGTTCAGGACCTCCTGGCCCGTGGGGAGAAGATCTGATGGCCAAGAAGGCTCAGGACGTCCGTCCGATCATCAAGCTCCGCTCCACGGCCGGTACCGGGTACACCTACGTGACCCGCAAGAACCGCCGCAACGACCCCGACCGCATCGTGCTCAAGAAGTACGACCC
>CAMLMQ010000289.1 GCA_946481135.1 uncultured Microbacteriaceae bacterium
TCCGGTCTCATGGCGGCGGCGTACTTCATTGCGCACGCGCCGAACGGCTTCTGGAACTCGAAGGGCGGCTACGAGTTCAATCTCGCGCTCGTGGCGTCGGCGACGGCGCTCACGATGGACGGGCCCGGCCCGCTCTCGGTGGACGCGGTCGTGGGCAAGCACCGCTGGGGTGTCTTCTGGGGTCTCGTCGGTCTGGGCGCCGGCATCCTCGCGTCGTCGTTCGCGATCGAACTGGGTGAGGATGCCGCCCCCGCTCAGGCGGTGGAGTCGCCGGACGAGGCGCGGGAGAACGCGACCGGTTCGCAGTAGGTCGTCGCGGCTTTCGGCGCGCGGCGTCGGCGCGCGCCCGGGCTCGCTATGGCGGGTCTGTCGCGCGCGGCCGGGCCGGTCGGCTGCGGTGTCGGTGGCCGGTGGGGGAGACCCAGTCGATCGTGCCGTCGGGATGGATGGCCTCGATGCGCCACCCCGTGTCGTGTTTGACGGTGTGGTGGCCTTTGCACAGGTGGGCGAGGTTGGTGTCGTCGGTCGGCCCGCCGAGCGCCCAGTCGATCGAGTGGTCGACGTCGCTCGCGGTGGCGCGGCGGAAGCAGTTGGGGAACCGGCAGCGCGCGTCGCGCACGGTCAGCCAGAGCCGCAGGTCGTCGCTGACGCGGTAGCGGGTGCGGCCGAGCGCGACGATGGCGTCGTCGCGGGGGTCGGTGATCATGCGGCGCAGCACGGGGGCGTCGGCGACGAGTTGCCGGGCCGTCTCGGCGTCGATCGGCCCGTGGCCGGCGAGTTCGGCGTGCCCGTCGGCGCCGGCGAGCACGGTGAGCGGCACCGTGACGACGACGGTGGGGCGCACATCCAGGTAGCGGCGGGACTCCCGCGAGTCCCGGTCGAGCAGGGCGTCGCAGAACGTGTCGGCCCGCAGCTGCGCCGCGGTGCGGGCGTCACCTTCGCGCACGAGCGCGCGGGCGAGGTCGTCGAGTCGCGTGTCGATCGCGACCGCCTCGACGGCCGGGAGGTGGGCGATGAGCCACGCCATCCCGTCGCGGCCAGGTTGCACGGTGACGCTGCGTTCGCTGCGGGCGCGCCGGTTGCGCTCGATGGCGGTGGCGGCATCCCGGGTCTCGCGGATGCGCCGCACCGTGCGCTCGAACGCCGGCCCCGACTGGTCGGCCGCCTCGAGCGCGCGCCGCTCGATCTCGGCTCGCTCGTCGGGCTCGAGCTGCCCGAGCGCGTCGACGAGCACCCGCGCGTGCCGGGGCGTGATGCGGCCCGCCGCGAGCGCCTCGAGCGTCGCCGGGAGATATTCGCTGAGCACGTCGGACTCGTCGATGAGGATGTCGGCGGCCCGCTCGGAGATGCGCAGCGCCGTCGCGAGCTCGGCCCGGAACTCGCGCTCGCGCAGCGGCGGCGACATCGCGGGCACTCTCGCGGCGTGGGCGAAGGCGACGAGCCGCTGCTTCGCGGCGGTGAGCATCGCGATCATGCGATCGGTCTCGACGATCGCGTCGATCACCGCGCCGTCGGCGGTGTCGAAGGGATCGGTGAAGGAGACCATGCACACAGACAAGTAGCAACCACCGACATCGGACGGCGGTGAACGGAGGCCTGTGGACAGTCGGCTAGAGTAGGAGGCCGTGCCGGTCTCCGCGAGGGGAGCGGCGCGATGCCACGGGCTGTGGCGCAGCTTGGTAGCGCACCTGACTGGGGGTCAGGGGGTCGCAGGTTCAAATCCTGTCAGCCCGACGAATGGGCCGTCCTGATGACTGTCCAGGAAACTGGATCCAGGACGGCCCGCATTCTTGCCCGCGGAAGCGCGCGGTGCTCAGGATCGTTCTGGGCGGGCTCGCATCGGGGTCGAGACAGTTCGTGCGTCGAGTTCGAGTGGTCTTCGCCGTTTCCGGGAACTACGAATAGCTCCTCTGCCGGGCGGCGGGGGCTGTTCGCGGTGATGTTCAGTTCAGGCGTAACGCGGTCAGGTGTGCGTCGGGAGTGCTCCGTCGGGCTTCTTGGCGCGGGCGGTGCGCCGCACCTCATCGCGAGAATCGAGGCTCCGAGCGAACCGCACTCCAACGTCGGCACCCCGACCTGGGAGTGTAAGGCAGCCCGAGTGGAAACCCACGACGCCGTCACTGCGGCCCGCATCCAACTTGCATGGCTCGATAACGCTCGTGTCGACAACGCGTAAGAACCCTGCCCCGCGTACGAGGGCACCCCCCCGCCGGTAGGGACGACTCCCGTACGGATGGCGCCCTCTCACCGTGCACTTCATCGTGCGGGCTAATCGCACATCACGGCCACGGTGGTTGCGTGGGCAAGGGCCGACCCCGCGAAGGCGCGTTCAACGTTCCCCTTGCATGCGACTTGTTGCGGCGTGTCATCGGGGGCAGCGATGACTTGCTGGCATTTTTGATGGTATATTTTGCGGCATGACCTTGGACGCCTCCGCCGACACGCTGTCTGCCTTCCTCGGGCAGCAGGTGTTGTCTGCCATCGTCACTGCCAGGGACCAGTCGGCGTCGGATCTCGCGAACTGGCGTCGCTCGACGCCTGCGGAGATGTCCCGTGCAACTCCGCGTGGACTCGCCAATCGGATCAGTGACAGCTTCGTCGCGCACATGCTGGCCGCTCTCGATGGAGTCGATGGCGTTACGTTTCGTGAGCGCGGTGTCTCGCGTCAGTTCGTGGTCCGCGACAAAGT
>CAMLMQ010000290.1 GCA_946481135.1 uncultured Microbacteriaceae bacterium
CAGGCGCCCGACCTCGAGACCCGCATCGCGATCCTCCGCAAGAAGGCGCAGAGCGAGAAGCTGCAGGTGCCCGACGAGATCCTCGAGTTCATGGCGACGAAGGTGTCGAGCAACATCCGGGAACTCGAAGGCACGCTCATCCGCGTCACCGCGTTCGCGAGCCTCAACCGGACACCCGTCGACCTTCAGCTCGTGCAGACCGTGCTGAAGGATCTGATCACGCTCGACGAGGACAACGTCATCGCGCCGGTCGACATCATCAACCACACGGCCGAGTACTTCAAACTCTCCGTCGACGACCTCTACGGGTCGAGCCGCTCGCAGGCGGTGGCGACCGCCCGGCAGATCGCCATGTACCTGTGCCGCGAGCTCACGAACCTCTCGCTGCCGAAGATCGGGCAACTGTTCGGCAACCGCGACCACACGACCGTCATGTACGCCAACAAGAAGATCAGCGAGCTCATGAAGGAGCGACGCTCGATCTACAACCAGGTCACCGAGCTCACGAGCCGCATCAAGCAGAACCAGCGGTACGGCAAACTCTGACCTCCTCTCCCCCGAACGGGGGACTAGACGAACCGGTCCCCGTGCGGGTCACTCCACAGCGTGTGGACAAACTGTGGATAACCGCCTCGCCACGCGGGGACGGAATGTGGATTTCGAACCGACTCGATGTGGATCGTCAGCCACGGGTTCCGAGTTGTCCACCGACCGGGGCTGCTGCGTCCACATGCTCTCGGCAACTCACACGGTTGTAGTTCTCCGCACGCCCTAGCTCGGAGCCCGGGTTATCCACATGTCCCCACGGGTTAAGAAGAAGAGCTTCCTTCCCTCTGAGCTCGAGGTTCGACAACGGAACCCCGGAAACCCGGCGGCTCTTCCTGTGCCAGGATCGATGTGAAATCCTGGCCCACCGGGGTCTTTCCCCGCCTGCCGCGCAAGGAGTGCCGTTTCGTGAAGTTCCAGGTCAATCGGGACGTCTTCAGCGAGGCCGTGTCGTTCGCGGTCAAACTGCTGCCCCAGCGCACGACGCAGCCCATCCTGAGCGGCGTGCTCCTCGAGGCCGCCGACGGCGCCCTCGTGCTCAGCTCGTTCGACTACGAGGTGTCGTCCCGTACCGAGATCGCGGCCGAGGTCGACGAGCCGGGCAGTGCGCTCGTCTCGGGCCGGCTGCTCGCCGACATCGCCAGTCGGCTTCCGAACGCCCCCGTGCAGTTCGCGACGGTCGACGGGAAGATCGCGGTGCAGTGCGGTTCCGCGAAGTTCACTCTCGGGTCGATGCCCGTCGAGGAGTACCCGACGCTTCCTCAGATCGGGGAACGCACGGGCGTGCTGCCGGCCGACGACTTCGCGGCCGCCGTCGCGCAGGTGACGGTCGCCGCGTCGCGCGACGACGTCACGCCCGTCATCACCGGCGTGCAGCTCGAGGTCGGCGACAACAATCTCTCGCTCGTCGCGACGGACCGCTACCGGGTCGCCGTGCGCGAGATCGACTGGGACTCCGGCACCACGTCGGCCGAAGGGACGTCGGCGCTCATCCCCGCCCGCACCCTCGCCGAGATCGGCAAGACCTTCGCCCACAGCGGCACCGTCTCGGTCACGATCAACCGCGGCGACGACCGCGAACTGATCGCGTTCAGCGCCGACAAGAAGACCGTCACCTCGCTCCTCATCAAGGGCAACTTCCCGCCCGTGAAGCGCCTCTTCCCCGAGAGCGTCGAGAACTACGCGGTCGTCAACACCGCCGACCTCGTCGAGGCCACCCGACGCGTCTCGCTCGTGCTCGAGCGTGAGGCCGCGCTGCGCTTCTCGTTCACGATCGACGGCGTGACCCTCGAAGCCGCGGGCGTCGAGCAGGCTCAGGCGTCGGAGTCGATCGACGGTCAACTCGTCGGCGAAGACACGGTCGTCTCCCTGAAGCCCGCCTTCCTGCTCGACGGTCTCGGTGCGGTGCATTCGGAGTTCGTGCGCCTGTCGTTCACGAAGACCGACAACCCGAACAAGCCGGGTCCCGTGCTGATCACGAGCCAGTCGTCGAAGGATCAGCCCGGCGCCGACAACTACAAGTACCTCCTGCAGCCGAACCTCCTGCTGCGCTGATCGTCAAGGGAGCCGCGAACGTGCACATCGGACTCGTCGGCCTGGGCAGGATGGGCGGCAACATGCGCGAGCGCCTCCGGCGCGCGGGCGTGGAGGTCACCGGCTACGACCCCAATCCCGCGGTCACGGATGTGCCCGACCTCGCGGCGCTCGCCGCCGCACTGCCCACTCCGCGGGTCGTGTGGGTCATGGTGCCGTCGGGGACGATCACGGATCAGGTCATCGCCGACGTCTCGGCCGTGCTCGAGCCCGGTGACCTCGTGATCGACGGCGGCAACTCGAGGTTCACCGACGACGCGGTGCACGCCGCGCAGCTCGCCGAGAAGGGCATCCGCTTCGTCGACTGCGGCGTCTCCGGCGGCGTGTGGGGGTTGGAGAACGGCTACGGTCTGATGGCCGGGGGCGACAAGGCCGACATCGAGGAGCTGCTGCCGGTCTTCGACGGACTCCGCCCCGAGGGCCCGCGCGAGGAGGGTTTCGTGCACGCCGGGTCGGTCGGCGCCGGCCACTACGCGAAGATGGTGCACAACGGCATCGAGTACGCGCTCATGCAGGCCTGGGCCGAGGG
>CAMLMQ010000291.1 GCA_946481135.1 uncultured Microbacteriaceae bacterium
GATCCTTCTGGATCGAGTGGAACACGACCTCGGACTCGTACTGCGCGGCGACGCCGGAGACGAGGCGGGCGCGCTCCGCCTCGGGGATGCCGAGCTTCTCGTACGTGTTTCGGATGTCCTCGGGCAGGTCGTCCCAGGTCTGGGCCTGCTTCTCGGTGGAGCGCACGAAGTACTTGATGTGGTCGAAGTCGATCCCCGAGAGGTCGGCGCCCCACGTGGGCATCGGCTTCATGCCGAAGATCTTGAGCGCCTTGAGGCGGGCCGCGAGCATCCAGTCGGGCTCGCTCTTGAGCCGGGAGATGTCGGCGACCACCTCCTCGGAGAGTCCGCGGCGCGCGGAGGCGCCGGCGACGTCGGAGTCGGCCCAGCCGAACTCGTACTTTCCGAGGTCGTTGAGTTCCGGACGGTCGATGAGCACGTCTGACATGGGTGTGAGCCTCTTTCCTGCCGAAGCGAGCCATTCCGCTCGTGTCGGCCTGCTCGTCTTGGGGCAGTTGCGACGCCGATCAGGGCAACAGCGTCGATGCTCCCTTGCCCGACAAGTCTACAGGGAGCGCCTCGCGCATACCGGCCGTCGGAGCATTCGGAGGCGTTACGTAGACTGGCGGCTCGTGAGCCTCCTCCCGACCTCGCCCCGCTCCCGCTTCGTGCGCGTCGTCGCCTGGCTCAACCTCGTCGGCAACGTGCTGATCATCGCCACCGGTGGGGCCGTGCGTCTCACGGGATCGGGCCTCGGCTGCCCCACGTGGCCGCTGTGCACCGAGGACTCCTTCGTCAACACGCCCGAGATGGGCATCCACGGCGTCATCGAGTTCGGCAACCGCACCCTCTCCCCCGTGCTCGGCATCCTCGCGATCCTGCTCGTCGTCGCGACCTGGCGTCTCGGCGTGCTGCGGGTGCTCGCCCTCGTCATCCTCGCGGGGGTCGTGCTGCAGGGGGTCGTCGGCGGGATCACGGTGCTCACGGGCCTGAACGCCTGGATCGTCGGGTTCCACTACCTCGCGTCGACCGCACTGGTCGCCGTCGCGACCGCGGTTGTCGTGCGCACGAGGCGCGACCCCGGGCCGCGGGAGCGTTTCCTCCCGGGATGGTTGCGGGTCGTCACGCACGTCACGACCGCCCTCCTCGTCGTCGTGCTCGGCATCGGCGTCGTCACGACCGGGAGCGGTCCGCACTCGGGCGATGCGGCCGCGGCCCGCAACGGCCTCGCCTGGGATGTGCTCGCCCACGCCCACGCCTACGCCGGGTACGCGCTCGTCGCCGCCCTGCTCGTCTTCCTCGTCGGCGCGGTGCGAGTCGGCGACCGTCGCCTGCTCACCTGGCTCATCGTGCTCATCGTCGCGGTCGCGGTGCAGATCGTCGTCGGCATCGTGCAGGCGAACACCGGCATCCCGCCCCTCCTCGTCGGCATCCACATGGTGCTCGCCGCGGTCACCGTCGCGCTCACCGTCGTCACCCTCGACGCCACCCGTCGCCCCCTCACCCTCTGACCCACGCGTGCCGACCCACGCGCGCTTCGTCGCCGCGGCGCCCCCGGCATCCGCGACGTTCCGCGCGGATGCCGACGCCGTCAGCGCGAGAAGCCGCGGATGAGGGAGCCTGCGGACAGCCCCCGCCCCGCGAGCCCCCTCCGCTCGTGCGTCGCCGGACGGCTCAGAACGGGATCGGGAGGTGCAGAAGCGGGTCGATCCCCACCGCGACGAAGACGAGAGTGAGGTACGTGATCGACGCGTGGAAGACCCGCATCGGCGCGACCTCCTCGCCGCGGATCGCACCGGCGTAGAGGCGGTGCGACTCGACGACGAACCATCCGCCCGAGAGCAGCGCGACGACCGCGTACACCGCGCCCATCGGGGCCACCGGAATCAGCAGCAGCGAGCAGACGACGGTCGCCCAGGCGTAGAGCACGACCTGCAGCCCGACGGCCGAGCGCCCCCGCACGACGGCGAGCATCGGCACGTCGGCCGCCTCGTACTCGTCGCGGTAGCGCATCGACAACGGCCAGTAGTGGGCGGGCGTCCACAGGAACACGACCCCGAAGAGGATGACGGCGGGCCACTCGACGGTGCCCGTCACGGCGGCCCAGCCGATGAGCACGGGCATGCAGCCCGCGGCGCCCCCCCAGACGATGTTCTGCGGGGTGCGGCGCTTGAGCACGAGCGTGTAGAGCACGACGTAGATGAGGATGGCGGCGACCGACAGCGCGGCCGACAGCCAGTTGACGAGCAGCCCGAAGAAGAGCGTCGAGCCGATCGCCGTCGCCCACGCGAAGACGAGCGCCTCGCGCGGCGTGATGTCGCCCGTCACGAGGGGCCGCTTGCTCGTGCGCTTCATCTTCCGGTCGATGTCGCGCTCGAGGTAGCTGTTGAACGCGTGCGCCGAGCCGGCCGAGACGTACCCGCCGACGAGCGTCGCGAGCACGAGCCAGAGATCGGGGATGCCGCGAGCGGCGAGGATCATCGTCGGCGCCGTGGTGACGAGCAGCAGCTCGACGACGCGCGGCTTGGTGAGCGCGACGTAGCCCTTGACCTTGCGCAGGGTCCCGACACGGGATCTCGGCGGGGTCTCGACCGGACTGTCGACGGCTCCCTGCATGGCTCCTCGTTC
>CAMLMQ010000292.1 GCA_946481135.1 uncultured Microbacteriaceae bacterium
GCGGCGAGCGACGTCGCCGCCGCGCGCCGCTGGTCGAAGCGCAGGAAGGTGAGCATGAGCGGCACCATGACGATCCCGCCGCCGACCCCGAGCGCCCCCGAGAAGACGCCCCCGGTGAGCCCCACGAGAACGAGGACGATCACGTACCGCGCGGTCGGCCGCTCATCGGCGGCGGCGGGCGGAGGGGTCACGGTGTCTTCGATCCTAGGCCGCCCGCGCGGGCGCTACGGTGGAGCCGTGACACGGCGCCTCACCCCTCTGCTGTGGCTCGTGCCCCTCGGCGTCGTCGCGCTCGTCGCGGCCGTGCTCGTCGCCCAGTGGCTGCGCACCGTCCCCGACGTCTCCGCCTTTCTCGCCGAGTTCCCGGGCGAGACCGAGATCCCCGCGGGCACCCCCGTCGGCTTCCCGTGGTGGCTGCAGTGGCAGCATGCGCTCAACGCGTTCTTCCTCGTGCTGATCGTGCGCACCGGATGGCAGATCGGCTCCGGCAGGCGTCCGCCGTCGTTCTGGACCCGCCGCAACGACGGCGTCATCCGCACGAAGAACCCGCCGCGGCGGCTCAGCATCCACGTCTGGTTCCACCTCGTGCTCGACGCGCTCTGGGTGGGCAACGGCATCCTCTACTGGGTGCTGCTGTTCGCGAGCGGGCAGTGGCTGCGGCTTGTGCCCGTGTCGTGGGATGTCGTGCCGCATGCGCTGAGCGTGTTCATCCAGTACCTGTCGCTCGACTGGCCGACCCACGACGGCTGGGTGCACTACAACGCGCTGCAACTGCTCATGTACGGGTTCACGGTGTTCGTGGCGGCGCCGCTCGCGCTGCTCACCGGGCTGCGGCTCTCGTCGGTGTGGCGCCCCGAGTGGCGATTCCCGCCCGAGAAGCCCGTGCGCTGGCTGCACATCGCGGTGATGGTCTACTTCCTCGCGTTCACGTTCGTGCACGTCGTGCTCATCTTCGCGACCGGGGCGCTGCGGAACCTCAACCACATGTACGCAGGCCGCGACGACGAGTCGTGGATCGGGCTCGTCGTGTTCGCCGTCTCGGTGGTCGTCACGGTCGTCGGGTGGATCGTCGCGCGCCCCGCCGTGCTGGAGAGGATCGCCTCGCTCGGGGGCACCATCCGCAAGTAGGGTCGGGGCCATGATCAGGGTTCCGCAGATCGTCGGCGTCGCCGCCGCGTCGCTCCTCCTCGCCGCGTGCGCGTCGGGCACCGGGTACTCCGACCTCGACCGGGAGGCGACGGAGGCCGACGTGCTCCCGACCGAGCTCCCGGACGACGCGACCGAGAACTGGGATGCTGACTCCGTGCGGTTCGTCGGGGAGCACGACGACGTCCGCTACTACGTTGCGCGGCGCATGGATCCGTCCGGCACGTGCGTGCTGTCCTATGCCTCGACCACCGACTGGTTCGGTGCGTGCGGTGGAGCGTTGGGTGTCACGGGCAGGGGCGGCGGGCGCACCGTGGTGCTCGCGCCGGACGGCTCGGAGGAGCTGGAGAGCGGCGTGCGGGTGGGCGAGAACGTCGCGGTGACAGGATGACCCCGTGAGCGAACTCCCCGAGTACACCGTCGCCGACCTCGAACGCGAGGAGGTGCTCGACCTCCCGGAGTTCGACAACGACGACGCCGTCGACCTCGGACTCGCGGCGGTCGAGGTGATCGACGAGCGGGGGCTGAACCTCGCGGTGCGCGTCGTGCTGCGGGAGGATGTCGTGTTCCAGGCGAAGCTCGGCACGTCGGGGGCGGGCAACGACCCGTGGCTCGCGGGCAAGCACGCCGTCGTCGTGCGGTTCGGCGAGCCGTCGCTGCTCGTGCGTCGGCGGCACGAGGAGGCCGGCACGCCGTTCGAGCAGCGGACGGATGTCGACCACGACACGTTCAAGGCGCACGGCGGATCGATCCCGATCCGCGTGAACGGCGAGGTCGTCGGGTCGATCACGACTTCCGGCGAACCCGACGTCGTCGACCACGCGACCTCGGCGGAGGCGATCCGCCGCTACCTCGCCCGCTGAGCACCCGGACGGCCCGACACTCCGGTCGACACGCCGCTGTCCGCGGGCGCCGGTGCTCAGCGGGCGCGCGACGCTCACCCGGTGGGCGTCGCGACGGGAGCGAGACCGTCCAGACCGCGCGCGGCGGCCTCCGCGTCGGTGACCTTCGGGCGGCGGGGCCACCAGAAGCGGTCCTTCGTGAGGAACGCGAGCGCCGGCACGATGACGGTGCGCACGAGCAGGGTGTCGATGAGCACGCCGACGCACACGATCACGCCGATCTGGGTGAGCGTGATGAGCGGCAGCACGCCGAGCACCGCGAAGACGGCGGCGAGCAGGATGCCGGCGCTCGTGATGACGGCGCCCGTCGCGGCGAGCCCGCGGATCATGCCCTGCGTGATGCCGAGGTGCTCGGCCTCCTCCTGCGCCCTCGTGACGAGGAAGATGCTGTAGTCGACGCCGAGCGCGACGAGGAACAGGAAGCTGAACAGCAGCACGTTGTCGTCGATCGCCGGGAA